>NZ_CP033969.1:2725341-3028157 GCF_003854935.1 Cupriavidus pauculus
GCCGAATATTCAGGGCGAGCAATTCACGAGCGGAGGGCTGATGGACACGGGACATGCGTCCATATTGCGGACCGTTCCCTTATCTGTCAGTGGTCGTTGAGTCACAATATTTTCCTGCTATATAAGCTCGCCGTTTCCATGAAAGACAAGGCTTTCCGAACATATTCTTGCGTCAAGGTCTTCTCATTCTGTAGTCGTTGAGACACAATGCCGCCTTTGCAGCGGCCCTTAACCAAGGGCTTCGCGCGGCGTCACACTGCTGCGCACACCGATCGCCGCCCCGCGCGCATAGCACCGAGAGGGCCTGCCGCCGAACGGCGGATCTGGGGCGGCAGGCACGAGCGGCTACGCATTGCCCTGCGTCAGCGCAACGACACGATGCACGATGATTTTGTTTCTGGACTACGACGGTGTTCTGCACCCCGATGCGGCCTATCTGGTCAATGGCCGGCCTCAATTGCGTGCGGCAGGCTCGCTGTTCATGTGGGCGCCGATTCTCGTGGAAGCTCTCGCCCCCTATCCCCAGGTCCAGATTGTTCTCTCCACGTCGTGGGTGCGCGTGCTCAAGAGCTTCAGCCGAACCCAAGCCTATCTGCCCGCTGCGTTGCAGGCGCGCGTGATCGGCGCTACTTGGCATTCGGCCATGGCGCGACACCATGAGGGTGCGCACCGCATCGACGCGAGCTGGTTCAGCGAACTCACGCGGTATGCCCAGATCGCGCGATACGTTGCGCGATCTGGGCTGCGGGCCGAACATTGGCTGGCCATCGACGACGACAGCGAGGGCTGGCCCGTCGCGCTGCGCGACCACTTGGTCGAGACGGATGGGGCGCTGGGGCTTGCGAGCGCGTCGACACGGTGCGACCTGACCCAGCGACTGCAGGGGATGGCCGCAAGCACGCTCAGCGGGAAGTGAACACCATGCTACGCGTGACCGTGGAACTCATTCCAGACGGACAGGAAGACTGCCGCCGAACACTTGGGCAGCTTGAGATCGAGAACATCGCGGGCGATTCGCTGGTGACCGGTGCCTACCGAATCGTCATGGACGAGTTCGATGCGCGGGGCCCGGGGCCGCGCACAACGTTCCGGACCATCGCATCGCTAGACAATGTGGAACGGGACCTCGTTCGCCCAATGCAATTGGTCGGCATGGCGCTTAGCGTCGTGGCACCGGTTAAGCGCACGATGCATCGTTCGGAGGACGTGCCGCAGGGCACCGTGCTATCGCGCGAGTCGATCTAAGACGGTTTCGAGTTGCTGGGAGGGGTACCATGGCTGAAAAATTTGTATTCCGAGACCTGGCGTTTCGCGCGGGTGCACACCTATGGTCCAACCCCAAACTGCGCGGCACCCCGGCGGAAATCCCTATCATCCTCGCGCGTCCGACCCTGTTTGATGTGGTCCAACTCGCCCAACGCTACCCGCTGGAAACGTTGTACCGGGCGAATCGCCGGCTCCGGGCGACCCGGGAGATTTCCGAGCGCCAGTTTCTTCGCACGCAGGAGATTCTGCGCAACATCCAACGCGCAAAGAATGATGGTGCGCTCAGTTGCGAAGATTGCGTGACGGCGGTGACCGTAGGTTACGAAGATCCTCCGAGGGAGGAACGAACGTCGACACCAGCGCAACGACACTGCGCATTGGCGAATTGGTTGCCGGGCGGACTGCAAACCATCAAATCTGAACCCGAAGAATACATCCGCCTTGACGACGTGCCGTCGGAGTTCACGGTGCCTCTCCGTCGATGGCTACGGTGGCAACTCGATTGCGCGCCGGGCCAGTCGTCGGGGTGGCTGATCGATACGCCTGACGGCCAGGGTCTCTCACACGGCGGATGGTGCGCTTTCCTGTCCTGGCTAACCGACGCCTTGCTTTGTCGATTAGATCAAATCGAAGTTGGTATGTGACGAGCATCGCTCCGCCGCCGCTTCGACAACTTTCATGTAGCCGTCCGATGCAAAACTCTCTCGTTGTTCTTTCCCTTCCGGGCGCGTGGGTCTCCCGTGCCGAATTTCTATCCGCGCTAAGTTCTCAAGCGCCAAAGTATCGTCTTGTTGACGGCATGCTCACGGATTTGCACACGGGGGAGAGCGTCCTCATCGAGTTTCGGAAAGGACGTCGTAGGAATACCGTGCTGGATTTTTGGTGTTTTGGTCTGCACTGGCACGACACCAGCGAGATGCGTGCAGTGAGGCAGCACGCGTCGTGCGTCATTATCAAGGGCGCGGGGGGCAGTTTGCATCGGATGATGCATCTGATGGCTGCGGCAAGCGCTGTGGTTCAAGCTGGGGCGCTGGGTGTGCTCGTCGAGCACGTCGGCATTGCCCATACGCCGCAAAAATGGCTGGACTTCGCGAGCGAGGGCGTCGATGGGATTCTTCGGGCGTTTGTCGTGACGGTCGATGGGGCCGGCAGCGGTGCCTATAGTTGCGGTATGCATAATTTTGGGATGAAGGAAGTCAGTGCCCCGGCCGAAATCCCAAACTGTGCGAATGTTGTCGGAATCATTACCCGGCATTTGTTGGTGAAGGGCGCGAGCATTGCCCGCGGACAAACTATCGCCATCGGCGGGAAGGCAGACCGGTATCAATTTTGGGATGTGCGATCTGCGGTGGCTCCCGATGGGGCCGTATTCGACCACCAAATTGGCACGTGGAAGCTGCTGCGTGCCGAGGCCATCCATTAGAGTTCGAGGCAGCGCTGTGGACTGACGAGAACGGCCGTAGGAGGCGCCCTTCACCGACGTCAAATGCCGCCGTCCCGTACGACACTCTTGGTCGCTCATCATTCATGCGCCGAGAGTCCAGTTCGTGACTGAAAGGCGGTGCAACTCCCAACAGTCCCGGAAATCGATGTGTTTTACCGCTTTGTAAGCAGGACGGAAAATCAGCGTTCATGAACACTGGGCCGGGCAGTTAAGCGCTTAGCGGTCTCCTCCCCGAAGTCATTGTCGGGTGCTGATTCCGGGAGCCCGGCGAACGAAATCGTGGTTCGCAATTTGATCAAACATGAATTTGGCCAAGTCTTCACGGGCGACCGTCAGCGAATGCTTGGCGTGACCATACAAGCCGACGTTGAGTTGCTCCGCGGCGTGGCGATTCTTCAATACAGCCGCTCGAACCATTGTCCAATCAAGCGACGAGATACGGATCGCTCTTGCAAGTCCGATCATATCTTCGTAAGCACTTGGCATCGCGAACTTGATGATTGCGGCAGGCAGCCAGATCTTGAGGTCGAAATCATCGCCAGGATCAGCGGCTGTCCCGGTCGAGACCGCGATGAACCGCTTCACCTGCTCGCGTTCCATCGCTGAGATGATTGCCCGGGTCGCCGTAGTGATTGGCATACCTTTCGGGTGTGGCTGCCTGGCAGGGCCCAGCGCCGAAAGCACCGCATCTGATCCACGGATTGCGTCTCGCAACAAGTCAATATCGGTAAACTCGCCTCGGACAATCTGCACATTGGCGTTCTCAAACTTACTGCTGGAACGTGCAAAGACGGTGAGTTCGAAGCCGCGCTGCAGGCCCTCGTTTACAAGGGATGGCCCGGTTTTCCCGGTCGCTCCGAAAAGGGTAACTTTCATCTCTCTCTCAATTGCCGCTTCACAGCCTCAGGTGCTAGTGGCCCGATCAAATTTGATAGCATTGCATACGTGTTCGAACCACGGACAGTTGCTCCGAGCTATCGAGCGCTGTCGATGATCGAGCCGCCGTCGGGGGTAAGGCTGTATCCGGTCAAAAACTGGGCATCCTTACTCGCCAAGAACAGGACGACAGGCGCAATATCGTCTTCCGGCGAACCATAGCGGCCGAGCGGGTTGGTCGGCGGAGGGACGTTGGTTTCCGGACCCCATGTCTCGGCCACCGGCAGTACATTATTCACCGTGATCTTGTCGGGGCCCCACTCACGGGCAGCGGTGCGGGTGAGAGCGCGCACTGCCTCTTTGGCCATGTTGTACGGACCATATCCCACCAAGCCCAGGACACCAGCCATTGAGCCGAAGTTGATGACACGTCCTTCACCGCTCGCCTTGAGGTAGGGGTACGCCGCCTGCATCGTCCGCAGATACGCAATCGGTCCCATCTCGAAATTGCGCTGCAACTGTTCCGTCGACAGATCGGTAATGGAAGAGAACGGCGCGGATGAGTCGAAGGCATTGTTGACGAGGATGTCGATCCCGCCATAGGTAGCGACGACTTTATCCACCGCTGCCTTAATCTCGCCGGCATTGGCGATGTCGCAAAGCGCGCCGATTGCCGTTCCGCCATCAGCGCGAATGTCGGCAACGACCGCATCCACATTGGCCAGGGTGCGCGAAAGAACGGCCACTTTGGCGCCTTCTGCGGCAAACAGTTTTGCGATGCCGCGGCTGGCACCAGTGATGATCGCGACTTTTCCGTTGAGTCGAGCCATGGTTGATCTCCGTTAGTTGAGGGATGTTTGGCGCTCCGCAAATGGAGCGTAGGGGGACGGGGTCTCGCGAGCGATGTTCTGTGTTGCGAACGACGAAACGAGCAGCACAACGCCGACTACCGCAGGCAGCGCACCTCTCAGTTCACGGACGCCAAGGTGAGCCAAACCAGACAGCAGCAGGTGATAAAACATGCCGGCGTAGGCCAGGTCGCTTAGCGGCGCGCTGACGCGCGCCAAAATGGCGGCCACGCCCAGGAGCTTTACCGCAGTGAGAAACGGTACGAGATAGCCGGGATAGCCAAGGTCTGTAAGTGCCTGGACAACCCAAGCCCGTTTGGCTAAATACATCGTCGCGGAAGCGAGATAGAGCAAGGAGAGCAGCGCCGTGCTGATCCAGTACACGTAACTTTGAGTCATGAGGTTTCCTAAAGCTGGGGGATTGCATCGACACGCAACAGAATGTCGTCTAAGCTAAAAGTCAGCAAGTAGGATGAAAAACTGGTGGTTAGTATGGAAAAGAAGACTAATGGCGGCGATGAGATCAACATGCACGAGGAAATGCGCCGGGCATTTGCGCTACTGTCGGGAAAGTGGAAGCTGGAAATCATGTGGCTGCTCAACCAGCGGATCTATCGCTTTGGGGAACTGCGCAAGGCCATACCGGGGATCACTCAGCACATGTTGACGGCACAGCTTCGTGAATTGGAGGCGGATGGCCTAATATCGCGCACGGTGTTTGCTGAGGTGCCGCCGCGCGTCGAGTACGAGATCACGGCAAAGGCGCGCGGCTTGGGGGCCACGATGGAGGCGCTGACAGCGTGGTGGAATGAGTATGGGAGAAGTGTGCCGGCGAAGCCGACGTCGCGCGGGCGCAGGGCAAAGGGGAGTTAGCGCATCCGGCATGAGACTGCGTTTGCCCCGGCACCGGTTCGCATCACGCTCGCCAAGCGCAGGGGTGAGCATCGTCAACCCGCTAGTGAGGGAGAGTCTTAACGTGCCAGGAATTACACAAACTCCCGTCAACGGCGACCTGGAGTTCTCGTGCTTCGCATTGCGCGCCCCCATACGCCGGCACAACATGCAGTCAGAGGGCTATACCGCTGCTTGCCGTTGACCATCCCCAGCGACGAGCGGCTCAGAGCCGCAGCGGGCTCAATGAAAGCCGTAATCGATCAGTTGCCTGCCCGCGACGAAGCGCCCATCGTTGGAGGGTGCGCCGAGAACCACAGCGAAAACACGTCGCATCGCTTTGCCCTTGGCCACCGAGCGCTTTGCCGTGACCGCCAGGCAATAGCCTGCCTTGGCAGTATGGCCCGTCTTCAGGCCATCGATAGTTGGATCGTCCAGCAGCCGATTCTTGTTGTGTCTGGTGAAGCTGCCATAGCTGAAATCCCGCTGAGCGGAGAAGGCCAGGTAGACCGGAAAATCCTCCGTCAAGCGCACCGACAGGTGGGCAATGTCTCGGGCAGTCGAGTAGTGGTTTGGCGTGGTAATGCCGGAAGGGGTGGCGAAGTGACTGGCACTCAGCCCTAGACGATTGGCGTAATCGTTCATTTTCCCTAGAAATGCGTCCTCCGACCCGGCGACCGTACGGGCCAGGACCATTGCCGCATCGTTTGCTGAGACAACAATGAGACCCGTCAGTAGGTCCTGAATGCTGATGATCTGGCCGGCCTGGAGGCGCATGGTTGCCTCGTCGCCGCCCACATGAGCAAGGTCGCTGGCCTCCACACGCACCAACTGTTCCCACTTGATCGTGCTCGCCTTCAGGGCGTCAAGCACGACGTAGGCTGTCATCATTTTAGTTAGCGACGCGGGCTGTAGACGCTCGTCAGCATTCTTCTCGAGCATGACGCGATGCGAGCCGCTGTCGAGCAAAATGTAAGAGCGTGCTGCAATCTGTGGAGCCTGCGCGGCCGTTGCGGGGAGGGGGAGGGCGCCGAAAGCAAATGCCGAGGCGGCAAGAAAACGAGTGAAGCGCAAAAAAGGCATCAATGAACTGTCGTGCGTGGGCCGAGGCGTGAGGCCGCCTCGAGGAGAGCATTGTGTAGGTGACTACGCCTGG
Organism: Cupriavidus pauculus; assembly: GCF_003854935.1. Classification (NCBI taxonomy): domain Bacteria; kingdom Pseudomonadati; phylum Pseudomonadota; class Betaproteobacteria; order Burkholderiales; family Burkholderiaceae; genus Cupriavidus; species Cupriavidus pauculus. The sequence continues at coordinate 2,731,823 of NZ_CP033969.1, forward strand.
GCGGAGGACGCTAGCTGGACGCACCGTTTTGCAAGGACATCAGTTGGGTCCACTAGTGCGACGCTCGCGCTTCCGACCGGGAAGCTGTCGGTCTGCGAGAAAACGAGCGGGAGTTCGGTGCAGCCGAGGATCTGGACTTGCGCACCCTTATTTTGGAGGTGCTCGATGGCTGCCCGAAGCGACGCTGCACAGTGCCCCTGCGTGTAGCCAGCCTTCACGCCTGTCGGGCCATAGATTGCCTCCATCACCATCGCCTGGAAGTCGGGCGACGGTGTGATCAGTTCTAGCTGCCCTGCGGCAGCATCGTGATATACCCGACTCTCCACCGTGCCCGACGTCGCAAGAAGTCCAACTTTCGTTCCCTTTCCATACTTGCCGACGATGTGTCCGATGGTTTCCGTCAGCATGTTGACGATCGGAATCGAGAGATGCGGCTGAATCCGCTCAACATACGCATGGGCGGTATTGCAGGGGATCGCAATGGCGTTTGCCCCCTCAGATTCCAGACGTTTGCAGGTTGCGTAGAGTGCAACTGTCGGGTCCGCTTCGTGGCGCAGCAGATTTGCCGTGCGATCCGGGATTTGCGGATTCTGCTCCACGACCATCTTAATGTGATCCTGGTCCTTGGACGCGAGATTGGGTCGCCAGTGATCGGGAAGTTCTCCAGTGCCCTCAGCGTATGAATGCCGTAGTACGCGTCTGCCGGCACCTCGCGGTAGCCAAGCAAGTCATGCTCGCGCCGCGTTCCCTTGAAATCTTGTTGAATAGCCATCGCATTCCTCATCAGTGCGCCTTGTTTGCCAACCGGATTCTAGGAGCGCAATGGAATCCACTTTATGAGGATGTAAATTGAAACTATTCCATACCAGAATAGTTTTGCTTGGAGCGCCACATAGCGCACTTTATGCTGTACTTTGATGATCAGGATTCGCTTATTTCTTGCGTTTTCGGTCCATACATGGGGTTTACGTGGGCGTTCGGCTGCCCACTTGGGTACGTGTGACCCTCAGCGGCAAAGAGGTGCCAAATGCAACTGAAGTGGATCGAAGATCTTTTGGCGATCGAACAGACGCACAGCTTCTCCCGGGCCTCAGAGCTCCGATTTGTTACGCAATCAGCACTTTCTCGACGCGTAAAGTCGCTGGAAGATTGGGTTGGCGTCGAATTGGTAGACCGAGGCACCTACCCGGTCGAATTGACGCCTGCTGGCCGCAGGTTCTGCGAGCAAAGCAAAGAATCCGTCGGTGCCAACGCAGCACCCCAGAGTTAGGTCGGCATGGACATCGCGTAACCCATTGAATTCGTAGCACTTTATTGGCCCGCAAGCATGTCCATACCTATGGCTCACCAAAGGCGTCCTTTGTCGTGTCCATGTCCATGATTGGGCTAGGTGCTGATGATTTCGAGGCGATGCGAATCGCGCTCGTCACGCGATTCGGGATGCGACGCTGGGTTTGAATCAATCTCCGCTGCGCTTGCAATGGCTACACCCACACTACTTACAGCGATGCACCGCATTACCTTCTCAAGGGCGTCGGCGGAGGCTGCAACTCGTCAACTTGGACTCGCAACAGCGCATTCTCTTGCAAGAGTTCGAGCACCGCGCGATGTGCATTCTCCAGCTTTGATTGCGCACTATCTCGCTCCATCGTGAGCCGCTTGACTTTGCTTTCAAGGGTTTCTCGCTCGCGCCGTCGACGTTGGCGTTCCGCCTTTACCTCCCGAAGTTGGTCATGAATCTCCACCCACGTCTGAATTTCGCGAACCAAAACCGGATAGCGACTCTTTTTCAGAGCCGAAGGGTCAGCACCAGCCTCCCTAGCCACATTGTTCTGACTAACGACGGTGCCGCGCGGAAGCAGCCGAGGATGACCGTCTCTCAGACGTTCAAAGGCTTGACGGAATCGTTCTTCTGCGGTTTCACTCGTCGATGACATTTAGAAAGTTCCTCAGGCCGTTCGCTTCGATTTCGAGCTTCCGTACTCTTGGACTGCCCGGCTTAGCTTGTTCAATTTCACGTTCGAGGGCGGCAAGCTGACGCTTCACAGATTCCCGCTTCTCACTATCAAACAATGCCTCCCTGCAAGGCTTCCTTCCATCGCCTCCTGCACACGGTGACACAGATTCAATCCCTCCGTACTCACAGTCGCCTCTCTTTGCGCACCCTCCAAGTCGAGTTGCACGAAACGTCACTTCTCCCTTGCGAGCAGCCTTTACAAGAGCGCGGAATTCGTTGACTTTGACGAGCTCTACAATCTCTTGCTTTCGCTGCATGCCTAAAGGTGAGACATATCGGTCGCTGGTTAGAGCTTGAATCTGCTTTGCAACCACCTCATAACGGGCAGCAATAGTCAGCTGTTCATATTCGCCATTGAGGCGCATGCGGCTGTAGTTAGCGCCGTAGTATTGAGTTTGAAGCACAGTGAGATGTTTCAGAATCACCTGGATGGAAGTGTTGCTAAGTAGTCCACTCGCGAACATATTGACTGCTCCGGTCCTGCGGAGACAGTGCCAAGCTAATGGCCATTTTTCACCAATGGTGAATTTCCCCATTTTTTCCAAGTTTGGAGTAAACATTTTTGCTATTCTCATATCCTCTTCTGTAATCCTCAGCTCTTCGTCGTCAAACAAGGCTGGACATCCTTTGATAACACTTTGATAGGATTGAGGAACCGGTCGCACAGCGTACGGTTTGTTGCGCCTTGAGGTTGACCAAGGCTCAAAAGAACCGTGGAATAGGTATGGGTTAGCTTTGTCGTCGTCACTACATGAGGCAGCTGGGTTTGCTTCAGCGCATCGCACACGCATTCTGGCGACCGTCGAAATCGCCTCTATCGCCACCTCGACGTGGGGACTTGTCGGCCACCACGCGTCGCTATCGGGGTCGGTCTTGGTGGTCTCACCTCGAACAATCAAATATCGCCCCAAGACCGAGTTCTCCTCCCACAGCAAGCAATCCGACCTCAATCCGGCCGCCTCTTCAAGCCGTTGAAACGTAAAGTTCAAAACGTACGCAAGACCCACGTTTTGAACCAACGTAAAATATGTCGACAGAGACCTTACGTCAATGTCCTCGTTATCCCCCGAACCTACCCATCGCTTAAGGAGCGGAGCGATGCCATAGTTCTCTGCGGTTGTTTCGAAGCGACCATAGCTTTCTCGCTTAGTCCACTTTCCTGCTCCTTTTTTCTGCTTCGTAAAAGGAAGGTATGTATCTGATGGACTGACCATTGAGACTGCATTCTCAAGCGAACCGAAGTTGTGTTCGTAGGCCTTTACGCAAAATTCAAAGCAGGCCTCTATTTTTCGCTTATGTGCGATAAAATCATCGAGAAATAGTCTTAGTCGCTGAACTTGGTAAACCCATATTCGAGGTGGTATGTAGGCGGTTTGGACGTGCTCGTCATCTGCGGACTCACTGATATGTCGCGAAAAGTAACGAAGCGCTATCTCATCGAATATAACAAATCCAATCTCTTCTCGCGCTCTAAAAAGTCGGTCGAGAAGGACAAGGACACGCTTCTTGTGATGTTTGCTCGGGAATAATCCGATGACCTTCGGAAACAATCGAGGGAATTTGCTTAGCTGGTCCGCCGTAATGCCTTCATGCTCGCAAAGAACGACAATGCGACGCACAGAACTGAACGCGACATCAATTGAGCTCCAACTTTGGCTACCGCGGCTTCCCCACATTATCCAGGTAGTCGCCAGCCTCAGCAATTGTTCATTTTTTGAGCCCAATGGTGGTACTTTAGGATGGTGCCCTCCAGTAAATTTGAGTACGTGGAGCGGCCCCTTGAATCTCAGGACACCCGGCACCTCTTACAATAAGAGGGAGTCTTGTGACTAGTTTCAAGCCTAGGCAAATCGTGGAAAGCATCGAAGTTTTGACCGAACCTGAGCGGCGGCGGCGCCGTTCAGTCCAAGAAAAGCTCGCCATCATTCAGGAAACGATGGAGCCAGGAGCCACCGTTTCAGCGGTCGCGCGGCGGCACGGGCTCAATCCCAATCAGTTGTTTGGTTGGCGCAAGCAGTACCAGGACGGAAGCCTGGCTGCCGTGAGCGCTGGCGAAGCTGTAGTCCCAGCCTCCCAGTTGGCGGCAGCCTTCAAAGAGATCAGGGAGCTGCAGCGACTGCTGGGCAAGAAGACGCAGGAAGCAGAAATCCTGAAAGAAGCCGTGGAGTACGGTCGCTCAAAAAACTGGATTGCGCGCTCGCCCTTACTGCCCGGGGACGACCAATGAAGACGGTCTGCGATGTCCTCGGCGTGGCGCGCTCTGCGGTGGCAGCGAAACAGGCCCGTTCGTCGGAATGGCGGGATGGCCGCCGCGCCCGCCAATACGACGACACGGCGCTGGTGACTGAAATCCATGAACTGGTTGCGGGCCTGCCGACATACGGCTACCGAAGGGTCTGGGCTTTGCTACGGCGCAGTCATGAGCTGAGCGGGGCATCGCCCGTGAACGCCAAGCGTGTTTATCGTGTGATGCACGACCACCAGTTGCTGCTTCGCCGGCCTGGGCGACGACTCGATACACGTCGCCATGATGGTCGTGTCGCTGTCGATCGTAGCAATACCCGCTGGTGTTCAGACGGCTTTGAATTCCGTTGCGATGATGGTTCGCCGCTACGCGTCACCTTTGCGCTCGATTGCCATGACCGGGAAGCTATCAGTTGGGCGGCAACCACCGGCGGCCACAGTGGGGACATTGTTCGGGATGTCATGCTGGCGGCCGTCGAGCAGCGCTTTGGCGCTGTGCAAACTCTGCAAACCATCGAATGGCTCTCGGATAACGGCTCGGCGTACATCGACCATCGTACGCGCAGCTTCGCGCGGGAGTTGGGCCTGGAGCCACTGACCACGCCGGTGCGTTCCCCGCAGAGCAACGGTATGGCCGAATCCTTCGTCAAGACCATGAAGCGCGATTACATCGCGTTCATGAACAAGCCTGACGTACCAACTGCCCTCTCTGAGCTAACGGTCGCGTTCGAGCAATACAATGACTGGCATCCGCATAAAGCGTTGAAATATCGTTCGCCTCGGGAGTTCCGGCGAGCGGCAACATCATCAACTTAACGGTGTCCGGGTGTCCTGAGTTACAGGGTCAACTCCAGTACGAAGCTTCTTCCTACTTGTACAGAGTAGTCCCAACTCGGCTCGCGCCATCGTGATACAGGTATCCCATTCAAGTCTACGCTGACTACCCAATCGTCCGGTGGTGGCCAGTGCGGTGGACGATAGCAAGCCCAGTCGGGCGAGATAGGGTCGCCAGATATTTTCAAAGCAAGTTGGGTGACGAGCATATTCATTCCATCCCCTCCAATTCAAGCAGCACCTGCCGCCAGTCCGGGTGATAATCACCCTCATTGATACGCTCTTGTGCTTCGTGCACCCAACTCCGCCTCGCATCGTTTGACCGTTCAAACCACCTCAACTTCTCCAGAATTCTGTCTCGAGCTAACTTAGACGGGGGTTCAGGCTCATCCGCGTGGGGCAATCTCGCCTTGCTAAGCTCAATTAGCTTTAGTTGTCCGAACGATGCTAGCGACCAAACGTACTCAAACGAATCCACATCCCGATGGTTTACGCACCATAGGCATCCAGACGCCTTATCGCAGTCCGGTCGCGGCGCCCCTCTTGGAATGCTCTCAATCTCTTTAGGTTTGCCCGTACAACCACCTGGAGCCACTGCCTGCGTACGGGCCGAATGTGGGTCGTTTTTCGACCAAAACTTTGCCGACTCAACGATGGCCGTCTGAACGCTTGGCCGTTTGTAGACGCTAAGCAAGGTCCCCTTCAAATGCTGCGCCATTTCTGCGGTTAGCTCCGGATTGGCAGTCTCACGAAGCAGCCAGTTGATTCGAGTGTTCCGCAATATGAGTGGCGAGACAAAGGCAATTCCCTGCTCCCTGCAGATTTTCCGTAGACGGTGTCCGCTGGAACTCACCCCTAGCCGGCTTCCCTTCATCCCAATAAAAGGGAAAAGAAGCTTTGAACGAGGAAAAATTTTTCTTCGCCACTCGAGATAGCGCTCAAAATGAGGTCTGTACTCCGCGAATATTTCAAATAAGACGTCACCCCCGCGCCGAGCTTTATATTCCTTCACCTGATAACCGTTAAGGTAGCTACTGTATGAGAACCGACGTAGCTTGAGGTCAACGGCTGGAGTCAAATTCATCCCCGTCTGGCCGATGAACATGTGTAGTTCAGCTTCTATCCTCAAGTTTGCAAGAGGGTATCGCTCCCCTAGCCTTGTCTCCTGCGCAATCTCGCGGAGACCTGTGTAGTGACCCATTCTTTTTATCGACTTCCCGCTCCTCAGCGCAATTTTGACAGGTAGGGGAGCCTTTAGAACGGTCTGAAGAGGCAGACCATCGCAAATATCCTGTAGCAAGTGCCCAAAAGCAAAAGTGTCGCTCAGATTCTGCTTTTCAGCGCGGATGCCAACTGCGGATTTTCGATGACCTTTCCGCTCCAGTCGCGTTAGGTCCATTGCGGAGGTATGCCGGTCGAAAATCTTATCCAGCAAATTTCCCACTGCTGAGGCATATCCATATGCCGTACCCATCGAGATGCGATAGCTATCGGAGTTGCGTATGCCCGGTGGAGGCCGTCTTCCATTGCGTGTCCTGTACAGCAACAAATCAGCCCAAGCGCAGAAGGTTCCGGTAACCGCCTCCATGGTCAAAGGATGACGCTTGCTCTCGGCAAATCTGAAAAAATATCTCAAGTTCAGAATCTGCTTGTCAGCGTATTCTCTCGAGCCTCCTCCCTCCAGTTCTAAGTTGATTTGCTCGTGTAATGCACGTACTAGCTCCAAGCGTTCAAGTTTCGGCTTTCCAAGCGCTCCACTGGCTATCATCTCCTCGACACAGTCAGTCCGCGCCTGCGCCCCACCTTCATAGAGGAGGATATGCAGGTTCCATGGTGTTTCCTGGTCTCCAAAATGGACACTGGGAAAGCTAAAATCAAATAGCACTTCATCGATTCGCATAGACTAGGCCGTTACGCTTGAACGTGGTTCCAATTCCTACGTCGGATTCCGGTAAATGCTGCGCTGAATGCAGCTGAGACCTCCTGTTTCACCCGGGTTTTCTCGCGGAACTTCACGTATCGAAGGCTTGTCTGCTCGTGCTTATGAAGCATGGCATCTCGAAGGACACCAACTGCTTCAGTCGTGCTTGCGCCGCTCTTGAGCAGGATGTCAAGAAACCATGTGCCAAACGTTGCCCGCGACTGATGAAATTTAAATTGCTCCATGAAGCGCATTTCGGCCATGACCGCACGTGCTCTCATATCAAGGACGAGTCGGTCTACGGTTGCGACGGTGTATGGCCGACCGCTCCGCGTCAGGAAAAGTAAATTCTTATGCTTCGGAAGCGCCCTTGTTTCCCTCATCAAACGCTTCGTCGACGTCGCATACCGCTTCAGGTCATCCAAAACCACTTTGGGCACCCAGAGATTGCCTGAGACCGAGCCCTTCGTTGCTATCCCTGTCCCCGGCCCAACGGCAAGCAGGAATACGCCAGGCATGAACGGGTCTTCTCGCGCAATTTCAAGCCCAGTAACGGTCAAAGTGACGTTCGTACCGACTCGTGCACCGGTGAAGAACCCGTGGCAAAGCATTAGATGCAGCTCCTCAGTTTCATGCTCTGCGGTGTACCTGAGCAGCCGATTCATGTCCTCGGAAAGAAGGGGTAAAAGACCGTCCTCGAGTTGGTCGCCCACTACTCTGCGATAGGGAATTGACAGGTCGCTACTCATCCTAAGCACGGCTCGCCTGAAACCACACGAATCAGCAATCGGAATAGCGATGTGGCGGTCATGCCACATTGGGACAGTATTGCCGACAAGATTGTGCAAGTTTGCGAATCGATAGAAGCGGATAACTGCATTCATGCAATTCGATACCGTACTACCCCGTAGCCTGCCGGCTTTGCGCTCATCGACCAGATGTTTTCTGAATATTCGGAGTACCTGTTCTGCCTGGCGTACAGGGAAGTGCCGCCAATCAAGTCCCTTGCTCTCAAGCCAGTTCGCGTATCGATACAGGTGTTTCATTTCGCGCCTGACGGTTTCTGCGTCGACCGCAGACGAGGCTGTCCTTTCCGTGCTCCAGGCGTTTGCCTCATCCCAAGGACTGTGGTCTGCCCAAAAGATTTGTGGTAGCCGCTCAACAGGCTTCTTATCAGGCGACTTCGTCCAGACCAGCCGACCACACTCGTCAAGCGTCGCCTCCTGAAATTCGTGTTGGATGCAATCAAGCCACGCCATGGTTGACTCCTTCGACGTAGGCGATGGGTCGTCCGCTACAACCGGTCGGTGCGCATGTAGATGAAGCCGGAGCGCTCCAACAGAGAGAATCCGATGGAATCAGTGCAAATCCACAAGCGTCAAAAGGAATGATGGATGAATGTTGGATTGAATCGGGGCAGTCGTGCGGGAATGTCAGCAACGAGCCGTGCGAGCGTGCGCTGCTTGAGCAGCGACAAGGATACGACGGAACCTCACTTATGAAGTATTGTTCTGAGAAGAACCGTTCGAATCTTGTCCTCTTGGGGAAATCCAACTCCATGACTTCACGCTGCATCGCATTCTCTCCGACGTACCCCTCTCATAAATAGCCAGACCGGGCTTACTTTATAACGGGCAGTCACGTCTTCGGATGCGAGAACAACCTATGGACATTGCGTCCTGTCACCAATCTAGCAAAAGCTCTGTCCTTATTCAAGGGTATGGTCGACTCAGTTCAGACCGTATCTTTATCACTCTGACGACTCCGGAGTGATGTTGGACATATCCAACGTGAAGCAACTCTTCCCGCGTCATCGACAAGGATTTCATTCACGAAGGTCAATTCAGCATTTGATGCTATAGGACTTGCAACTCGCCTCCGATGCACGAATTTCCATCAACGGTACTATCTACCTGACCAATACAATTTTATATTCGTTATCCTTATGATAATTGCTATACCATGAAATTTACATTCTTTATCCGATAGATATATATTCACGCTATACGTACCATCACCCACAATTTCAATCGATGTATAACATAAAATAATTAGGACAATTTACGTGCCAGAATTGACTTCACCGACTCGTTTGTGAGGTACTTTCTGCTCCCGAATTTTCTTTGATTTCTCTGCGCTAACCAGCTAAGCTAACTTTGAAGTTTATGCTGACTATGTCGAGGAGTATTGGGCTATGTGGCCTCCTAGGCATAAGCGTGCGTCATATTGAATTGAGGAGCTAGCGATGGGGATGATTCGGGAGAGACGGCAACAAGCGCTTGCTGCGCTACTTGAGCATACCAATCCTTGGATGACCGCGCGGTACTTCGCGCTGCTCAGTCATTGCATCCGGTTGGAGGACCTCAAAGATGCATATCTTGCTCCGTTTCCCAAAGGGGGAGATGCGGACACGCAACGACCCTCGGTGACACTGCGAACCGTGAAAACGGGCAATTGTATGACAAAGACTGACGTGCCATTCAGGGCACACGAATGCACCTCCTGCAGGATGCAAATCGTGAGCTCGAGTATTCCGCACGAATCCAAGGACGAACCACAGACGCATAGGTTGCTGCGCACTTGGCACGACCTCGAACGAACCGACGCCTTGGCCGCACTCTTTAGCGCCCTAGACGAGCAACTGAAGTATTGAGCGATGCCCGCTCTCGTTGGGGCTTTATGGCCCACCCAGTCTTTAATGGCAGTTCTAAAGTGAGTTGGGCTTCGTCGTCAGAAGCCATGTCGCACGGCTAGTGATATGCACTTCTTAGGAGAGTCTCGATGTATGAAAGCAAGGATGAGATAGTCTTCGCCCCATCTATCGATTGGTTTAAGGGGAAGGCAAAGAAGTTGAGGAAACGCATCGGTCAAGATTTGGTCACACATACGTTTTGTCTGGACCTTCTAGCCAAAATTTATGGATTCTTCAACTGGAAGGATTTCTGCGCCTTCAAACTGAGCGACGATGAATACGAGACGTTCTGGGATGCAGAGCTCGATGCCAAGACACTCGACGAACGACGGTATCTCCAGTCGTCGTCACTGATGATGGCGTTAGGGATGTCCGAGGTCGAAGCGCTTCGGGTGCTGGACGACGTCGGCGTTTCGCGAAAGCCTGAAAAGGCAAGAACCAAGTTGCAGACTGCTCCGGAAATCGCAACAAATCTGTACGTGGAGGAGCAACCCAAACTGAACCAAGGCGCGGAAATAAATAGGGAGTTGGCCCGGCAACCTCTCGTCAGCTACAAGAAGCGTCATCTGATTTCGTGTTCGCTCCCGTCTGCTTCGTCTTGACCGGCCCAATCCGAATCCCGCCGACTTGACAGCTCAGTACGCCATCCTCGAGAGCATGCTACGTCCGTACGTTCGACCGCAATCGCCAACTGGCCAGACAACACCGCTGAGCATCGGCGTGTGCGCTTGCTTGATTCAAAGAGGCTGTGCGCGGGAATTACAACACTGGAGGCTAGGCGGGATTTCGACATCATCGCCCCTTAGGCGCGAGTCGTCGAACTCCGCAACGACGGTTATTGCATCGTCACCTCCCTCCGTCAGAGTGTGGCCGCCTCCACAATGTCGGGCTGTGCATCAACATAGGCGCGAGAGTGAAGCCCATACGCGAGTCGAGCAGTTCCCAGTTGGTGCTTGCTCTCTGGCACTGATGTACGTTAAGCATCAACTGGTTGTGCAGTTGATGCCGAAGTGCCGTTCGCGATGACAGTTCGGACATAAGGCCATCACATTCTCGATGCTGTCGTCGCCGCCGTCCGCCAACCGTTGGCGATGATGCACCTCGAGGTACGGCCTTCCGTCTGCGCGCTGAAACGGTGCCGCCTGCCCACATCCCTCGCAAGCGCCCTCAGCCCTCAGCAGGACTTCCGCGATGACGTCCGGATTCCGCCTGAATGCACATCGCCTTATTTCGCCGCGACGACCGCAATCTCGACTCGCAACAAGGGGCCGGCGAGTTTCGCTTCAACAGTCGCACGTGCCGGGCCGCAATCCTTCTCAACCCACGCGTCCCAGACTTCGTTCATCGCGTCGAAGTCTGCGTCGATGTCGGAGAGCCAGATTTGGGCAGAAAGGATTCGCGACTTGTCCGTGCCGACCATCTCGAGATACTTGTCGATTTTTGCGAGCGCACCTCGGGTCTGGGTTCGAATGTCCGAATCGTCGTTATCGGAGGTTTGACCACCCACGAACACCAAGTTGCCGAACTCCACCGCTCGGCTCATCCGGGCATTGGTCACGTGCCGCTTAATTTCAGTCTGCATCTGTGTTTCCTCAATCGACGTTATGGAAGATACCGGCCAACTGGCCCAGTGTGATTGGCTTGATTGGAGGTCGAATGCGGTAATAGCCGACTTCTGCGGGAGAGACCTTTCGCTCGTCCGCGATGACCTCTGCGACCGTTAGCCCGCACATGCGTCCTTGGCAGGGGCCCATCCCACAACGATTGAACGCTTTAATCTGGTTTGGCCCCACGCATCCAAGAGCGACGGAACGTCGGATTTCTCCAGCCGTCACCTCTTCGCATCGACACACCAATACGCCGTCGTCCGTCGGCACCCGAGTCGCGTCGCTCGGTCGATAGAGCGAGTCGAGGAACGGCCGGATGGAAAGCTGCTGCGAAAGGCGCGCGCGCAACTTTGCAGCAAGCCGCGAGAACTCGGTGTCGCGAATCTTTCCGTGGCGCCGCGCAATCTCGAGGCCGCAAATCTCTCCCTGGGTCGCCGCAGCTTTGGCGCCGGCAATGCCACCGCCATCCCCGACGACGAAGAACTCGGGGACGTCGAGCTCGAAAACATCGCTCCGTTTGGGGACCCAGCAAAGCTGTACATCGTCCCAGCGATGCTCCGCTCGAATCGACCAGGAAGCCTGGGTGTTCGGAACGACGCCCTGATGCAGAAGAATCAAGCTTGCATCAACCCGATGGCTCTGATTGTTTGCGGTGAACGAGAGCGCCTCTGCGACGGATGCTCCATCGACACGAAGGTCTTTTGCACCGTGATACACCGGCACGCGAGCCTGGCGCAGCACGCGCAGCAAGCCAACGCCCTTCGCAAGGTCTCTCCAACCAAACAACGCACCTACTACGTGCTTCGCTGCTCGGCGCTTGTCGGAGAGAGTCGTTGTTTCGACGAGCGCCTTGATGGGCGCCTTTGCCCGAAGGTACTGCGAAGCCAGCAGATACAGAAGCGGCCCGCAACCTGCCAATACGACCGGCTGCCGAGGAACCGTCCCGGAGGCTTTCAACAGAATTTGAGCAGCACCTGCGGTCATTACGCCGGGCAACGACCACCCGGGAATCGGGAAGGGGCGCTCCATCGCGCCGGTCGCGACGACAATCTGCTTGCCCGTCACCGATTTCGTCTGTTCCTTCTGCAGGTATTCGACGGTTCTGTCCGCATTGACTTGCCACACCTGTGCACCACGCTCATGGCGCACATTGCTCGATTCAAATGCGAACGCGATGTCCTTCCCAGCCGCGTAGTCCGGACCGAGCAGCGTCAGTCGTTTATCGTCGGTGCGAGTAATCGAACGATAAATCTGACCGCCGACCGCCTCTTGTTCGTCCAAGAGCACGACGCTCAATCCCGCCTGCGCTGCAGCCGTAGCGGTAGTCATACCTGCCGGGCCGGCTCCGATTACGACTACATCAAATGATTCTGGCGTCACAAACGCTACTCCTGGCGCAGTTGGGCTGCTGGTGCATCGTCATCGACTCCCTGACGAACCTGGCGTGCACCTTGTTGAGAACGAACGACCATCCCTTCCTGAACGGGCTCGAGGCAGCTCTGGGTATTTGGCATTCCGTCGACTTCAACAAGACACTCGAAGCAAACGCCCATCATGCAAAACGGCGCTCGTGGGGCGGCCGTCACCGGCGTGCTGCGAAAGCGCCGAACGCCGGTCAGCAGTAGCGCGGCGGCGAGGTTGGACCCGGCCGGTACCTGATAGTCGATGCCGTCGAACGATATGCGTACCGTCGGACCCTGCGAAGTCGGTAGTTGCTCAAACAGTGAATCAGTCGACATGGGCAAAAGCTTCATAAGGTTTCAGAAAGCGGTCCGCGGAGAAGGCCTGGAAATCGGGAGGTATCGCACCGCCCGTGAGCCAGCTGCCAAGGCGCAGGGAGTGCGCAGCCGCCAATGTGACCCCGCTGTGGCAACTGACGTTGAACGCGCCAGGATGCGCTTCAGACTCTTGATAGATTGGGAAGCCGTCTGGTGTCATCACACGAAGTGCGCCCCAGGCGCGTACGAGCCGAACGTCACGTAGCAGCGGGAAAGCCCGCACGCCGCGAGCAGCAATTTCGGAGATGACGTTGGTCGTCACGCCGTTGTTGAAGCCCACGTCTTCCAACGAGTCACCCAACTGAACCGTTCCTTCATTCGTTTGCCGGACGGTCACCGTCGGATGATGAAGGAACGGCGCGACGCGCTCGCTTATCAAGACCTGGCCGCGTATGGGGACGACGGGGGCGTTAAGCCCAACCATCGGCGCGAGGTTTTTGTTTCCTAAGCCGGCCGCCAGGATGACGCGCGCCGTCGTCCATCGACCACGTTTTCCATGCACGACGAATCCACCGGCCTGCGGCTCGATGCGTTGCACGCGCTCAGAGTTGACCAAATCCCCGTTACGATTGGCAAACCCTCGGCGCAAGGCAAGCAGAAGCTTGAGAGGATTGACATGGCCGTCCATCGGCGAATAGGTCGCTCCGGCGACAGACTTTCCAACACCCGGAAGCCGCGCAGCAAGTTCAGCCGGCTGCAAGACTTCGAAGGGATAGTCGCCATCTGACTCGTCAGCAATCTGCGAAAGCTGGCTTGCGCGCTCCTCGAGCTCTTCGTCGGAGAAGCACAAATCGAAGCCTCCCTGCTGAAGTAGTTGTGTGTCCACTTCAGTCTCTGCGAGCAACGTAGCGGCAAAAGACGGCCAGAGCGCTGCGGATGCGCGTGTCCATGAGGCGTAGCTAGGCCTTCCGACGCCTTTACCTTGGACCCAAACCAAGCCGAAGTTGCCAACGGAGGCGCCGAAGGCATCATCCCCTTCATCGATTACAAGGACTTTTGCGCCTTCTCGCGCAATTCCGAAAGCAACGGCAGACCCAACCAGCCCACCACCGATGACGACTGTGTCGTAGAACTTTGATATTTCACGTGTTGTCATTACCGCATTCTCAGAGTGCAGGCCGCATTACTTCAGCCCGCCACTAACCTATCTACCATGGCGTGGAGAGTTCGCCGGGCCCCGGTGGATTTGTGCGCTTGCGCATGCATGCAAAGGGCAAGCCCACCAGCCACAATCCAACTGCAGTTATCGGGGATTGGCGGACTTGGCCTCAGAACCAATCAGTACCGGCAACTGCCGCCGAGAGTTGTTCTGTGTTGCTACGAATCTTGAGCCGACACGTTTATGCGGTCAAATGCGAATACAATCGGTGTCTATGCCAAAATGAGATAGGTGAGATGAAACTGCGCCAGATTGAAGCTTTCCGTGCGGTGATGCAGGCAGGGTCGACCACTGGGGCCGCCCAAGAGTTGCACACATCTCAATCGAACGTCAGTCGCCTCATAAGTCAGCTCGAAATCGACACTCGGCTGGTCCTGTTTGAGCGCACGGGCGGACGCCTCATCCCGAAGCCCGAGGCGAAGGCGTTGTTCAAAGAAGTAGAGCGAGCCTTCGTCGGCCTGAAAAGCCTCACCTATGCTGCAGACACCATCCGCAACCTTGGCAGCGGCCGGCTGCGCATCGCGTCAATCCCAGGAATCGGACTCAGCTTCCTGCCACGCGTGGTTCAGCGATTCAAGCAGTCTCGACCCGATGTCACGGTCTCGATTCATACGAACACCTCTAATACGGTTGAGCAGTGGGTGTCTTCACAGTTCTGCGACATCGGCATCGTCGCTTTCGTCTCCGCCGCCGCGACATGCCAGGTTGAAGCGCTCCCCGACTCTGAGGTCGTTTGTATTCTGCCGAAGAACCATCGACTCGCCGGGAAAGCCAAAATAAAGGCGACAGACCTGCAGGGAGAGGAATACATCTCACTGGTGCATGGCGACGGCTCGAGAGAAGAGACCGACCGGCTGTTTGAACGGGAGGGCGTCTCACGCAACATGTCGCTCGAAGCACAATACAGTGCCAGCTGCTGCGAAATGGTCAAGGTAGGGCTGGGCGTGACGTTAGCCCATCCGTTGGTAGCCTCGGATTTCGTGGGGCAAGGAGTCAAAATCCTGCCTTTCTCCCCATCCGTCCACTATCCCAATTTCCTCTTATATCCGCCCCATAGCTCAATGTCGCAGCTGGCTGAACAGTTCGTCGGACTGTTGCGGGACCAGTTCGAGCGAGAAATCGCCGGGTGGCAGAAGTAGCTCTTCCTATCGGCACGCGGCGCTACCGCACACTGCTACCTCTTCGCACAGCTAGTCGAATAGCGCGTGCTATTACGTCCGACATAGCAGACGCTGTATCGGTGGATTCTGGCGTCTCGGGACTGGCTGCGGGGCAGCTCGCTCTGGCAAGCACTGTCGCCAGGCACGGCTCGACGCGCGCCGCGGTGCTGTCGATTACCAATCAATCGCAACCCACCTGCATCTACGCTGCAGACACTCGCCTCATTGGTGCGTGCAATCGCCGCCAAGCTGTCTGTTCTTCCGCTCGCTCGTCTGCCGGTCGACCCTATCTCATTTTTGCATAACCTGTCGATTTATTCGCATTGGACGCGATTGACTTGACCCACGCATCATTCGCCTAAGCGTTGACAACCAACACGCCCTGTGAAGTCGGCGGGGCGCCGACGGATGTCTAGCGCCAACGGAGGCTGCGTACGAAGCGCGACAAACGTCGCTCCTAATCAGTCAATAACAGGCAACAGGCGAACGTTCGATTTACGGACGCTCCTGCCAGTCGCAAACAGGAGTTTTGCAATGAAGTTGAAGATGATTATTGCCGCGTTGTGCGTTGCCTGCGTGCCGTTGGCAGCGGCAGCAGATACCGTCAAGCAAATCCGCTTTGGTGTCGATAGTTCGTACCCTCCGTTCGAATCCAAGACGCCGAGCGGCGAATTGGAGGGATTCGACATCGACCTTGGGAATGCAATCTGTGCCAAGCTCAACGCGAAATGCGTGTGGGTCGAGAACTTGCGTATTTCGGCGAACGTGACCGCCGATTTCGGGAACGTGACCGATTCGGCGGGGTTGGGCGTTGCGCGGTGTTGATTGTAGATTTTCTTGTTAGTTCTGGTCGAGTTCGGGCTCCAGGACGCTGGGTTTTGGGGATGCCTTTCTGAGGGATTCACCGGTGAGCGTGATCCGGTGATGACGCTGCATGAGACGGTCGAGCATTGCGTCGGCGATGGTCTCGTCGCCGATCCATCCATGCCAGTGCTCAATCGGTAACTGGCTGGTGATGATGGTCGCCTTTCCCGCCGAGCGGTCATCGATCATTTCGAGCAGATCGTTTCGGACCATCGCGTCGAGGGGAGCCATTCCCCAATCGTCCAGCAGGAGCACGTCAACGCGGGCGACCTGCAGCAGCCATTTTGTGAAGCCGCCATTGCCGTGCAGAACGCGAAGCTCCTCGCCAAGTCGCGGCACGCGCAGATACAAGGCCGAATGCCCGCGCCGGCAAGCGTATTGGGCCAGGGCGCAAGCGAGCCACGATTTCCCAGCGCCGGTTGGACCGCTGATGAGCAGGCTGTAGCCGGCTTCGACCCAGTCACCGAGCGCGAGACTCGTGAGTGAGCGCGGATCGACGCCACGACCAGCGCGCGTGTCGAGATCTTCAATGGCGGCTTGCGGATACTTGAGGCGCGCCTGCTTGAGCAATCGGGTACGACGGCGATCATCACGCCAGCTGGCTTCCCGGTCGACCAGCAGTGACAGGCGTTCCTCGAAGCTCAGGCTGGCCGCACCGGGCTGCGTCAGTTGTTCTTCCAGGCCGTCAGCGAAACCGTCCAGCTTCAGGGTGCGCAGTTGCGTCAGTGTCTGTTGCATCATCATGGTGGGTCTTCTTTATTGGTAGTAGCTGGGGCCGCGTACATGCGCGTGGCTCGGGCTGATCCAGTCGGCAGGCGTTGCCACTGCAGCGCGGTCACGGTTGTTGATCAGGATGTCGCGCACGTGGCGGTAACGGTGCACGCCCAGCTCCAGTGCTAGCGCACAGGCGGCTTCGAGACGTTCGCGGCCATAGCGACGTGAGAGCGAGAGCAATCCGAGGCACGCCCGATAGCCGTGTTCCGGATGACGTTGCTCCTGCAGCAGCCGGGTAACAAGCACGCCGGTTGCCGCGCCGATCTGCTGTCCCCAATGAAT
Source organism: Cupriavidus pauculus (assembly GCF_003854935.1). NCBI lineage: Bacteria > Pseudomonadati > Pseudomonadota > Betaproteobacteria > Burkholderiales > Burkholderiaceae > Cupriavidus > Cupriavidus pauculus. The sequence goes on from NZ_CP033969.1 coordinate 2,749,155, forward strand.
CAGCCGCTGCGGCGTCCATTCCAGATGAGCGCGGTGCGCCGCCGGCATGTGCTCGACGACGGTGGTGTAGCCGCCTGCGCGCTCGTTGCGTGCGTGGCTGGCGACACGGCGACCGCGATGCAGCAGTTCGACAGCGCCCGCCGTGATGCGCGCATCGAGCTTGAGACCGACCAGCGCGTGCGGCACGCTGTAGCGGTGTTTGTTGATCTCGACGTGATAGTCGATGTGAACCGTCACTGTCTTGAAGCGCGCGAGCTCATAAGGCTGTGCCGGCAACGGCTGCAGTGCCGGCGCGTCCAGCTGGGCGAATGCGCTGGCGCGACATCCCGGCAGCTTCTGGAACGGCCTCTCATTCAGGTTCTTGAGCAGCGGGCGGATCGCCTCATTGACCGAGTGGACCGACTCAAACCGGTGATGACGCAGGCGCGCCATGATCCAGCGTTCGACGACCTGGACCGCAACCTCTACCTTCGGTTTGTCCTGCGGACGATATACGCGTGCAGGAAGGAATGACGTGCCGTAGTGACGTGCAAAGTCCAGCACGGTGTCGCCGGCGCGAGGTTCATAGCGATCGGGATCGGCAATCATCGCGCGCGGGTTATCCGGCACGATCAACTGCGGCACGCCGCCATAGAAGGTCAGCGCGCGACCAATGCCGCCCAGCCAGTCCTCCATCGTTTCGGCCGGCGTCGCACAGGCGAATGTGTAGCTCGATGCGCCCATGGCCGCCACGAAGATGTGCGCGCGGCGTCCAGTCGTCAGCGGCAACGTGGGGCCGGCGAAGTCGACAAACAGCTTCTCGCCGGCGCGGTGAATCTGACGCATCGAGCGCTTCAGGCGTTTCGTGAACGCCTTGTAGTGCTCGCAGAACTGCGTATAGCGGTAGGTCTGCCGGTCCGCGAACTCGGCCTGGTACTCCTCCCACAGCAACGTCAGCGTCATGCCCTTGCGACGCAGCTCCTGATGGATGCGTCCGTAGTCGGGCTGGGCGTAGCCTGCCGGCCCGGTGGGTTTGCCGAGAAGCCGCCGCTCGAGCTCGCCTTCATCCATATCGCAGGCGCTTGCCCAGTCCAACCCGGCGGCACCGGCTAGTCCGATGTACTTCGTGACCACGCCCTTGGATATGCCCAGTGATGCGGCGATCCGATCGTGCGAGAAGCCGCCGTCGAATTTAAGTCGTAAAACGTCCTTGATCATGCGCATGTTCATCCGGTGCGCGGGCATGCTCTCTCCGGCAAAAGCCGGCGAGCATAGCCCGCGTGGTTGATGTCATGCGCAACGCCAATCCTGCCTTCCGGTCCGCTCGGTCACGTTCCCGAAATGCCCGGTCACGTTGCCGAAATCGCCGGTCACCATCCCGAAACGGCCGGTCACGTTCGTCCGAAATACGCAAGAACTCCTTTGACGGCATGATTCCGGCTCTGCAGGCGCGCAAGTTCGATGCAATCAATTCCTCGATGTCGAAGAACGAGCAACGACTCAAGGTGATTGACTTCACGAGCAAGCTCTACGCGCCCATCGAGGCGCTGGTTGTCAAAAAGGGCTCTCCGCTGGTGGCTACAGCTGAGTCGCTCAAGGGCAAGCGAGTTGGTGTACTGCAGGGCAGCACTCAAGAGACCTACGCTCGTAAATATTGGGGCGGGAATGGTGTCGACATTGTGCCTTACCAAACGCAGGACCTCATCTGGCCTGACCTCATCGCAGGTCGTATCGACGCGGCCATGGCCTTTGCTCCTCAAGCAGATGCAGGCTTCCTGAAGACCCCTCCGGGCAAGGACTTCGTCTTTGCGCAAGGTCCCGCTATCAAAGACGACTCCATCTTTGGCCCGGGCGTTAGCATCGGCGTCAGAAAGGACGACACGGCGCTCCGCGACGCTATCAACGGCGCTATCGATAGCCTGAGAAAAGACGGCACATACGACAAGATTGCGAAGAAGTATTTCAACTTCAACATCTACGGTAGCTGAGTCGGGTAAGTCGATTCACAACGGGGCATCGCAGCTTCGGGGCTGGCGCATCATGCGCCGCCCCGCCAGATAGTTGTCTACAGCGCCGACCACGGGCGCAAAAGATACATACCAAATAGTGGCGAGCGCGGGTATCAGAGATGTCCTACGGTCGATGGCCTTCGCGCGCCACAAAAGCATCGAATGTGAGGTCGGGTCAGGCTGAATGCGCAAACCTGGTCGGTTCGACGCGAAGTAACGTCCTCACGCAATACAAAACTAAACACGGAGACGAGTGTGTTCCTGTATGGATTCGGCCCGCTATTACTCGCGGGCACAATTAGAACTATTGAGCTGTCTCTCTTGTCGCTTGCCACCGCAATCGTCCTCGGACTGTTGGGCGCAACCGCAAAACTCTCATTCAATCGTCCCCTTCGGGAACTTGGTAGGTGCTATACGACGCTTATCCGCTCGGTTCCGGACTTGGTCTTAATGCTGCTGCTGTTTTACAGCATCCAAATCGGAATCAATAATTTGACCGATGCGGTGGGACTGCCTCAATTTGATATCGACCCGTTCGTTGCCGGGGTTCTAACGCTTGGCTTCATTTACGGTGCTTACTTTACCGAGACGTTCCGGGGAGCATTCCTGTCAGTTCCGCGCGGTCAGCTCGAAGCCGGCGCGGCCTATGGGATGAACGGCACCCTTGTATTCAGGCGGATTTTATTTCCGCAAATGATGCGCTTCGCGATTCCTGGAATTGGGAACAACTGGCAAGTTCTCGTTAAAGCGACGGCGCTTGTCTCCATCATCGGACTGGCGGACATCGTGAAGGCGGCCCAAGACGCGGGCAAGAGTACGTTCAAAATGTTCTTCTTCATCTTGTGCGCAGCCTTCATCTACTTGGTTATTACGACCTTCTCGAACCTCGTCTTGGCTTGGCTGGCAAAGCATTACTCGTCCGGCGTACGGCACGCGGAGCTGTAATTCGTGATTGATATTCTCAACCAATTCTGGCGCGCCTTCCTTTATTGGGATGGACAGGGGTTTTCAGGCCTTGCGGTCACCCTCTGGTTGCTCGACGCGTCGCTGTTCATTGGCTTTATCCTGGCTGTCCCACTTGCGGTAGCCCGTATATCCAAGAACAAGTTTCTGAGCGTAGCGGTCTGGTGTTACACCTATGTATTCCGGGGCACTCCGCTTTACGTGCAACTCCTGCTCATCTACACCGGTCTTTACGGATTCGAGTTTGTCCGTTCGACCGAAGTGTTGAGTGCCGTTTTCAGAAGCGGCTACTACTGCTCAATCATCGCATTTGCGCTCAACACGTGCGCCTACACGACTGAGATATTTGCGGGAGCGATGCGAACGACCAATCATGGCGAAATCGAAGCGGCGCGCGCCTACGGAATGAGCTGGTTCACGATGTATCGACGAATTGTCATTCCATCGGCCTTGCGTCGTTCCTTGCCGCAGTATGGCAACGAAGTGATTCTGATGCTTCATGCTACGTCAGTCGCTTTCACCGCAACAGTGCCCGACATCCTCAAGGTCGCCCGCGACGCCAATGCTGCGACATACCAGTCCTTTCAGTCTTTCGGGATTGCTGCGTTGCTCTATCTCGCAGTTTCATTTGCGTTGGTCGCACTCTTCCGACAAGCCGAGCAACGCTGGCTGGCATATCTGGCGGTTCGGCCCCACTAAACAACCCCATTGTCCTGTCTGGTGGGCAAACGACGGACCAGCGATTTAGAAGGAACAGCATGTTAATGAAGACAACTCAGGCAATGAGCTGCAAGCTCGCAGTCCAAGACATCCACAAGAGCTTCGGCGATAACGAGGTATTGAAGGGCGTGTCGCTCACCGCAAAAAAGGGTGACGTGATTAGCATCATCGGCGCGTCCGGCTCCGGCAAGAGCACGTTTCTGCGTTGCATCAACTATCTCGAGCGCCCGAAATCGGGGCAAATCTTCCTCGATGGCGAAGAAATTCGAACGAAGAAAGACAAGACAGGCGATTTGGTAGTCGTTGAGCCCAAACAACTTCAGCGTATGCGGACGAAGCTGTCGATGGTGTTTCAGCACTTCAATCTGTGGGCTCACATGAACGTTCTCGAGAACATCATTGAAGCTCCGACACACGTGCTCGGCCTCAGCCGAAAAGAGGCAGAAGAGCGAGCCCGCGAATACCTTGAAAAAGTCGGCTTGCCTCCCCGTGTCGAGAAGCAATATCCGTCGCATCTGTCCGGCGGCCAGCAGCAGCGGGTTGCCATCGCACGTGCGTTGGCGATGAATCCCGACGTCATGCTGTTCGACGAACCTACGTCCGCTCTGGACCCGGAACTCGTCGGCGAAGTGCTAAAAGTGATGCAGAAGCTCGCCGAAGAAGGCCGGACCATGATTGTAGTTACGCATGAAATGGGATTCGCACGGAACGTGTCGAATCATGTCATGTTTCTACATCAGGGTCGTACAGAGGAGCAAGGCCCTCCCGAAGAAGTGCTCAACTCCCCTCGAAGTGAGCGGCTGCGGCAATTCCTTTCCGGAAGCCTGAAGTAACCCGAAGGCTAAGCTTGGTCTCAGAGCAAGACTGCTGGTTGTCGAAACAAATGGTGACTCTCTAACGAGCTCGATGTGATTGCCCTTCGTAGACCTTTGACAGCAGTTCTTCTCCCCTGCCGGCTACTTAGCTGAATGACGTCAAAAAAATTGAAGCCCTGCCGCGCATCATGGACGACATCGACACGAAATTGATTGCTTTATTACGCCAAGACGCGCGGCTCAGTATCGCAACGCTCGCGTCCAAGTTAGGCGTTGCCCGCGGTACCGTGACGGCAAGGCTACGCAAACTTGAGGATGAGCAAGTCATTGTTGGCTACACGCTCAAGCTGCGTCCCGAAGATGACGACACACGGATTCGTGCCTGGATGGGCGTACAGGTAGACGGAAATCGCACGCAAGAGGTCATCGCAAGCCTGCTCGGAGAGCCTGCCGCCGTTGCGCTTCACGACACCAATGGTCGGTGGGATTTGCTTGCAGAGCTACGGGCAAGCTCGCCGGCCGAACTCTCAAAAGTATTAGAGCGGATAAGGCTGACTAAAGGCATCCGCCATACGGAGACCAGCATCCTTTTGAAGACGTTCAGATAGTTATTAACACCCTCCGCGTAAGCAACATAAGTACACCAGTCCGATATTCGGTGGACTTCAATTTGGTGGCACCTATAGCTTCAGCAAAGACACGAACTTCGCAAACAACCTCCCATATGGCTATGGAGCACAGTATGCGGTCTGGAATCTCCTGCTGGCAGCCAAATTCCTATGCCCCTAATCCGACCACTTCTGGTTATGTTGGCGACATCATTCTGGCCGCAGGTTCGCCTTCAGAACCAAGCTGGCGCGCTCGTAGCGATTCGCCACAAGTTCTCAGCCCGAAGTCTTCATTCGTCCGCTGATGTTGCGAGCAGACCTTGACCCGAGCGCTTGCTCGGGTCTTTTTCTATGCTTTGCGAGCGGGCCGAGCAACTTCGTGCACAATTTGCAGCGCTCGAAGGCGTGCTTCGTACCAACCGGGAACATCACTTCGCGGCGGCACGAACGCAGTATGCCTGCTTCAGTCGACCAGCGACGGTTCCGGCGCGATGCTTGCCAGCTCCAGCGCGCCGAAAAGATTCTTCGGGTCGTTCAGAGCGGGAATCAAGGCCAAATCCCGTCCGAAGCCGTACGAGCGAGCTTTCTCATACAGGAAGGTCAATGCGGAGTAGTCTTCGAGCGCGAACCCAACCGAGTCGAAGATGGTTATCTGGCTCGCGCTATGGCGCGCCGGCACGTGGCCCGTCAGAACCCGCCAAAGCTCTGTCACAGGGAAATCTGCAGCCATCTGTTGGATGTCACCCTCGATACGAGACTGCGGCTCGTACTCGACGAAGACCTTACCCATTTCAAGGACGCCTCGATGCAGCTCCGTCTTGCCTGGGCAGTCACCGCCGACCGCATTGATATGGACGCCAGGCGTGACCATCTCCGGCGAGATGATTGTTGCATTCGTCTTGTCTGCCGTCACGGTGGTGATGATGTCCGCACCCAGTGCAGCTTCCGCTGCGCTATTACAGACCACGAGGTCCAATCCAAAGCCTTCAAGGTTCGAGAGGAGCTTGTTGGTTGCGGCCTTGTCGACATCGTAGAGTCGGATGCTCTGAATGTTCAACAAGTGCCGAAAGGCCATTGCCTGAAACTCACTTTGAGCCCCGTTGCCTATGAGAGCCATCGTGCGGCACCCGGGCCTCGCCAACGTGCGCGCGGCAAGTGAGGACATAGCTGCCGTGCGAATCGCGGTGGTCAGCGTAAGTTCGGAAAGCATGATGGGCGCACCGGTGGCAACATCTGCCAGAACGCCGAACGCCATCACTGTGGGTAGGCCGAGAGTGGTGTTTTTCGGATGGCCATTGACGTATTTGAACGCGAATTGGGTCGCATCGGCGATAGGCATTAATTCCACAACGCCGTCAGGTGAGTGGCTGGCTACGCGTGCACTTTTATCAAATTCCGACCAACGCAGAAAGTCCTGCTCAATGCGTTCAGCCACGCCTGCGATACATTGCGGGAGCCCGATGCGGTGGACCAAGCGCACGACATCATTGGGACTGAGGTGAATCAGGGGGAGCGTATTCGACATTGGTGTCTCGTGTGGTTTGAACATGAGACAGTTTTCCAGAGCGACGCGTCAGTCGATAGGCGTCAATCCGGCTCATTTCGGCAGTGTATTGAACAAAGTAGCGCGCCCCAGCGTGCAGGCTTGATACGCTGGAGAGCGGCAACCCCGAACTAATTGTGACAGCCAATATTGGGTGCCAGACTCATCTGGGTGGCGCTCATCGCACCGACGTCAGACACTGGATTGAGCTGGTGGAGGATGCACTCCCGTAGGGCTACGAGAGCCAGTTGAACGGGTGGTTTGAGGACTGAAAAACCTCGGTGCTCCGCGTTGCGGACCCGTGGCGAACATCCTGAAGAGCTCATTCATTTTCAGGTGGAGCGCTGCCTTGCCCTCGAAGGATGTGAGCACGCTAGCCGGCACACCGAACGGCGTCGCTAGTTCTGCCACAGCGCGGTGGCGCAATCAGCGCGACAGTAATGGGTGTTCTAGTGTTTGTGGCGCGCGGCGCCATTCGCCGCGCGCTTCTTCGTTGCGCCGCCCAAACTCCTCACAAACAGTATTTTTCGCCGGTTACGTGGCATCGCACGTTCGCCTTTCTGCAAGTCACACATATCTCAAACCGGTTGTTGACAGCCCAAAGACGACTGGCTATTATTCGCTCATGTTGTCTTAATACAAGTTAAGACAACCAAGGTGTCGAAGATAGACATTTCCTTACATCTCACGAGGCGATGTCATCTCGAAATGGCGGTCACGCTACGCAACTGGACTGTTTATCGCAATAGTCAGTCATCGAGCGTGACGCCTTCCCCGCGGAAGCTAACTGAATGAGCTCAACGCGTACTGCCCCACTTACGAGATAAGACTGGAGACGGCGAATGCTTCTCAACGATGAAGAAACCGCAATGCTCAACGGAGAGCGCGGAAAGGTCCTGCAAATGGCGATGCGCCATCAGGTTCAAGTCGGCGACTTCTTCGGAGCGCGCGATTTCGTACCCGTGACGCAGGCGCACGTGATGGCTGATACGGAAAGCTTGGGTCAGGCGGGTGTGATGTGGCTCGAAGGTCTCTCAGAGGCCTCCGACGGTCGCCACACTGTTTGCATCCCGACCATCACCGACCCGCGCGGCACGGATTTCAGCAAAGCCAACGACCTCGGTCAGCGTGACTGGATGGTTGAACTCGAGCGCCGCGCTATTCATGCTTTCGAACGCTTGGGCGTCAGCATGACCGACACCTGCATCAACTATCAGACGGTGCTGGCCGCAACCCGTGGCGAACATGTTGCATTTGGTGACACCGGCGTCGTCATTTATTCGAATTCGGTGAACGGCGCACGCTCGAACTTTGAAGGTGGGCCATCCGCATTGTCAGCCGGGTTGACCGGCCGTACGCCACGCTACGGCTACCATCTCGACGAGCAGCGTCAAGCGACGATGCGTTTCCGTGTTGATTTCACGCCGCGTACGCTCAACGAATGGGGTGCGCTCGGTGGCGTTATCGGTCGCCTGGCTGGTAACTACTGGCAAGTGCCGGTGATTGAAGGTATTGAGGGTGCGCCGACCTCCGACGACTTGAAGCACTTCGGCGCCGCGATGGCCAGTTTCGGTTCCATCGCACTCTTCCATCTCGTCGGTATTACGCCGGAAGCTCAGCGCATCGAAGACGTTGGCGGCGACAAGCTGCCGGTTCATCACCGTATTGACCGCGAACAAATCGATGCGCTCGCTGCAAGCTACGCAGTGACCAAATCTATCGATGTCGTCGTCTTCTCCGCACCGCAACTGAGTCTGTACGAACTCCGCTCGCTTGCGGAACTCTGCGACGGCCGCAAGTTCAAGGTCCCGCTCCTTGCAGTCACTAGCCCTCAGGTGTCGCCCGACTCGGAGCGCTTCGGCTATACGCGTCGCATCGAAAGCGCTGGAGGTACCGTGCTGTCTGGTATGTGCTTCTACCAGTCGTACGCACGTGAAATGTCTGAAGCGAAGGGCTGGAAAAAGCTTGCGACGAATAGCGCAAAGCTTGTGAACATTCTGGGTGGCTACGGATACACGCCGATGCTGGCATCGATGGAAGAGTGCGTCGCTGCTGCGGAAAAAGGAGAACTGGCATGAGCGAACTCGTATTGACGGCGCGTCACGCGCTCGGAAAGAAAGTCTCGGGAGAAGCACTGGTTGCGAAGGATGGATTTTCCGCTCGCTACGACTTGAATCGTCTCGAAGGTGTCTTCTCTCGTCCGGCACATAAGCTGGTCGGCCAGTCGTACGTTGGCCGGGTTCTGGTTTTAGACACAGCGAAAGGTGGGGTAGCGAGTGCCTGGATGCTCCACGAGATGCAATCGCGGAACATGGCACCCGTCGCAATCATCTTCAACACGGTCAACACGATTCTGGCGCAAGGCGCAGCCCTCGGGGGAATCTCAATGCTGGCTGGCTTTGACCAGGATGTGACCGAACTCATTCCACACGGCTCGCTGGTTGAAGTCGACCCGGAGACAAAAACGCTTCGCCTTCTGCGAGGGGGCTCAGGTGACACGGCCCCAGCCACGTTTGCTCACGGACAATCAGAAACATCTCCTGTCCATCTCAAGCCGCGGCACTGAGCGCGCTGCAACCCGTTGGACCGTAACGCCGCCTTTATGGCGGCGTTGTTCTCGGTGCTTCAATACCGAGCCACTTCTTTGCCCCACGAGTTTCGATGCCGACTGCGCATCGACCGGTCAGCCTCGGGGACCGTACTGTCGCAGCTAGCTATGAAAAATGCCTCTTGCCTGCTCCGGACCTTCTTGTGGAAGGCCGTGCGCCAACCCGACACGCACGCAATGCTTCTTTGGGCCGTTGTCGTGGGAATTGTTGGCGCCTACGCGATGGCTGCATTTCGAGAAGGTATAGATTTGCTGCAGCGAACGATTGGGGGGGAGCCCGGGAATTTTGTTGAGTTTGCGAAGGCTTTGCCGTGGCCTGTTCGGATTGCTGTGCCGACGGTGGGAGGCCTGATAGCTGGCGGGTGCTTGCTTCTCGCGCGTCGGGGTTCCTCAGGCTCGGGTGCTGACTATATGGAAGCTGTCACCGTTGGAGGCGGTGTAGTGCCCGTGTGGCAAAGCATCTGGCGGACTATTTCGTCGCTTTTTTCAATTGCCAGCGGCGGCTCAATCGGTCGAGAGGGCTCAATGGTTCAACTCGCGGCCCTGTGCTCTTCGGTTGTCGGCCGGCTGTTTCGTTTCGACCCGGCTCGCCTGCGCGTGCTCGTCGCGTGCGGTGCGGCAGCAGGCATCACATCGGCGTACAACGCACCAATTGCTGGCGCGTTCTTCGTCACTGAGTTGGTCCTCGGTTCGATGGCGATGGAATGGTTCGGTCCCATCGTAGTTTCGTCAGTCGTCGCCAACATTACCATGCGTGAATTCGCTGGTTACAGACCTCCCTATGAGATGCCGTCGTTTCCTACGGTCACCGGGATGGAGGTCCTCCCATTTGTTGTCCTCGGCCTACTTTGCGGAATTCTGGCCCCTCGATTTCTTCAACTGCTCGCGATTTCCAAGAAGGGATTTGGCAAGCTGCCACTTTTTCTTCCGATGAAGCTCGCATTAGGAGGCTTAATAGTAGGCATTGTCTCCGTTTGGGCGCCAGAGGTGTGGGGCAATGGTTACGAGGTTGTGAACTCGCTGCTGCATCAGCCGTGGACGTGGACCGCGCTGCTCGTTGTGCTGGTCTTAAAAATCATCGCAACGCTCGCAACAGCTGGGACAGGTGCAGTTGGAGGCGTTTTCACGCCAACGCTATTTGTCGGGGCAGTCATCGGATGTATCTACGGAATTGGTGTTCAGAACATATGGCCACAGGCGAGCGCCGAGCCCTACGCCTACGCAATCGTCGGCATGGGCGCTTTCCTGACAGCGGCCACCAATGCGCCTTTGATGGCAATTCTCATGATTTTCGAGATGACCCTCTCATATCAGGTAGTCCTGCCGCTAATGCTTTCCTGTGTCATCGCATACTTCGTGGCTCGCAACGCCGAGCACAGTGCAATGTACGAAGTGACGGTACGGCGCAATCGTGAGTTGAAAGACCGGTCGAAACTCGCTGCTATGAGAATGCGGGAGTTGGTCAGGCCCGCAGACACTATCGTCCCGCTCAACGCATCGGTCGAGGCGATGACTCGTATGTTTGCGGAACATCCCGTGAAGTATCTCTACGTCGTCGACGAACGTCAGCAGTTCTGTGGTGTAGTCGCATTGGACGACGTCGCTTCTGATTTGGCGGCTCCTCGGATTCCACGGCGTAGAACTGCGTCGGACTTCCTCTTACCGGAGTTTCACGTCCTTACCCCAGATATGACGTTGGGCCAAGCCTTGCAATTGTTCCTCAAGTTTCGTGGGGAACGCCTTCCGGTTATCGACCCGACCTCCAACAGTTCATCGATTCTCGGGGTCGTGTACAAGACGTCGTTGCTGGACGCGTATGGCCGAATGAGTCCTTCCTGACGACACGCAAAAGACGGGCACGCGTGCCGGCACGAGCATCAATCCACGGTCTGCGCGTCGAACAGGGCCTTAAACTGCAGTGCTGCCTCCTTCAAAACTGGCAGTTTCAAAAGCAACTCCTCCAGACTGCTTCTGGGGGCAGCCGCGTGACATACGAGCGCAATGGCATTGCGCGAAGAACCCGTAATTACAGGCACAGCTACACCGACCATGCCGATGATGAATTCCTCCCTGTCGGTGGAGATTCCCTTCTCAGCAAGACGCGTGAGTTCATCGTCCAACTTCGCTCTGTTGGTGATGGTGTGTGGCGTGCGCGGGCTAAGCGTGAGCCGGTCCAGAAGTGCAGCGCGCTCAACGGGCGGGAGCTGCGACAAGAATAATTTTCCGCCTGCGGTGCAGTGAAGCGGGTGTCTGGAGCCAAGCTCCAGATGCATCCTCAACGGCTCCGACGTTTCGACGCGCTCGAGGTACAGCACGCAATCACCATCGAAAGCTGAGAGATTACATGTTTCGCCAAGGCGCGAGACCAACCCACGAAGCACTGCCCGGCATTCGCGTCGGAACGAACTGTTGCTGAGGGTTGACGCGGCAAGTTGGACGGTACGCGGGCCGGGTATGAGTCCTCTTGTGTCCGGCATCCGTGCCAGATACCGACTAGAAATCAACAGGTCCACGAGCCGCGCTGCGCTGGCCTTCGGAATATCCAGTCGCATCGCTATCTGCGCAATTGTGACCGGTTGATTCGAGGCAGAAACCCGCTCGAGAAGGCTGAGTAGCCTGAGCATCTTGTGCTCTTGGAGCATATCGGAGGTGGTCATTCGTCTCCCTGGGGGCATCGTGCTTTCTTGTTCGAAGAAGCATTTTTAGTCTCAAATTCCGACAAATCTCGTGTTTCTGCTTGCGGTCGTCTGCTTCGCATTGTATCAAGATGATAAGACATTTAGATACAAGTCGTAAACCCGAGAATCAGTGCGTCTTGGGTAGCGACCGACGATGGAGACACCCCCAATGTGTACCTTCCGGCCCATCTTCGTGATGTGGCACCAACTCCTGCTTTCTATCCGTTCAAGGCTGCGTTCCGACGCTTCCGTCACTGTGAACGGCAGCGTTGCTTCGGCCCCAAGCCGCCGCAAAAACTATTCGCTCGCCATCCTGCATGCGGGCATGTAACGCGCGCCAGCGCAATGAGGTCAGTATGGACAACGATTTCACTCAACACTCTGTCAGCGCGGCCAAGGTGATTGGCGAATTCCATAAGTGCGGAATCGACTTCGTCACGACGGTTCCGGACATGTTGCAGATTGCTCTTCATCAGGCGCTCGAGGACCAGAACAATGGTATCCGCGTAGTGCCCACAACGACCGAAGACCAGGCGGTCGAAGTGGCCGCGGGTCTGTACGCGGGCGGGCGCAGTGTCGCGATTCTCGTGCAAAACCAGGGCTTCTATGCAGCAATCAACAGTGTTCGAGCGCTTGGCCTCGACTCGAAGATTCCGATGCTTTTTGTGGTCGGCCAGTTCGGACGCGAGTTCGCGAATCTTGGGAAGGACCCACGGGAATCCCGTCGTCTGATGGTGCGAATGCTCGAGCCCTTGCTGGAAACACTCGATATTCCGTACTGGCGACTCGAGGCGCCGGGGGACGAAAGACATATCGCGGCCGCTTGGGCCGCATCCCGGGAACGCAAGGGACCAGCTGTACTTATCGCGGGTCACTTCATGGGATTCGCGCAATCCAACGATGCCGACAAGGTAAAGCAGTCAGTTTGAAGGAGCCAATCATGAACATGTCTACTGCAGAAGCGTGCGAAGTAATTCAGAAGGTCCGTGGCGATGCCATCGTCGTTTGCACAATGGGTGCGATGAACGCTCTGGACAAGATTTCCACCGACCCGCTGAACGTCGCGTGCGTTCCCCTGATGGGCGGGGCGGCGTCCTTGGGGCTGGGACTTGCCTTGGCGCAGCCGAAACGTCCCGTGTTCGTCCTCGACGGAGACGCCAGCCTTCTCATGGAGTTGGGAGGATTGGTGACGGTAGCGCAAGCTGCGCCGGGAAAGTATGTCCACTTCCTGTTCAACAACAGCACTCAGTTTTCCGGCTTAGGGAATCTGGACACGCCAGGCGCCGAGACTGTGGACTTCGTAGGCCTTGCCCGTTCGGCAGGCTATAAGACGTCGCAACGCATCTGCGACCTGGAAGACCTCGAACGCAAGCTTCACTCGATTTTGAGTGGACCGGCACCGGCCTTCGTGGAATTGGTTGTAACAAAGGAAGCACCCACGCTTGGCACCACCAAGCCCTCCGTGGAGATGACCGACGCGCGATTCACCCGCATGGGCGATGAATTGCGCCGCATTCGTAGTCACCTCGTCTGATTTTTGATTGCGTAAGCGGTGCCGCAATGCGATGAAAGAGAAAGGGATTGGAGAGAGCCTGAGAGCGCGTCTTCGAAGATGCGATGACCAACCAATAACAAGTCCAGTCCTGCGCTCACGATGGACCGTCGAGCCTTTCCTCTGAGGAAAGACTCGACTTCGCACATCTTTATTTCTCTGTTGCGCGGGATGCGGCGCCGTTCACGTTCTTGATTGACGAGGCCACGGGCAAAGGACCTTGAACGCTCAGCGAAAACTCGTAATTTTCCGGGCGAATGTAGAACGAAGTACGTTCGCGCAAAGCACCATCGCTGCCGAAAGACTCGCGCTCCATGACGAGAAGGGCAGCCTTCGCAGAAAGTCCCAGGAGTTGGCCGACTGAGGCGCCCGCAGAGCGAGCGCGAATTCGAACCTCTGCTCTCGTCACGGTTAGCTTCAAGACGCTTTCCAACAATCCATAAATGGGGGTGCGGTTCACCTGCTCCCAAGTTAATCCGCTAGCCTCCGGCGGCAGCGTCGACACAACAAGCGCAATGGGTTCGTCATCAACCAGATACAGGCGTCGCAGCTGGAAGCAATCGGCATCGGTTGCGCCAAACGCCTGACGTAAGCTTTCTGAAGCAGATGCAGGCCCAAATTCAAGCAGCTTCGTTTTCGGCTCCACACCTTGCGCGATGAGTGCGTCGTAAAACCCTCGCATCGGCTTCAGGTCGTGCAAGAACTTTTGCCGCGACACGAAAGTGCCTTTGCCCTGCTTGCTAACGACGTACCCCTCAGCCAGCAACTGGGCAATGGCCTGGCGAACCGTCACGCGACTCACTCCGAAACGGTGAGTGAGCTCATTCTCCCCGGGTAGCTTGCTGTCAGTCGCGAAGGAACCTGAGTCGATGTCCGAGCGCAACAGGTCGGCAATCTGCATATACAGCGCCGTTGGACTTTCCCGATTTAGAAGAGACTCGCCCGCCACAGTTCCAGACTGCTTTTCAGCAACCGCTGTGTTGTCATCCTCCGTCGTTTCCGGCGCCGGGGGAAGTGGGGTCAAACGTCGACGCGATGCGCCGCGCTTTTCAGGGTTTCCTTGCATCAGGGTCCGTTCCGAGAGGGTCAAACGGCGTGCTTTTTCAGTTCAAAAATGCGGCTTCAGGCTCAGATTCCAGAGTCAACCGCGTTTTCGCTTGCACCGCCAAAAGTGCCGTTGTATCAATATGGTAAGACATCTGCATACAAGTTGCAAATGCAAGGCGCTCCCCAAAGCGCGATAGAAATCAGGAGACACGGCAGCATGCAAACATTCGACTACGTCATCGTCGGCGCTGGCTCGGCCGGTTCAGTTCTCGCAAATCGCCTGAGCGAAAGCGGAAAATATACCGTTTGCCTTCTCGAAGCCGGCCCGAAAGACCGGTATCCGTGGATTCACATTCCCATCGGATATGCGAAGACGATGCAACACCCGAAATACAACTGGCGTTTCTACACCGAGCCTGAACCGGAACTCGCGAATCGCAAAATCTATCAACCGCGTGGCCGAACACTTGGCGGAAGCAGTTCGATTAACGGCCTTATCTACATCCGCGGCCAAAAGCGTGACTACGACGAATGGCGTGACCTCGGCAACCCCGGCTGGGGTTGGGACGACGTGCTACCGTACTTTCGCAAGCTCGAGACCAACGACCTAGGCGCGTCAGCAACCCGCGGCGATAGCGGCCCGATGCATGCGACTAGCGTTCCACCGGAGCATGAACTGGTCGACGCTTTCATTGGAGCGTCTGAACGCCTGGGCGTACCCCGCACGAATGATTTCAATGATGGCCGTCAAGAGGGAGTAGGTTATTTCCAGGTCAGCACAAAGAACGGCTTCCGCTGCTCGACCGCGGTCGGGTATCTGAAGCCGGCGAAGAGCCGAGCCAACCTCCATATCGAGACTCTTGCACAAGCAACCAAGGTGTTGTTCGAGGGGAAACGGGCCACAGGCGTTCGGTACGTGCGAGACGGTCGAACTCTCGAGGTCAAAGCGACGCGCGAAGTCCTGCTCTGTGCCGGTGCCATCCAGTCCCCACAGCTATTGCAACTTTCGGGCGTTGGCCCTGCAGCTTTGCTCTCTGAGTTCGGCATCAAGCCTGTGCATGTCTCACCAGGTGTGGGCGAAAATCTCCAGGACCACCTGCAGGTTCGATTGATGTACGAAGTGACCAAACCGATTACCACCAATGATGCGGTTCGTAGCTTGACCGGTCGCGCGAAGATGGGGCTGCAATGGCTTTTGCGCCGCAGTGGCCCTCTGGCGGTCGGCATTAATCATGGCGGAATGTTTTGCCGCGCGTTGCCAGACGAGAACGCGACTCCCGATATTCAGTTTCACTTCGCAGCTTTGTCCGCGGATAGCACGGCGGGAGAAGTTCACGACTTCCCCGGTTGCACATACTCGATTTGCCAGCTTCGCCCAGAATCTCGCGGCTTCGTGCGGATTCGCTCCCTCGAGGCGTTGGAGCCACCGCGTATTCAGTGCAACTACCTCTCGACTGAAACCGACCGACGCACGACGGTCGCCGGCGTGAAGTTCGCGCGCAAGGTCGCGGCGACAGAACCGATGGCGGCGTATATGAAGCGCGAATATCGACCTGGCCCGAACGTACGCACGGACGATGAAATCCTGCAGTTCTGCCGGGAATACGGGACAACGATTTTCCATCCGTCCGGCACGGCAAAAATGGGCTCGGCCGACGACCCTATGGCGGTGGTTGACGGTGAATTGCGCGTTAGGGGTGTCGAAGGCCTGCGTGTCATTGACTGCTCAATCATGCCGACTCTCATATCTGGGAACACAAATATCCCCACGGTGATGATTGCCGAAAAAGCGGCCGACATGATTCTGAAGGGCGACCGCCGGCGAGTCGAAACTTCACACGTGATTGGGTCCGAGAAGATTGTAGGGCTCAGCAAACAGGAGGCGCAGCACAGCTGACGAGCCTTGCCAACTTGTAGACAAAGCGTCGCAACGGCGACGCTTCACCGAGCAGAACGCGTACATCGATGCGCGACAACATTTTCATGAAGTGGAGACATCATGAGCACGGACAAGAAAGCCCTGCGGCGCGTTGCAGCTGCGAGCGTCATCGGCGCCATCATAGAATGGTACGACTTTTTCCTTTACGGAGTCGTCGCAAGCCTCGTCATCAACAAGTTGTATTTCCCTCCTGGGGATGCTGCGACATCGACACTTCTCGCTTACGCAACGTTCGCCGTCGGATTCGTTGCTCGGCCGTTCGGCGGGATAGTCTTCGGTCACTTCGGTGACAAAGTCGGGCGCAAGAGCATGCTGGTCATCACTTTGATGATTATGGGGCTCTCGACCGTCGCAATCGGGCTTGTACCAACCTACAACATGATTGGTTATTGGGCCCCCGGTCTTCTTCTTCTTTTCCGGGTCATCCAAGGGATTGGACTCGGTGGTGAATGGGGTGGCGCGGTCCTCATGGCGTATGAATACGCTCCTCGTGAAAGCAAAGGGTTCTATGCGAGCCTGCCGCAGATTGGACTTTCAGTTGGTGTGCTACTGTCCGCTGCCATTATCGCCTCGCTGTCCGCGCTGTTGACCGACGCTCAGTTTATGGCGTGGGGCTGGCGACTCGCGTTTGGACTGTCTTTTATCTTCGTGATGTTTGGTCTTTGGATTCGGCTCAACGTGATGGAAACGCCCGAGTTCGCGAAGGTCAAGAGCAGCCACAGCGAGACGAAGGTACCGTTCCTGGATATGTGCAAGCGTTTCCCGGGCAACATGCTGCTTGGTCTGGGTGCGCGACACATCGATGGGGTGTTCTTCAACATCTTCAGCGTCTTCACCATCAGCTATCTGACGAGTCATATCGGTATCAGCCGGAATGAAGCGCTCATTGGGGTGATGATTGGCGGCGTTGTTCTGACCATATTTATCCCAATTTTCGGACGTATCTCGGACTTTGTGGGCCGTCCGCGTCTCTACGCTTTCGCTGCGCTCATCACTGCAGCATCGGTCTATCCAGCGTTCTGGGTGTTCACGCATGCGGCGGGTAACACAATGTTGCTGTGGGCCGCCATCGCGATTCCCTACGGTGTCTTCTACGCTGCAGTCTATGGCACTGTCGCGGTCTTCCTGTGCGAGTTGTTTGACGCCAAGGTGCGGTACACAGGCATCTCGTTCGTTTATCAGTTTTCGAGCGTCACGGCTGGCGGTCTCACTCCAATCATTGCGACGGTACTTGTGACCCTCGCGGGCGGAAGCCCTTGGCTCGTTTGTGCCTACGTCGCGGGTTCAGGTGTTATGTCGTCATTGTGCGCATTCATCATCGGCCGCCGAGCGGTACGGTCAAACCTCGAGCATCAAACGGAGGATGGAGTGAACCGCCGTCGTCAGCTTTCGTAGTCGTCGCCCGGTTATCAAGTCTGCTCCTCCGCAAATCCCCACGAGCCACGAAGGCGAGGACACGGCTTTCCGGCCGATGTCCTCGTCGTTCGCGTGAGCGACCGTATCGGCAGGCTCATTTCAAAAACGGCGTTACTCTCCAGGAGCATCTGTGTATCCCGAGCTATTTCTTTACATCAATGGTGAATTTATTGGCGTCGGTGGACAGCGTAAATCAGAAGACGTCACCAATCCGGCCACACGTGAGGTGTTGGGACGTTTGCCTCACGCAACGATTGCAGACCTAGCGCATGCCGTAGCTACATCCCAATCGGCTTTCCTGAAATGGCGGAAAAGCTCGCCACTCCAACGCTCAGAAATATTGCGTCGTGCAGCATCGCTTGCTCGGGAACGTGCTGACGATATTGCGCAAGCCATTACCTTGGACCAAGGCAAACCTCTTGCGGAAGCCCGCGCCGAAGTGGTCACATGTGCTGACCACGCAGATTGGCACGCGGAAGAATGCCGCCGCATCTATGGACGTGTCATTCCTCCGCGAGACACAGCCGTCCGGCAGATAGTCGTGCGCGAGCCTGTGGGAGTTTGCGTCGCGTTCACGCCATGGAACTTCCCATTCAATCAGGCGATAAGAAAAATCACAGCTGCTATTGGTGCAGGGTGCGCCATCGTTCTCAAAGGGCCGGAAGATTCTCCCAGTGCAATTGTGGCGCTGGCGAAACTTTTTCACGACGCTGGATTGCCGCCCGGTGTCCTGAACATCGTTTGGGGTGTTCCACACGAGGTATCGGACTTTCTCATTCAACATCCGTTGGTCCGGAAGGTCTCATTTACTGGCTCCGTCGATGTGGGCAAAAAGCTAGCAGCGCTCGCTGGGCATCATATGAAGCGGGCAACCATGGAGCTTGGTGGGCATGCCCCAGTGATTGTCTGTGACGATGCGGACGTGGATTCGGCGGTACAAGTGACAATGCGGATGAAACTGCGCAACGCGGGCCAGGTGTGTGTCGCACCTACGCGACTCTTCGTTCAGTCGGGCATCTATACAAAGTTTCGAGACCAGATGATTGAGGCGTTCGAAACCGCCAGGTTGGGTCCTGGCATCGACTCTTCAACCACGATGGGACCGCTTGCTCACGCTCGACGAGTCAAGGAAATGGAGCGGTTCGTTGCTGATGCGAAAGCGCGAGGTGGGAACGTTCTAACGGGCGGGTTCGCCCCCGAGCTTGGCGGCAGCTTTTTTGCGCCAACCTTGGTGGACAATCTCGACGACACAGCCGACCTCATGCAGAAGGAGCCATTTGGGCCTATCGCGCCGCTTGCGAAGTTCGATACATTGGATGAAGCAATCGCACGGGCCAACAGTTTGCCTTTTGGACTCGCGGCGTTTGCATTCACGGAGCGCACCCGGTCGGCACATCGACTCGCGACTGAGCTTGAAGCGGGCATGGTGAATATTAATCACGCTGGCATGGCACTGCCTGAAACTCCGTTTGGTGGAATCAAAGACAGTGGGATGGGTAGCGAAGGTGGCACTGAGACTTTCGACGGGTATCTCACCACGAAGTTTGTCACTCAAGTCTGAATGTCATGCTGAACACGGTCGCGCGAGCATTTCGACGGCCTTAAAACGCGCAGGTTCGAAGGGGGCTGCGCCTTCATCCAGGGGTAGCCTTAAGTAGGTTCGAAGGGTCTCTATGCGAGTTCTGATTACCGACGGCGACAATGAAATTGCAGAAGTCGTGCGAGAAGCACTTCGGCTGTCGGGCTACGCGGTCGACAGAGTCGCTACCGGAAATCTCGCTGACACTGCGTTGCGAGCCAAATCCTTCGACCTGCTCATACTGGACTTGGATGTCGAAGGCATAAGCGGAGCACAGGTTTTGTCAAGACTGCGCTGTCGCGAGTCAAAGCTGCCCGTGCTCGCCCTCAGCGTGGTCGATACTATCGAGCGTAGAGTCGACGCACTGGACCGCGGCGCAGACGCCTTCATGGCAAAGCCGTTCTCAATCCCGGAGTTGCTTGCACGTGTTCGTGCGTTAATCAGGCGAGGAGCAAGGTGTCCGGCCGAAGAGGTGACGGTCGGCAATCTATCGTTCGACCTCATCGGCCGTACAGCGACGGTCCGTCGACAGATTTTGGATTTGACGTCGCGAGAGATAGAGGTTCTCGAAATATTCGCCACGCGGGCCGGTCGCGTGGTAACAAAGGACCAACTCGCGTCTGAACTTTCCCGACATGGAGAGGACGTAACCACAAATGCCATCGAAGTCTATGTCCATCGATTGCGCCGAAAACTTAAGACCAGTGGCGCCGCAATTACGACAGAAAAAGGCTTGGGCTACTGTCTTCAACACGGGCGACCAACTCCTTTCAGCCCTCGCGCTACGTGAGTGAGAGACCAGAGAGACGGCGTTGTCACGGCACGATGATTCTTATGTTCAAGTTCGTCGGCATGACTTGACTTCACACACGCCTTCGAGCGTTGATACGAGTCCACCTGGAGCCGGCAGAAATATGGGTGGCGTATGTCACCGACTGACCGAGCGCGCGCTTTCGGGCGAGATGCTGTGCTTGTTTTCTCGGCGCGTTCGCTAGTCATCGGTCGCACCCTGTAGCAGTTGCCGCGTGCGCTTCATGACCCAAGCCACCTCACGTTGGGAGAAGTCCCATTCGCCAGCGTCGACCTTCAATCTCACGCCTCTCTCGGCGCGAGTCAACGCCACGTCTGACGACAGACCGGAGGTAGTAATCTTTCGCGATGCGTACGCGGCTAGCTGACTAGCAAGGTCCTCGCACGCGTCATAGCGTACCCACCGTTGTTCTTCAGTGAGACTGCTTTGATAGCGTCCGTCGACTTCGCGAACGAGAAGTTTTGGTTGAACCCCGGTTACAGAACCGGGGTCCGGTTGCCTCGGAAAATCATCAGGCACATGTCGGTCTGTCATCTCGCTCTCTCTAACTGTGGCAGCTGCCGGGTCGGTGTGACCATCCGACACGCCTCGCATGTCGTCGCCCTGCGCGCGAGTTCGCTCGGCGGAGCCCGAACCGAGTTGCCAAGGTGTGGCCGCACTACGCGGTTGAATGTGATTTACGAAGACTCACAACTGAGCGTCAAGCATTTTGAGCGTCGCAGCGGCGGCGCCCTCTAAACCGACTCCATGCGACGGTTTCGTGCTCGGTTCCCGAAGGTTGATTCGAATGAGCCTCTGCGACGAGAACCGTTCGCTGAAGCGTCGTACCGTCGGTAACGCTCTGCCGGCGCCGACTTCCACAACAACAAGCTTCGACACCGCTTCTCACCTTCCATATGGGACACATCGGTTCTCGAACTAGATTGCAACGGCTGGCTATACACGTAGGTACCACTCACCAGAGCCGTAAATCCTGTTCCGTGTATCAATGTCACGCTTGTAGCCGAGTTCTTTCACGAAGCCCAGCGACTGCAGCACTTCGCGTGCGCGCATGAGGTCCTGCCTATCTGCCCAGTCTCGCGTGTAGACACAGATGACGTGCCCATCGCGACCAATGCTGCGCAGAGCGGTGGATACCTTGGCGCACATTAACTGGTTGCTCTCGATAGCGCCGCTGATTTTGTTCCATTCTTGGTCCACGTCGGCGGGGCTCACAAAGATGCACCATTTCCCAGATGCATCGGTAGATGCGAAGTCGTTGTAGCGCGGGGACTTCTTGTAGTGCCAGTTGCAACTCATGTCCTCAGACGGCTTGTCCGATTTTCTGAACAATCGTTCTTCCACACCGATTCCTTCCTTCATCGAAGCCTCCTCGCGTCCGGCGCTACTCCATCGCGGCGGCAGTTGCCTGAACCGACTATCGTACGGCCTCCATATTTATCGCCCGCCCACCTGAACATTATCATCTTGCGATTCAGACACCACTACGCTTTATTAGATTCAGCTTATTCGTCAGCTGCCGAAGCTTTGTAGGCTTTTACCGCAGCATCCTGATGCGCCTGATAAGCTAGCACTGATGCCTTCGTTAGAAACTGGTTGTTCCGAGTTTTATGGTGAAGCTTGAGTTTGCCTTGCTTGAGCAGCTTCACGACATGTGGACGGGAAACGAATAGCAGCTTCGCGGCTTCGGCGGTGGACATGAAATCGTCGGCGTCAGGCGGCGGTGGAATCTTCGCGTTCGTCGACATTTTGGGTCACCCTTTCTCAAAGCAACCGGCCTCACGCGCCTAAGTTAATCCAGGCTAGCTCACAGGCACTGCGGCGCTACGTTCGTTTCAATCCGCTTTCCGCCGCGCGGCGCGACACTGTTCCAACTCCTTGCTGAGCTCTTCTATTCGCGCTTGCATGCCTGCCGCTCGTTTCAGTAGCTGTCCGACTTCATACCAGTAGGCATATCCTAGGTCCCCGTCCTCTAAGCCCAATTCGTGGAACTTGCGAAGCGCAGTCTCAAGGTCGATACGGCTATCAGAGTTCATCTCTTCTTCCGCTGATTCTGAGGGGCGGTTGGCGCGCTCCGCGGTAGGCAAGCGTCGAAACGAAACTCCGACTAGGCTGAGAGCGAACCCGACTGCCGGCACGACCAGAAGTGTCGGAGTCGTTGAAAGTGGAGTTCAAAAGTTCTTTCATGGCCAGCAGAGGTACGAAATATTGGTCACCTATGGAAACAGTCGGGCATATTGTTCGGCGGCGGTCTTGGCTTCTTGCACTACCGGCTTAACATCCCCCGCGGATAGTCGTTGAAGCGGTGTAGCCCCACCCAACGCCTCAATCGCGGTCGTGAAGAAGTCGAACATAGACCATGGGTCGACTTTGCCGAGACCACGTATGACCTTTCTGAAGTCGTCGCGAAAAATCGTCGTCGAGAGGAAGAACGCTGGGTAAAAGGCTTCGGGACCAAAGTAGACGCGAAATACTCGCTGCGATTCAACAAGCTTAGCCAGTTTCTTTTCCGTGAGGCCTGCCGAGATGCGGAAGTCATGCATTCGGAGCACTTTGCCTTGAAGCACGAGAGGGTAGCGCTCCGGGTTCGCATTGTGGTACCTACGGGAGCGCCTATTTTCTAGCGCCTGCTTCGACTCAGCTCTAACGCGCTCGCGAAGCCTATCTTCCTCCTCGCAAAGCGCGGGGAAATCGATGCCGTAGACCGTGGCCTGGCCAACGGCCTTGCAAAGATGATTCTTGAAGAGCCGACCAAGCGCCGCATCAGGGATTTCAAGCAGTGTTTCAGCGACCTTCGGGTCGAACAAGATGGCTGCAATCACGGCGCGATGGAAGATGTGGTCCACCCATTCCTCATCGAGCGATGTTTCGTTTTCTGTAGCACGCGTAGAGCGCGGCATGGTCATTCCTTACTTAAGCGAGAGCGTTTGAGCCCGCATGGTCTCCAGACTGCGCCGGCCTTCACGGATAAGCGCGTTCTGCAGGCCGCCGCAGATTTCGAATCTCGCACGTGCTCACCCGTTTTCGAAGCTCAATACTTTCACCAGCCGTGGTCTCTCAACACGCGTACCGAATGCGACAGGCGAACACCGTCTCGTTTCTCCGTCGGCGGTCGAATACCAGTAGTTCACGACACCCTTATCGTTTCCCTCTGCCTCCTGCCACAACCCGCTTACTCGGCAGAGCGTGACGGAAGCGTCATCCTCACTACGAGCCAACAAGTGAACCGAAAAGCTAACATCGCCAAGTTGCAGTACCAATTGAATCAGCGCTTCGGCACCGTCCACCACCCAACCATCCGGGGCCGCGCAGTCCGCACCGCGAGAGGAGGCCACGACAAAGAAGTTCGGCGTGAGGTCCGTCCATCCAACGCAGCGCCACGCAAGAAGTGGCTGCATGAGCCTCTTCTTTATGGGATGTAGCTCTTCCCAACTGCTGTCAGTGAATAGCATGACACCGGCCAACAAGAGTTTTAAAGGTTGAGTTTGGCATTAGCTGCATTTTTTGAGGGACGTATTTGTTGGAGTGACCTCAGCAAAGCTGAGAGTCGGTCCGTCGACGTTGGTCGGTAGCATCATCGATTCTACGAATTACGTAGAGATTCAACAAGCGATTTCTACGATATTCGTAGAATGAAAAAACAGCAGCCAGCGTCTCTATTTGGCCGCCGGCTTCGGACCGCCCGGCGCGACGAGGATATTCCACAAGACAAACTGGGCGTCCAAATTGGACTTGATGAACATACAGCGAGCGCGCGAATTAGCCGTTACGAAACAGGCGTGCACGAACCGCCGTTTGAAATCGCTTTGAAGTTGGCGAAGGTGCTGCGTGTGCCAGCGGCATATTTTTATTGCGAAGACGAAGACCTCGCAGAAATAGTGCTGGCGTGGAGTCGCATATCAAATTCCGAGCGTAAGCGCCTTAGGCAACTGGTTGCAACAATGCTCCCCGAAGGTCTCATCAAATAGCACCACAGAAAACGAGCTGGCTCCGGAACGCTCTCATGTGCCCCGCGACTCGGGCTCAGCGCTTCCCCGTGTGCACAACTTCGCTGCCCACACCACAAGGGTGTGGACAGCCGCCTATCGGCGGTTCCGAAGTTGCACACACTCGAACGCCTGACGCGCCGGCGATGCCGGCTTGCCCTAGTTTCATTTTTTGAAAGTGAAAACGTCGACACCTGACGGTGTTCGGGGTCAGATGCGCGTCGTTCGCTTGTAGCCGGGGCAATAACGCTCATTGCTGGGGGAGCGATTTCTCGCCGTCTCAGGGCGGATAGACAAAAGGAATGTGGGGAAGTTGACTAGGTGACCACGATGGCGGATGTCCATGGGCATCAAGTTCTGAGGTGGATGTCCATACCCCCTTATGCGCGGGTGTTACGGAACTGCGTTCGGAACTGCGCCAGGAGGCAAAGATGCCAGGCCGTTCCATCCAGATCGCCGCCGGCCATACGCTCTCGTTGACGTTCTTGCCAAGGTGGTTGAAGCAGTTCCACCAACAAACCGGTGATTTCAATGCGCGAGTCGTCGCAGCGAACGTTCACGATGCCGTCGTCGCATTGGCTGAAGGCAGTTGCGACTTGATGATCGGCTATCACCATCCACTCGTGCCGATCCTGCTCGACCGCGACAAGTTCGCCGGCATCACGTTAGGCCATGAGGATTTCATCCCTGTATCTGCGCCAGACGACCGCGGCAAACCGATCTTTTCGCTGCCGGGCACGACCGACGCTCCGCTCCCGTACCTCGCGTACACGGCCACGACATTCATGGGACGCGTTGTCGATATGATCTTGAACAGCGCCGACGCACCGTACCATCTGCGTAGCTGCTACGAGGCGGACATGGCGATGTTGCTGATGAAGATGGTGGTCGAGCGATACGGCGTTGCGTGGTTACCGGTAAGCGCGGTTGCGGAGGAGATCGCAGCGGGACGCCTCGTCCAGGCGGGCCACGACACCTGGACTGCTCAATTGGAAATCAGGTGCTACCGGGCGATTGCCAACGCCAACCCTACGCTGCAAGACCTGTGGCAGTCATTGGACAATACTTCATCGTGTGAACACGTCGAAGATGATGCTCCAGTCTGAACAAGCGGCGAAGGGAAGGGGAGTCGCTGGGACCTGTTGGCAGAATGCGGGGAAGCAATGACCGCGGAATGGTTGCAAGGGTCATCCGTCGACACAGAACTAGAAAGGCCTACAGAATGCGCGCGTTCGAGATCGAGATCTCAAAGCCAACGAATGCTGACAGCTTCGAAAACATGTGCACGGATGTCTACGGTGTCGTGTTCGACGATCCGACTCCAAAGAGGAACGGCAGATCAGGGCAGAAGCAGGGCGGTGTAGACATTTTCGTTACATCAAGAGCCGGTCGAATTGGCATCCAGTGCAAGCGGTATGTCGATGGCGGGGTGACCACCAAGACAATTGATGATGAGGTTGCCGCGGCCGACGCGGCGGGTTGGAAGATTGTCCGCCTCATAATTGCCACGACAGCTGCAAGCGACACGGCGCTCGTCAAGCACGCACAGGAAGTCAGCGACCTTCGGCAGGCCAATGGCCAATTCTTGGTCGAAGTGGAATCGTGGACCGAGATATGCAACCACATCCAACGATACGACGCATTGCATCCGAAATACTCCCCAAACAGCGCGGGCGGTGCCATTGCGGTGCTACGTGAGCAGGGAGAAAGGACTGGGGCGCAGATCGCTGCCATGCCTGCGACGATGGAAGCAACATTCAAGGCGGCACTATTGCAGATGTTGCCTACAGGTCGGACAGATTCACCGAATGGGCTTGTGACGAGGCAGCTTGACAAGGTGAACGACCTGCTGCGCGGCCTGAAATTTCAGGCTGCGCAGGAGTTGCTTGCCACTCTCGAAACCGAGATCGCGAGCTTCGACAGACATCAGAAGGCGCGCTGGACTCTTCAGAATGGCATTGCACACTGGCAACAGAA
The DNA here is from genome assembly GCF_003854935.1 of Cupriavidus pauculus. Taxonomy (NCBI): domain Bacteria; kingdom Pseudomonadati; phylum Pseudomonadota; class Betaproteobacteria; order Burkholderiales; family Burkholderiaceae; genus Cupriavidus; species Cupriavidus pauculus. The sequence continues at coordinate 2,775,385 of NZ_CP033969.1, forward strand.
TCGTGAGGAGGTCGCTGCTGAGTGGTTTCTACGTGCCTATGACCTGTTTTGGGATGACGAGCGCATCGCCGCTAACAAAATCCGAGCGCATATCATCCAGGGAGACCTCAAGCTTGCCAACGCTGAAGGGGCACGCCTGCTAGGCCTATTCCCGCTTTCGCTCCATGTTTGGCTAGCGGCTACCAATGCTCGAATCTGCGAGAACGAGGACTTGACGGAAGCCGAATTGCCGGCGCGCTTCAGAGAAGAAGCAGATGCGCTGCAAATGATGGCCTACGCCTTTTATCGGCAACAGAGCGACTTGGCGGTAACCTACGCACGGCGAGCTTTACGCGCAAAGGATGCAGGCCTTTTCACCCGCAAAGGGGCCGCAGGCATCATCGTTAGCGTCGCAGGAAAGGACGGGATTTCCGCGGACTTCGACGCCTACGCCGAAGATTTGCGTGAGGGTCTCGATGAGGTAATCGCCGCGTTCGAGCCTGCGGCAACAGAACTATGGCGGATCGAAAATAGCCAGCACAGGGCCGAAGCTGCCTCGCACGTGGCGCTTGCCCACATGCTAACCGGCAAGCCTGGCGTGGCGCTCGCCATATGCGAGCGAATCGAAACGGAAATTCCTGAGTATGCCGATAACGTGGCCGCCCTACACATCGGATCCTTGCTCTTCCTCCGCCGGCACGAGGATCTTGTTAAATTTTCCATAGCCCACCTCAATGCGCTGGACGAAGACGGATTGCTCCTTGCGGCCGAAACGGCCGCAAACCGAGGCGAGTCCGAGGCATTTGCTCGCATCACTCACGCATTGCGCGAGCATGCGCCGGACGAGAAACCGGTTGTCAAGCTGCTTGAAATGGTGTGCGCGTGCAACTCCGGCCAATCCGAAAAGGTGGTCAAGGAAGTCAGTGAGACGCCCGCTGATGGCCTTGATCTGATTACACTCAGCGCCTTTGCGGGGCTGATGCTCAATGCCGGCCGTGACAGCGAAGCGCTCCGGTTTGTCGAGGTCATAAAGAAGCGAGTCTCCACCCATTCGAGTTCGCGCGAGCGTCTGATCGTCGCGGATATTTTGATTCGCGCCGATCAGTTCTCCGACGCCGTCGGCCTCTTGGAGTCGGTGGACCCCAGCGGCCGCAGCCTACCAATTCAGACGCGACGACTGCGTGCCCTATTGTTTGGTGGGTACCGGCGAAAGTCAAAAGACCTCCTGGAAAAAGTGCCACCCGAATGGCTTTCAGATGACGCCTTCCGCCGCCTAGCGATGGGCGTCGCACAAGAAGCCAATGACTGGAGCCAGCTCGAACTGCTTGCGAGACTGCATCGCGAGGCCCATCCAGAGCGGGCGGAAGCATGGGTCTTTTGGTACCAAGTTGTTCTTCATACCAGACCACCCGCACAAATCCGAAACGCCTTCAGCGAGGCGCCCGAGCGTCTTACGGGGACCCTGAAGCAGATCGCGCACTTGGCGGCGGCAGAGTTGCAGTATGGCAAGCCAGAGGTCGGGTACGCGCGGCTTTATCGCATGTTCCGCTCGAACATGGACGACGTCAGTGCCGCCTCCTCCTATCTAATGGGAGTTTTGATCGGTCACCGAGCCAGACACGGTAGAACACACTTTCCGGAGGTGAGGCCTGGCTCCATGGTGACGCTTGAGGGCGCGGACAGGAGCATCGTAAAAATCGTGATCGATCCTGCAGGCATGACGGATCTGCCGAAATCTGCGAGATTCCTTGCTGCGGACAGCCCGCTGGCGAAAACGATGCTAGGACTGGCATGCGGCGACACCGTTGACATCGAGGGAACGTTCGATGTTCGCAATTTCACGATTCGTGAGATCAGTGATGCTCATCAAGGACTGGGCGAGTACGCGCACGAACTCTTGTCGAAATCGCTAGAACCCGCGCCTGGTCTGCAGCTCTTCAGCCTGACCGAGAAAGAGGATGGGAACCTGGATGTCTCGCCCATCCATGACCGACTCAAGGCGCAAACGCAACGTAGCAAATCGGTAATGGAGCAATACGCCGAGAGCAAGCTTCCGCTTGGCTTGTGTGCGCAAATGCTCGGCGCCGACGGCATGCAAATGGTCTTCAGTTGGGACCAGCGCAACCCTCCGCTCGCAAGTGGTGTCACCACAGCGCCAGAGCTTGAGGCCGCAAGTGCATTGTTGCTCGACCAATCGTTCCCCGTTGTGATGGACGCGCTCACGCTGGCTGAACTTGTCCGCTTTGGACAGGGTGATCTTCTCTCAGTGTTGCCACGGGTGTATGTTTGCCGGGGGACCTACGATCGATTCAAACAAGCGGAAGTCGAGGCGTTGGATTCTCGCGCAGAGGGACATGCGGCCGATATAGATGGGCAGTTCGCATTCTTGCCTATCACGGAAGAGGCTCGCAAGTGGAAGGCAAGCCAATATACCGAAGCATTGAGGCTAATGGACGAACACTGCGAAGTTTGCCCGGTGTATGGGCCGGAGCAAATGCCTCACGAACTCATCCTTCTAAAGGATCTTCTCGATACAGATACCTATGACGCGCTCGCGTTGTGCCTCGAAAAGGGGGCAGCCTTGTTCTCGGTGGATGAACGCCTTAGGAACTGGGTCTATGGAGTGTTTGGTATCAAGGGTGTGTTCCCCTATCTCGTGGCGATGAAGGGCTTGCAGGACGGCAAGATCTCACGTGGTGATCACGCAGAGTTCGCCCTCAACTCGGCGCTGCACAATCGCACCGTTTTCGCCCTTCATGCAGATGACGTCTTTTGGGGACTCCAGCAGCCGCAGATGGCGGCGCGGACGCTTGAATTTGTTGCCACCCACCTCGCAACCGCGCTCAATCGCCGGTACGCGATCGGCCTAGCGCGCGACCTGATTCAAGGAATGCCAAACGTGTCCATGCAGTACGGCGCAGTTGTAGAGTTCGTGAAATTTATCGCCAATGGCTTGTTTCGCAGAAAGGATAACGTCACAGGAATGCGCGAGGGCTTTGCCCGATGGTTGCGGCAAGTAGCGGACATGTTGTTTGCTTATACCTCGCCGTATCCCGCTACACGAGAGATTCCCAGGGAAGACAAGGCTGAATTTCTCAACGTGCTGGAGCATGGCTTAGAAACGGGAATTGCATTGGCCGGGGAGGGCGGCGCGATAGAGCCGCCCGCGATCGGAGCGCTCTATTGCAGAACCGGCTTCGTCGTTCATCAGCCAAATGCGAAAGCGCTCACAAACGTCACGGTGTCACCGGCAACGGCAAGCTAATAGGACGGCGACGGGTCAACGCGTAGGGCAGGGCAGGCCAGCTTTCGTCGCATCACCTATACGTTGCGCATGAATGACGCACGTGCATTTGGCAATCCGCTGATATCGTGGCAGCAATGCGTGGCTAGTAGTCAATCATAAGCGTTCTGCTCGCGTCCACCGACGCTTTGCCGTGACCGCCAGGCAATTGGCTGCCTTGGCAGTGCGGCCCATCTTCAGGCTATCGGCGGCAGTTGGAATCTGCCCCCGTCTGCGAGATAGATGAAGCCCTGCTTCGCGATGGCATAATGGAAGCAGGCCTAGCCTACGAGGCCACCCCAATGTCTCATTGGTGGCCGCCAAAAGCCCGCGCAAGCGGGCTTTTGTTCGTCTCTATGGCTCAGAATTGCGCTGAAGGCGAACCTGAGCACTCGAGCGTGGCGCGATGTGTGAACGAGAAATAGCAGTTAGAGGATTTTCAGATTCAGCGCTAGTTGGCGGCGGCACAACACTCCACAGGCTCGTATAGCCGGTAACCCAGCCAGTGACAACGATGCCGAGACTATTCGCGTATCCATATGCCGAATGGTGGTGCCCTGGGCGGGTGCAGCGGTGCCGATATGCCGTAAGCTAAGCACTCATCCTTGGGATTGCGTAGACATTTTGCCGAGAATCTACGTTCATTCGACGATACGTGACCCTCAACCAATGGGGAGTTGCCTTCCTAAAACGGGCAGCTTCATCCGGATTTTTGTGTTCGATCCTGTCGGCAACGAGGTTCACGGCGTTTTTTACTATTCCATAGATTGAGTCCCGGCCTAAAGGAACAGCTTGCTCGTCTCCGTGGAGCCGGGATACCAAGGGCGTTGCTGACGGAGGAGGAGGAATGTGGATACCACGTGCCGCCAAGTATCTGTAAATGGCATACTTGGCCGAAGGATTCAGGACAATCTTCCTTGCCTGCTGCCCGCTCGCGTTCCTTAAAGAAAGCGACCACGTTTCATCTCCGGAGCTTGGTGACTTGTAGCAAAACAAATCGGACAGGCGGATACAGGCCAACTCCTCCCCGCGGATGCCAGTGTTTCCCATGAACCGAATTACGAAGAGCATCCGCTCGGCCTCGTCATGCGCTGGATGTCCGACTGGAAACTTCTCGCACTCTAACTCGAGCTCTCGGAGTAATCGAACAAACGACAAAAGGGGCAGGGATCTCGAGGGCTTTGTGGATCCCATGGCACTTTTCTTCCGACGGATTCGTCGCTCGCGGAAGAGGTTATATTGGATGTGCCGGAAATCGACCAGAAACGAAAATAAACTTTCCAAGACGCGAAATGCGAATGAGCAGCTCGCGTCCGACAAAGCTCCCTCGAACGGCCGCCAATCTCCGGCAGTACGACGCCGATTGCGCATTCCGCACCAGGAGTCTGGAGGATCCCGGAGAAATGCATCATAGAAGTCTAGGTCTGACGGGGTGATTTCGGCCAACAGCTTTCGATCGATGAAGAGCGCCCAGCAGTAAAACCTATGGACTTCCTTCTCATAGGCACGCTCCGTAGCATGGGTAGCAAATCCAGACAGCCACTGCAGTACAGTCCCCAGCTCCTGATACGCGCCATCATGTAAAGCGCGATCGACGGGATCGCAAGGATGCCCTGGTTGGCATAGAGTTCGGAGATCCCTCAGGGAAGAAGGAAACGGTGAGATGCTTAGCCCATCTTCTTGAGCGGCCATGTAAACTCCTGCGGCACGTATGCGTTGGACATCATCGCACGGGTCGAAGGCATTCGGCCGATAACAAAACTGTGGGCAGTAAGGGATGCAAATGAAAAAGTATGTTTGTTTTGGCGCGTATGAGCCGAAGAGCATTCGGACACGTATTTACGTCGCGATCAAACATAGTTTTGCGTCTTTCGACTGGGAAAACCAGAGTCGGCCGTCGTTATCCATCTTTCATTTAACATAAGATAGATTGTTCCTCTGACACCTGTCTGTCGCCAACCCCATCCCAGCCACTTAACGCAGCCCCCGAAAACATTCAATACGGCACCCCGATCCGCGGCGACGCTGGCGCCTTATGCTGCATGGGCCATTCATCGCAGCAAAGGAAACGTATGTCGACACGTCTGTTGTTCATCGGCGCCCTGATCTGGCTGGTGTCGTTGCCAGTCCTGGCGCAGGCACCGCGCTACGCGGCCAGTGTGCCGCCCGATATCGTGACGCCGTCCCGCGTGGACACGCGGATCGGGCCGCTGGAGTTCTTCGATGGCCTGCCCAACGACGCCACGGTCCAGAAGGTCTACGACCAGCTTGATTTCTCGCGCGGCATCCAGGCGTTCCTGTCCGGCATCCCGGCCGCTTCGCTGCAGGCCATGTGCACCGGGCTGCGCGAGGCCGGCGTCACGCCGAACCAGGCCATCGGCATCACCGAGAACCTGATGGACGCCCGGTCGCTGTTCCTGACGCCCAACGCCACCACGGTCTACAACTTCTTCTGCATCGATCTCAAGGACGGCCCGGTGGTGGTGGAAATCCCGCCCAACGCGCTGGGGCCGGTGGACGATGCCTATTTCCGCTTCGTGACCGACGTCGGGCTGACCGGCCCGGATCAGGGCAAAGGCGGCAAGTACCTGTTTGTGCCGCCCGACTACAAGGGCCCGCTGCCGGACAGCGGCTACTTCATCACCAGATCGCCCACCTATATCAACTGGATCCTGTGCCGCGTGTTTGTCGAGCACGACGACGTGGCCGCGGCCGTGAAGCTGGTCAAGGACCGCGCCCGCGTCTATCCGCTGGCGGCCGCCGCCAAGCCGCCGCCGACGAAGTTCGTGAACCTGTCGGGCAAGAAATTCAACACGATCCATGCCAACGATTTCCGTTTCTTCGAGGAAATCGACGCGGTCATCCAGCACGAGCCAGCCGACGCATTCGATCCGGAGATCGTCGGCCTGTTTGCCTCGATTGGCATCAAGAAAGGCCAGCCGTTCCGGCCCGATGCCCGCATGAAGGCGCTGCTGGTGGATGCCGTGGCGGTGGGCAATGCGTCGGCGCGGGCCATCCTGTTCGCGTCGCGCGACCCGCGGCTCAAGTTCTTCCCGGACCGCCAATGGGGCAACGGCTTTATCGGCAACAGCTACCAGTTCCTGGATCACGGCGAGCGGATGCTCGACGCCCGCACGCTGTTCCACTACGCCGCCACCGGCATCACGCCGGCCATGGCGGCCGCCAAGCCCGGTACTGGCTCGGCCTACGCGTTCGCCGTGCGCGACGCGCGCGGGACCTACCTGGACGGCGGCAAGACCTACCGGATCACCCTGCCCGGCCCCGTGCCGGCCCGGCAGTTCTGGTCGTTCACGGTCTACGACGCACAGACCCGCTCGATGCTCGAAACCGACCAGAAGGCGGCCGGCATCGACAGCCACAGCAAGGGCCTGAAGGCGGGCCCCGATGGCTCTTACACGATCTGGTTCGGCCCGAAGGCGCCGCCGGGCCAGGCGTCGAACTGGGTGCAGACGCGGCCGGGCAAGAGCTGGCAGGTGATCCTGCGGCTGTACGGGCCGCTGGAGCCGTGGTTCGACAAGACGTGGAAACCGGGCGACCTGGAGCCCGTGGAATAGACGCAAGCCGGCCGCGCCATTGGACCTTGGTCCCATGGCGCGGCCCGTCGCGGGCAACGGCCCGCGCTACATCACACGATGGGCAAACCGCCCTCGCCTCGCGTCCGCCATGAGCCGCGCGAAGTCGTCGACGCGCATGTGCACCAGCGCGTCGCGGTCACCCGATTCGAAATAGACGTCGTCGTGCGCCAGCAGGCTTTCGTCGATCCACGTTTGCGTGCCATAGGCCGTGCCGACTGGCGGCAGCGCGCGCGGATCGCAGTCGCGGAACACCTCGCGCACCCCTTCCGCATGGGCCCGGCCCAGTTCGCGGCCGGTCTGCCTGCGCAGCTCGGCCAGTTTCAGGTGGTGGCTGGCGGGGATGACGGCGGTCAGGTAGCCGCGTTCGTCCTCGAACAGGACAGTGCGCGCCAGGCGGTCCTGGGGCACGGCTGGCGCCGTGGACGGGGCCGCTTCGCGGATGTCGCCGGGGCGCCTGACCGTGTCGAAATGGCTTTCGTTGCGGCTCAGGCATCTCGCGAGCCTGACTGACATGGTCATGATCGCACCCTCCGCGCGCGTGGCGCTGTCGTTCTGAGTACCGCAACTATAGGTCATGCACCGGGGGGATCAGGTCGGGCTAACCCGAATCGCGATGCCTTTCGCGTCATAGCGTTGCCCTATCGCGGCGATTGCAAAGCTCTCATGTTTTTGCCATGGGCTCTCGCCTATATTTCTCGTGCGACAGGACCTGACCAACGCAGGGCCGCGTGGAAGTGTTGACGCGAGAAAGACTAGAACTACCGATGGTTCCCCCAAAGGAGAGAGCATGTCTAACGAAAAGTGTCCCTTCAACCATGCCGCGGGCGGCGGCACCACCAATGCGGACTGGTGGCCGAAGCAGCTCAGGCTGGACTTGCTCAGCCAGCACTCGGACAAATCCAATCCGCTGGAGAAGGGTTTCAACTACGCCGAGGCCTTCAAGAGCCTCGACTTCGCCGCGCTGAAGAAGGACCTGGCCGACGTAATGACCGACTCACAGGACTGGTGGCCGGCCGACTTTGGCCACTATGGCCCGCTGTTCATCCGGATGGCCTGGCACAGCGCCGGCACCTACCGCATCGGCGACGGCCGTGGGGGTGGCGGCCGCGGCCAGCAGCGCTTTGCACCGCTCAACAGCTGGCCGGACAACGTCAGCCTGGACAAGGCGCGCCGGCTGCTCTGGCCGGTCAAGCAGAAGTACGGCCAGAAGATTTCCTGGGCCGACCTGATGATCCTGGCCGGCAACGTGGCGCTGGAAACGATGGGCTTCAAGACCTTCGGCTACGGTGGCGGGCGCGAGGACACCTGGGAACCGGATCAGGACGTCTACTGGGGCAACGAGAAGACCTGGCTGGGCGGCGACGTGCGCTACGGCAAGGGCGCGGCGGGCAATGACGACGACGGCGGCGTGCTGGTCGCCGATGCCGAGAAGCACGGCGAGGAAGTGAGCCGCACCGATCCCGGCCGCAACCTGGAGAATCCGCTCGGCGCCGTCCAGATGGGCCTGATCTACGTCAATCCGGAAGGCCCGGACGGCAACCCAGACCCGCTCGCGGCGGCCTATGACATCCGCGATACGTTCGGCCGCATGGCGATGGACGACGAGGAAACCGTGGCCCTGATCGCCGGCGGCCACACCTTCGGCAAGACCCATGGCGCCGCGGCGGCCAGCAATGTCGGCCCCGAGCCCGAGGCGGCCGACCTGGAACTGCAGGGCTTTGGCTGGCGCAACCAGTTCGGCACCGGCAAGGGCCCGGACACCATCACCAGCGGCCTGGAAGTGACGTGGAGCAACACGCCCACGCAGTGGGGCCAGGGCTTCTGGGAAAACCTGTTCAATTTCGAGTACGAGCTGACCAAGAGCCCGGCCGGCGCCAACCAGTGGGTGGCCAAGGACGCGCCCGAGACGGTGCCGCACGCATACGACCCGTCGAAGAAGCTCAAGCCGACCATGCTGACCACGGACCTGTCGCTGCGCTTCGACCCGATCTACGAGAAGATCTCGCGCCGCTTCAAGGACGACCCGCAGGCGTTTGCCGATGCCTTCGCCCGTGCGTGGTTCAAGCTGACCCATCGCGACATGGGGCCCATCGAGCGCTACCTGGGCCCGGAAGTCCCGCAGGAGGAACTGCTCTGGCAGGACCCGATCCCGAAGGTGGACCACCCGCTGGTCGACGACAACGACATTGCCGCGCTCAAGCAGAAAGTGCTGGCTTCGGGGCTGTCGATCGGGGAACTGGTCAAGACCGCCTGGGCGGCCGCGTCGACGTTCCGCGGCTCGGACAAGCGCGGCGGCGCCAACGGCGGCCGGATCCGGCTGGCCCCGCAGAAGGACTGGGCCGTCAACGAGCCGGACAAGCTGGCCAAGGTGCTGGAAACGCTGGCGGGCATCCAGAAAGACTTCAACGGGTCACAATCGGGCGGCAAGCAGGTCTCGATGGCGGACCTGATCGTACTGGCGGGCGGCGCGGCCATCGAGAAGGCGGCCGAGAAGGCGGGCAAGACGCTGAAGGTACCGTTCTCGCCGGGCCGCATGGATGCGTCGCAGGAGAAGACCGACGTGAAGTCGATGGGCGCGATGGAGCCCACCGCCGACGCGTTCCGCAACTACATCAACCCGCGCGTGCGCGTGCCGGCCGAGCACATGATGATCGACCGCGCCCAGTTGCTGACGCTGACCGCGCCCGAGATGACGGTGCTGATCGGCGGGCTGCGGGTGCTCAACGTCCATCACGGCAAGGATGCGCACGGCGTGCTGACGGACCGGCCCGAAACGCTGACCAACGACTTCTTCCGCAACCTGCTCGACATGTCGCTGGAATGGACGCCGCTGTCGCGCGACGTGTTCGAAGGCGCCGACCGCAAGACCGGCGCGGTCAAGTGGACGGGCTCGCGCGTGGACCTGGTCTTCGGCTCGCACGCGCAACTGCGCGCGCTGTCGGAGGTCTATGCCAGCGACGACGGCGCCGACAAGTTCTATACGGACTTCGTCGCCGCCTGGTCCAAGGTGATGGACCTGGACCGCTTCGACCTGCGCAAGTGACGTAGCCGGACGCGTCTTGTGCCCCCCTGGGGCGCCGCAGCGGTACGCGGCGCCCTTTGCCCTTCCCTGCCCCGTTGCCTACCATGACAGGACCTTAGTCCGCGGGCCCTGCCATGCCGCAAGCCACCGTTTCACACACGCCGACCGTGCCCTATCTGCCGATGCAGGTAATCCTGCGCAACGGGCAGGTGATCGTCGTGCGCCAGATCCGCGAGGACGACAAGGCCGGCGTGCTCGAAGCCTTCCACGCACTGTCCGAGGATTCGCGCTACACGCGCTTCATGGCCGCGATCAAGGACCTGCCGGACGCCCTGCTGGACGACGTGGTCCACCCGGAGCCGGGCAGCGAATGCACGCTGGCCGCCGTGGACGGCACGGACGGCGTGGGGGCCCATCTGGTTGGCGGCGCGCGCTACGTGGCGCTGCCGGGCCGCGACGCCTGCGAATTTGCCGTTACCGTGCTCGACGGCTGGCAAGGCACCGGGCTGGGCCGGGTGCTGCTGCAAACGCTGATCGAATTCGCGCGCGCCGCCGGGTTCGGCACCATCGAAGGCTACGTGCTGGCATCGAACACCGGCATGCGGCGGCTGGCGCATCGGCTGGGCTTTGCCGATACGCCCTGCCCGGACGACCCGTCGCAGCGCGTCGTCCACCTGTCGCTCTGACGGCCCAAGCCATCAGCCGGCGCCGGCCAGCACGGCCTTCTGCCCGGCCAGCCGCGCGCCCATCGCCTCGCCCAGCGCCTGCAGGCCCGACAGCGGGCGCACCATCGCCTCGAATTCCTCGATCCGGCCGGCATCGTCGAAGCGCAGCATGTCGATGCCCTTGAGCGCCTTGCCGCTGACCGTGGCGCTGAATTCCAGCACCACGCTGCGGCCGTCGGTGGACGCAAACGCGCGGTGGTACGTGAAATCCTGGAACACGGTATTGACGGTCTTCAGCACCAGCTTGATGGCGGCCCGCCCCGGATACGGGCTGTGCGCCACCGGCGAGCGGAAGACGATCTGGTCCGACAGCAGCGGGTCCAGTTCCTCCATCGCGTTGCGGGCCAGCAGGCCGTGCCAGGCGGCCAGGGTCTGCTGCGCGGCGGGAATCAGGCCGTGAACTTCCATGCGGGTCTCCTCGGGATGTTGTTATGCAACCAGTTGCATAACAACATCGTAGCCGGGAGATCGCCAAAACGCCAGCGGCCCAACCATGAAACGACCATGCACTGGCTGCATTCGGTCGATTAAGTTGCGGTCAAAATGCTAGAAATACAAAATCAGACAAACGCCTACATCGACTGCGTGTGCCTCACTCTAAGCTTCATCGCAGGACCTGACCCGTCCTGTTTAACCTCCCCCTGCAAACCCGCCTGATCCCCTCAGGCGGGTCTTTTTTTGGGCGGACGGTTTTCAGCGGATGGCCGGGGCGCCGGCGCGGTCGAGCGCCTGGAGGATGGCGTAGGCCGCCGTCACCCGCGCCGGGATCGGCACGTTGCGGTTGGCCAGCAGCACCACGCCGATGCGGCGGCCGGGCACGTAGGCCACATAAGTGCCGAAGCCATTGGTCGACCCGGTCTTGTTGAGCAGGACGTCGGCCGCCGCCGGCTCGGGCGGGTCGATGCGCTGCACGGGCTGCGCGTCGCGCACCATCCGGGTGTCGTTGCCAGCCAGCAGGTCATCCAGCGTCACCGGCCAGCCATAGCGCTCCCAGCCCAGCCCCTGCGTCATCGGCCCCACGCGGAAATAGCCCGCGTGCGTGGTCGCCAGCGCCTGCCGCACGGCCGGGTCCGCCACCGACTGGCCGTCGATGTTCAGTTCGACAAAGCGGATCATGTCCGCCGCCGTGGTCCGGATGCCATACGCCTGCCCGTCGAACACGCCCGGCGACGCCCGCACGGGCTTGTCGCCCTTGTAGCCCCAGGCGTAGTCGCCCATGCGGGCGCGCGGCACGTCGATCCAGGTATGCGACAGCCCCAGCTTCGGCAGCAACTGCCCGGCCATGGCGTCGCCAAACGGCATGCCCAGCGCCTGCGCGGCGGCATGGCCGAACAGGCCGATGCTCACGTTCGAATAGCGCCGCCGGGTGCCGGGCGCGAAGTCCGGCTGCCACTGACGCAGCCAGTCCACCATCTGCGGCAGCGTGTTGATGGCATCGGGCACCTGCAGCGGCAGGCCGCCGGCCGAATAGGTGCCCAGTTCCAGCAGGCTGATGCCATCGAAGGCGCTGCCGGCCAGCGCGGGCATGTGCCGACTGGCCTTGTCGGCCAGCGACAGCACGCCGCGCGCCTGCGCATAGGCGCCCAGCGTGGCCGTGAACGGCTTGCTGACCGATCCGATCTCGAACAGCGTGGCGTCGGTGACCGGCCGGGTGCCCTGGCGCGATGCGAGGCCGTAGTTGAACACCCGATGCTGGCCGCCCTGCGTGACGGCCACGGCCATGCCCGGCACGTCGTACTTGGCCATGACCGGCCGGACGGCGGCGTCAACCGCCGCGCGGATGACATCAGCCCCGGCATCGGCGCCCCAGGCCGGCCCACCGGCGGCGGTAGCGGCAAAGGTGGCCAGTGTGGCCAGGGTTGTCACGGCAAGGCGGGGCGGGATTCGGAGGGCGGCGGCGCGGCGCATGGCGGTGTCGGGCGGGGGCGAAGGAGCGCATTGTATCCGCCGGCGTGCGGCATACAATGGCAGCCTCGCCCTCCCGATAGGTCCCCATGCCATGCAGTCCGCTGCCTCGCTGAACCTGCTCGAAATCGTGGGCCTGCTGACCGGCGGGCTGGCCCTCTTCCTCTACGGCCTGGAATGCATGACGGGCGGGCTCAAGGCGATTGCCGGCGCGCGGCTGCAATCGCTGCTCGGCACGCTCACGGCCAGCCGCCTGCGCGGCGTGCTGGCGGGCGCGGGCATCACCGCCCTGCTCAATTCCTCCACGATCACCACGGTGCTGCTGGTCGGCTTCGTATCGGCCGGCCTGATGACGCTGGGCCAGTCGATCCCGGTGATCATGGGCGCCAACATCGGCTCCACGCTGACCGCGCAGATCATCGCGTTCAATATCTCGGCGGTCACGCCGTTCCTGCTGGGCTTCGGGTTCCTGCTGCACGCCTTTGCCCGGCAGGAACTGCTGCGCCAGCTGGGCGGCGTGCTGCTGGGCCTGGGCCTGCTGTTCCTCGGCATCGAGTTCATGGGCGATGCCACGCGGCCGCTGCGCAACTACGAGCCGTTCATCGCGGCGATGCAGGACATGCGCAACCCGGCGCTGGGCATCCTGATTGGCGCGCTGTTCACGGCCATCGTGCAGAGCTCGGCCGCCACGCTGGCCATCGTGATCGCGCTGGGCAGCCAGGGGCTGATCCCGCTGGAATCCGGTATCGCGCTGATCCTGGGCGCCAACGTCGGCACCTGCGGCACGGCGTTGCTGGCCGCCATCGGCAAGAACGCGGAAGCCACGCAGGTCGGCGTCGTCCATCTGCTGTTCAACGTGTTGGGCGTGCTGTTCTTCGCCTTCCTGATCCCGCAGTTTGCGGACCTTGTGCGGCTGGTATCGCCGTCGGCGCCGGAACTGACGGGCGCCGCGCGGCTGGCGGCCGAGACGCCGCGCCAGGCCGCCAACGCCCATACCATCTTCAGCGTGTTCAGCACGACGGTGCTGATCTGGTTCACCGGGCCCATCGGCCGGCTGGCCGAGCGCATCGCGCCGTCCACGCGCACGACCGCGCAGGACCCGGCCGTGCCCCGCTACCTCGACGACACGCTGCTGGACATGCCGGCGCTGGGCATCGCCCGCGTGCAGCTCGAACTGGCCAGCCTGGGCCGGCAGGTACACGGGCTGGTGCGCCGCAGTGCCGAGATCGCCGTGGAGGGTACCGCGCAGGATATCGTGGCGATGGCCGGCCAGGACCAGGCCGCCGAAGCGCTGAGCACCGCGGTCATCGGCTATATCGGCCGGCTGTCGGAAGGCAACGGCAGCGAGGACGAGAGCCGCCAACTGGTGGACCTGGCACGCATCGCGGCCACGCTCGATGCCACGCGCGAGGTGGCCACCACGAGCATGCTGGCGCTGAGCCAGCGGCGCCTGTCGCACAGCGCCGATGCCGGCCGCTGGCGCAACGCCGACGCCATGGCCTTTGCCGCTTCGGTGCTGGACCAGCTTGCGCAGGCCGTGGACACCGTCGCGCATCCGTCCGCCGACACCGTGCAGCGCATCGTCGCCGCCAAGCCGGCGCTGGAAGCCATGGCGATGGCGGCGCGCCAGGGCATCATGGCCGAGCTGCAGCTAAGCAGCCACGACGATGTGGCCAATTTCCGGCTGGCCAACGACATGATCGAGCACCTGAACGAGATCGCGCGGCTGTCGCGCGCCATCGCCAAGGCCACCGCGCAGTTGCGCGACGTGCGGCTCGACGATGTCCAGCCCGGCGTGCCCGTCCAGGCATCCGCCCAGCAGGCAACCTGAGCCCGGCAGCTTGCGCTACGCCTCGGTCTGCTGGCAGAAGCAGAGCCGGTTGCCGAACGGGTCCTTGACCTGCAACTGCCGCCCCCAGCCGGCATCCTCCACGCCGGGCTTGGCGTAGCGATACGCGCGCGCGGTCAGTTCGGCGTGCAGCGCGTCCACGTCGTCGATCGGGATGAAGATCGCCGAACCGGGCGTGGCGTCGCCATGGTGCTCGCTCAGATGCAGCACCAGCCCCGAGCGCGAGACCTGCGCGTAGAGCGGAAAGTTGTCGCCGAACCGGTGCTCCCAGTCGAGCTTGAAGCCCAGAAAGTCCACGTAGAACTCCCTTGCCTTGTCCTCCGAGAAGATGCGGAGGATCGGAATGGCTTGCGACATCTGCATGGCAATTCGCCTATGGAAAGGCGCCCGAAGCTGGAATCTGGCGATTTTGCCACGGCGGCATGACGCCCACGTGCACTGTCATCCACTTTGACTAGGATTTGTCTCCACGCCGACTTTTACTTCGTTTTATGGATTCCCTATAATTATTGGAAATTCATAATTTCACCTAAACCCGATGAGCTACGTCTACAAGCGCCCCGAGCTGGCCAGCCAGATGGCGCGCCAGTTGCTCTACCCCAGCGTGCTGGACGAGGGCCTGCGGTCCGGGCTGTTCCTTTCTGGCCTGCGCCGGATCGGCAAGACCACGTTCCTGCTGAACGACCTGATCCCGGCGCTGGAAGACCTGGGCGCCATCGTGATCTACGTCGACCTGTGGAGCGACACCCAGCGGAGCCCCGCCACGCTGATCCGCGACGCGGTGCGCAAGAAGCTCGAAGCCCTGGAGTCGCCGCCGGCGGCGGCCCGGCGCAAGCTCAAGCGGGTGGCCGGCATCGACGTGGGCGCCTTCAGCTTCAAGTTCGGCTTCAAGCTGGAAAACCTGGGCGAGCCCGGCGGCGCCACGCTGGCGCAGGCGCTGTCCGAAGTGGTGGACCAGGGCCGCACCGACGTCGTGCTGATCGTCGACGAAGTCCAGCACGCGATCACATCCGAGGAAGGCAACCAGATGCTGCTGGCGCTGAAGGCAGCGCGCGACGCGATCAATCCCCGGCCGGACACCCCCGGGCACTTCCTGTTCGTCGGCACCGGGTCCCACCGCGCGCTGGTCGGCGAACTGACGGCCCGGCGCAACCAGGCGTTCACGGGCGCCACGTCGGTGGCCTACCCGGTGCTGGACAAGGATTACGTGGCCTACCTGCTGGAACGGCTGGCCGCCGAGGGCTTTACGTCCCTGCCCTCGCTCGACGTGGCCATCCAGGCGTTCCACACGCTCGGCAACCGGCCCGAGGAGATGATCAAGGCGCTGCGCCAGCTGCATTTCCACCTGCCCGACGGCAGCAATCCCGACGAGCACCTGCCGGTCATCGCCAACACGCTGCGCTCGGCCGCCGCCGATATCGAACTGATGAAGCTGGAACAGTTGGGCGGCCTGGCGACGGCCATCTTCGACCGCATCGCCACGGCCAAGGGCGACGCCCGGGGCCTGTTCTCGGCCGACGCGGCCGCCGCCTACTCCCAGGCCATCGGGCGCGAGGTCAAGGTCGAAGAGGCCCAGCCCGTAGTCAACGAACTGATGGCCACCAACCTCATCATGCGTAAGGGCCACGGCCTGTACGGCATCACCGACCCGTTCGTGCAGGAGATGTGGCGCGAACGGAAATCGCTGGAAGGCAAGCTCTGAGCGCGCCTTGCGCCTTGGTGCCCCCTTCGATCTAAGCGTTTACCCCTAGTTTTCATATAACCAGAAAAGCGTAAGGTGCTGGCCTATGCAGACACGGCCCATCACCCTGACCGAGCGCGTCATCCAGCAGCTGCGTGGCGAGATTGCCGACGGCACGTTTCCCGTCGGCGCCCGGCTGCCTACCGGCAAGCAGCTTGCCGAGCGTTACGGCGTCAGCGCGGCCGTGATCCGCGAGGTGACCGAGCATCTGCGGTCGCAGGGCATGATCGAGAGCCGGCAGGGGCTGGGCAGTACCGTCCGCTCGCGCGTCAGCGACAGCGGGTTCCGGCTGGCCGGCCATGCCGATGCAACGGACCTGGCGGCGATCTTCGAGTTGCGGATCGACCTGGAGAGCGCGGCGGCAGCCATGGCGGCCCGCCACCGGACCGACGCCGACCTCCAGCGCATGGGCGCCCTGCTCGATGCCATTGCCGCGCGGCTGGACGATGCCGAGCTTGGCGTGGAGCCCGACATCCAGTTCCATATCGCCATCGCCACGGCGACCCACAATCCCTATTACCAGCAGTTGCTGCAGTACATGAACCTGCAGCTCCACCAGGCCGTGCGGACCGCCCGCGTCAACTCCAGCCGCCAGCCGGGGCTGCCGGGCCGGGTCCACGGCGAACACGTGGCGATCTTCGACGCCATCCGCGCCCGCGACGCCGATCTGGCCCGCCAGCGCGCCACCGAACACCTGCGCAACGCGGCCGGCCGCCTGGGCCTGCCGCTGCGCCAGTCCTGAATCCCCGTCTCCCTACCGTTTCAGAGGCAATACGATGTCCATCTCGCCCTTCGCCCAGCGCCTGACCGAGGCCCTCGGTCCCGAAATCGTCGCCACCGCCGCTGACGCCGTGGCGCCCTGGCTGTCCGACTGGCGCGGTCTCTACAAGGGCCAGGCGCAGGCCGTGGTGCGCCCGCGCAGCACCGAACAGGTGGCCCAGGCGCTGGCGCTGTGCCAGCAGGCCGGCGTCCCCGTGGTGCCGCGCGGCGGCAATACCGGCCTGTGCGGCGGGGCCGCGCCCGACGCCAGCCAGGCCAACGTCGTGATCAGCCTGGACCGCATGGACAAGATTCGCTCGATCGACACGATTGCCAACACGATGGTGGCCGAAGCCGGCTGCATCCTGGGCAACCTGCGCCGCGCCGCCGAGGAAAACGACCGGCTGTTCCCGCTGTCGCTGGCGGCCGAGGATTCGTGCCAGATCGGCGGCAATCTGGCGACCAACGCCGGCGGCGTCAACGTCGTGCGCTACGGCATGACGCGCGAGCTGGTACTGGGCGTGGAAGCGGTGCTGCCGAACGGCGAGATCTTTCACGGGCTGCGCACGCTGCGCAAGGACAACACCGGCTACGACCTCAAGCAACTGCTGATCGGATCGGAAGGCACGCTGGGCATCATCACGGCCGCCGCGCTGCGCCTGTCGCCGCGCGCCGATTCCCGCGCCGTGGTGCTGGCCGCCGTGGAGTCGTCGCGGCAGGCGCTGGAACTCTATTCGCTGCTGTTCGCGCGCTGCGGGGCGCGGTTGCAGGCCTACGAGTTCTTCACCGGTGCCTGCCTGGACCTCGTGCTGACCCATGCCGAAAATGTCCAGGCGCCGTTTGCAGAGCGCTATCCGGCCTATGTGCTGCTGGAAATCGCCGATACGGCGTCGGAAGACGTGCTCAACGCGCTGCTGGAATCGGTGATTGGCGAGGCGCTGGAACAGGGGCTGTGCCTGGACGCGGCGGTGTCGGCGTCGCTGGCCCAGTTGCAGGGCCTGTGGCGGCTGCGCGAAGAGATTTCCGAGGCCCAGCGCGCCGACGGCCTGCACCTGAAGCATGACGTATCGCTGCCGATCGAGCGGATTCCCGACTTCATGGCGTCGATGGAGGCCCGGCTGCAGGCCCGGCACCCCGGCATCCGCCCGTTCATCTTCGGCCATTTCGGCGACGGCAACCTGCACTACAACCTGTCGCGCCCGCTGGGAGCCGACCCCAAATGGGCGCTGGGCGAAGGCAAGCCGGTCAGCGACGAGGTGATGGACGAAGTGGCGCGCTACGACGGCAGCATCAGCGCCGAGCACGGCGTCGGCCAGCTCAAGCGCGACGCCTTCCTGGCGCTCAAGGACCCGCTCGAACTGCGGCTGATGCGCGCCATCAAGCAGGTGTTCGACCCCAGCGGCATCATGAATCCCGGCAAGCTCCTCTAGCCCCGCCTGAGCGCCGCGGCCAGTCGCTATACTGGGAGCCTTTTCGTGCATACCGCCACCGAACGGTTCCCAAATTGGCCGATCAAGACCTGAGCAAGCTGAAAATCGACCGCAGCGCCATGGCGCCCGCGCCCCGCCGGCGCCGCCGCTGGGTGCGCTACGCGGTCATCGCGGTGATCCTGCTGGCGGCCATCGGCATCGGCGCCCGGCTGGCCGGCCCGCAGCCGGTGGAAACCACCACCGTTTCCGCGGCCTATCCGTCCCAGAACTACACGCTGCTGAACGCCACCGGCTACGTGGTGCCGCAGCGCAAGGCGGCCGTGGCATCGAAGGCGCAGGGCCGGCTGGAATGGCTGGGCGTGCTGGAAGGCTCGCGCGTCAAAAAGGACGAAATCATCGCCCGCGTGGAAAGCCGCGACGTGGAGGCATCGGCCGCCCAGGCGCGCGCCCAGGTGCAGGTGGCCGAGGCCAACCTGCAGCTCCAGCAGGCCGAACTGCGCGATGCCGAGGTCAACCTGAAGCGGTCGGAGATGCTGCTGGAGCCCAAGGCCATCTCCCGGCAGCAGTACGACGCCGATCTGGCCCGCTTCAACAAGGCGCGGGCGTCGATCAACAACTCGCAGGCGTCGATCACGTCGGCCAAGGCCAACGCCCGGGCGGCCGAGGTCTCGGTCGAGCAGACTGTGATCCGCGCCCCGTTCGACGGCGTGGTGCTGATCAAGCACGCCAACGTCGGCGACAACATCACGCCGTTCTCGGCCGCCGCCGACACCAAGGGCGCCATCGTGACGATTGCCGACATGGACACGCTGGAGGTGGAGGCCGACGTCGCCGAGTCCAACATCGCAAAGATCACCGTCGAGCAGCCCTGCGAAATCCTGCTGGACGCGCTGCCGAACCTGCGCATGGCCGGGCGCGTGTCGCGCATCGTGCCAACCGTGGACCGCTCCAAGGCCACCGTGCTGGTCAAGGTGCGTTTTGTCGACCGCGACGCGCGCGTGCTGCCCGACATGAGCGCCAAGATCGCGTTCCTGTCCAAGCCCGTGCCGCCCGAGGACAACAAGCCGCTGACCGCCGTGCAGCCGTCGGCCGTGGTCGAGCGCGACGGCAAGCCGGTGGTGTTCGTGGTGGCCGACGGCAAGGCCCGCCAGGTGCCAGTCACGCGCGGTGCCAAGGTCGGCGAACTGGTGGCCGTGCAGGGCGTCAAGCCCGGCGACACCGTGGTGCTGGCCCCCGGCGACAAGCTGGCCGACGGCGCCCGCGTCACCGTCGCCAAGAAGTAAGCCATGGCCGAAGCCCACGCCGCCGGAGCGGCCCCTACCCCGCTCGTCTCGATCCGCCACCTGGCCAAGTCGTACCAGCGCGGCGCGCAGACCGTGCCGGTGCTGTCCGATATCTCGCTCGACATCGCCGCCGGCGACTTCATCGCGCTGATGGGCCCATCGGGCTCCGGCAAGAGCACGCTGCTGAACCTGATTGCCGGCATCGACCGGCCCGACAGCGGCGAGCTGCTGGTGGACGGGGTGGATATCTCGACCCTGCCCGAGTCGTCGCTGGCCGACTGGCGTGCGGCCCACGTCGGTTTCATCTTCCAGTTCTACAACCTGATGCCGGTGCTGACGGCCTACGAGAACGTGGAACTGCCGCTGATGCTCACGCGCCTGACCCGCGCCGAGCGCCGCGAGCGCGTGGAAATGGTGCTCGGCATGGTCGGCCTGGCCGACCGGATGGACCACTATCCCACCGAACTGTCCGGCGGCCAGCAGCAGCGCGTGGCCATTGCCCGCGCGCTGATCACCGACCCCACGCTGATCGTGGCCGACGAACCCACCGGCGACCTGGACCGCACGTCGGCCACCGAGATCCTGGCGATGCTGCAACGGCTCAACGCTGACGTCGGCAAGACCATCATCATGGTCACGCACGACGCCCACGCGGCCGAGGCCGCCAAGTCGCTGGTCCACCTTGAGAAAGGTGAACTGATCCAGACCGAGCCGCGCCGCTGACGTCCCCGCCATGTACCTGCCCAAGCTGATCGCCCGCAACGCCATGCGCCACAAGCTGCGCACGGCGCTGACCGTGCTGGGCCTGGTGATTGCCGTGCTGGCCTACGGCCTGCTGCAGACCGTGGTCGATGCCTGGTACGCCGGCGCCTCGGCCGCGTCGAACGCGCGGCTGGTGACCCGCAACGCGATCTCGCTGACCTTTGCGCTGCCGCTGAACTACGAGTACCGGATCAAGGGCGTCGACGGCGTCACCCAGGTGGCCCGCTCCAACTGGTTCGGCGGCGTCTACCGCGACCCGAAGAACTTCTTTGCCCAGTTCGCCGTGTCCGACAACTATCTCGACCTGTACCCCGAATTCATCGTCCCGCCCGAGCAGCGCGCCGACTACCAGCGCGACCGCCGCGGCGCGCTGGTGGGCCGCCAGCTGGCTGACCAGTACGGCTTCAAGGTGGGCGACGTCATCCCGATCAAGGGCACGATCTACGCCGGCACGTGGGACTTCGTGGTGCGCGGCATCATGGAAGGCCGCGACGAGAGCACCATCACGCGCCAGATGGTGTTCCACTGGGACTACCTGAACGAGACCGTCCGCAAGAAGAACCCCCGCCAGGCCGACCAGGTGGGCGTGTTCGTGCTGGGCGTGGACAACCCGGACAACGCCGCCGCCATCTCGCGCGCCGTGGACAACGTCTTCAAGAACTCGCTGGCCGAGACGCTGACCGAGACCGAGCAGGCGTTCCAGCTTGGCTTCGTGGCGATGTCGAACCAGATCATCGCGGCGATCCGCGTGGTGTCGTACGTGGTGATCGTCATCGTGATGGCCGTGATGGCCAACGCCATGGCGATGAGCGCCCGCGAGCGGATCACCGAGTACGCCACGCTCAAGGCGCTGGGCTTCGGCCCCGGCTTCCTGTCGTTGCTGGTGTTTGGCGAATCGATGATCATCAGCGCGTTTGGCGGTGCGCTGGGCATGCTGCTGACACCCCCGGCGGCGCGCTTCTTCAAGCAGGCCGTGGGCGGCGTGTTCCCGGTCTTCACGGTCTCGCACGAGACCATGGCGATGCAGGCCGGCTGCGCGCTGGTGGTGGGCGTGGCCGCCGCCATCGTGCCGGCCGTGCAGGCGGCGCGCGTGCGCATCGTCGAGGGCCTGCGGGCCATCGGCTGACGGAACGCCATGGTCATTCCGCTCCACTACATCGCCCGCAACGTCTGGGCCCGGCGCCTGACCACGGCGCTGACGGCCGGCGGGCTGGCGCTGGTCGTGTTCGTCTTTGCGACGATGCTGATGCTCGACGCGGGCCTCAAGCAGACGCTGGTGACCACCGGCGAGCGCGATAACGTCGTGGTCATCCGCAAGGGCGCCGAGACCGAGATCCAGAGCGCCATCTCGCGCGACCAGGCGGCCGCGCTGGAAATGTACCCGTCGATCGCGCTGACGCCCGAAGGCCGCCCGATGGCCTCCCGCGAGGCCGTGGTGCTGATATCGCTGACCAAGACCGGCCAGGCCACGCCGTCGAACGTGGTGATCCGCGGCGTGTCGCCGCTGGGCGTGCCGCTGCGCCCGCAGGTGCGGCTGACCGAGGGCCGCGTGTTCAAGCCCGGCTCGTCCGAGATCATCGTCGGCAGCAGCATCGCCAAGGGCTACGGCAACGTGCGCATCGGCGACCGCCTGCGCTTTGCCCAGCGCGACTGGACCGTGGTCGGCCATTTCGACGCGGGCGGCAGCGGTTTCGACTCCGAGATCTGGGGCGACGTGGACCAGTTGATGCAATCGTTCCGCCGCACCGGCTATTCGTCGATGGTGCTGCGGCTGGCCAACACCGACGCCTTCGACCGCTTCCGCGCCGACATCGACGTCGACCCCCGGCTGGCCAACGAAGCCAAGCGCGAGCAGCAGTTCTACAGCGACCAGTCCCGGGCGCTGTCGGCGTTCATCAACATCCTGGGCCTGACGCTGACGACGATCTTCTCGGTGGCCGCCATGATCGGCGCGATGATCACCATGTACGCGTCCGTGGCCAACCGCGTCGGCGAGATCGGCACGCTGCGCGCGCTGGGCTTCCAGCGCGCCAACGTGCTGATGGCCTTCCTGATCGAGGCGGTGCTGCTGGGGCTGGTAGGCGGCATCGCCGGCTTGCTCTGCGCGTCGCTGATGCAGTTCGCGTCGTTCTCCACCACCAATTTCCAGACCTTCGCCGACCTGTCGTTCCGCTTCGTGCTGACGCCGGCCATCATCATCAAGACCCTGCTGTTCTCGATGGCCATGGGCCTGATCGGCGGCTTCCTGCCCGCGCTGCGGGCATCGCGGCTGAATATCGTGGATGCGCTGCGGGCGCGGTGAGGGGGTGGCGTTATATTTGCCACGCTTTGTCGGCCCCGGTTCCGATGGTTTTCTCCCCTCTCCCACAACGTGGGAGAGGGGCCGGGGGAGAGGGCATTGAGGCTCTGCTTGCCGACAGGTCGCAATTTGAACGGCCGGCCCTCTCCCCCAACCCCTCTCCCGCAGGCGGGAGAGGGGAGCTAAAAATCCCCGAAAAAGCCCCTACCCCATCACCTCCTCGCAGACATCCAGCCACGCGCGGGCGGCGTGCGACAGGTAGCGGCCGGGTGGCCAGATGTGGGCCAGTACCCAGTCCATCGTCGGCTCGGCCAGGCGGGCCACGGCGAGCTTGTCGCGCGCTTCCAGCCGTGACAGCAGCGGCTCGGGCAGGAACGTGGTGCCCAGTCCGGCGGCGGCCATCGATGCCAGGAAGTCCCAGTGCCCGCTCTGCGCCACCACGCGCGGCTCGATGCGGGCGTCCCGGAATGCCTGCCGCAGCTTGCGCGTCAGCGAGAACTCGTCGGTCAGCAGCACCAGCGGCTCGTCGCGCAGCGCCTCCAGCGTGACCGTGCGCCCGCTGGCCCATGCGGCACGATGCGGGCCGACTGCCCAGATCGGATACTTGGCGAACTGGCGCGCCTCCAGCGCCAGCCCGCTGTCGCCGGGCAGCACCGTGGCGCCCACTTCCAGCTCGCCGTTCGCCACGTGCTGCTCCACCACCTGCCCGCCATGCTCCGACAGCGTCAGCTGGATGTTCGGATAGCGCTTGCGGAACGCGCTGACCGCCGGCGAGAAGAACAGGTTGACCATCGGCGGAATCCCCACGGTCAACTGGCCGCGCCCGAGCGACGACAAATCCTGCACCTCCAGCGTCAGCCGGTGGACCACGCCGAGCGCCTCCTGTCCCCGGTCGTACACGACCCGGCCCACATCGGTCAGCCGCACCGACTTGCCTTCGCGGATCAGCAGCGGCTGGCCCACCTCGTCCTCCAGCTGCTTGACCATCTTGCTGATGGTGGACTGGGTGACGTAGAGCGACGCCGCCGCCTGGGTAAAGCTCTTCAGGCGCGCGGTTTCGACGAAGTAGCGCAGCGCGCGGATGTCGATGGGCATGGCTTTTCCATGAATATTCCGACTGAGACGCGGAATTTTAAATCATGATCGGAATCGACGGCAGGCGACTACACTGCTCGTCCAACGCCCCCACCCCGCCGGTCCCGCCGGCGCCCAAGAACATGGCTAGCTGGCCGCATACCCGACAGTGGCTGTTCTCGCTGAAGGCTTTTGCCGCCGCGATGCTGGCGCTCTATATCGCCCTCTGGTTTGGCCTGCCGCGTCCGTACTGGGCGATGGCGACGGTCTACTTCGTGTCCCACCCGCTCACGGGCGCCACGCGCTCCAAGGCCGCCTATCGCGTGGCCGGCACGGTGCTGGGCGCGGCGGCGGCGGTGGCCACGGTGCCGCAGCTTGTGAACATGCCCATCGTGCTGACCGGCGCCGTCGCGCTGTGGATTACGGGGCTGGTCTACCTGTCGCTGCTGCAGCGGTCGCCGCGCAGCTACGTGTTCCTGCTGGCCGCCTATACGCTGCCGATTGTCGCGCTGCCGGCCGTGATGCAGCCGGCCGACATCTTCGACATTGCCGTGGCCCGCATCGAGGAAATCGTGATCGGCATCGTCTGCGCCAGCCTGGTCGGCGCCATCGTGCTGCCGGCCAAGGTGGCCCCGGCGCTGCGCGAGCGGGCTGGCGTCTGGCTGGCCGATGCCGCCACGTGGGCCGCCGATATCGCCGCCGGCCATCCCCACGCGCTGGCCAGCCGCCACCGGCTGGCCGCCGACATGCTGGCGCTCGACCAGTTGATCGTCCACCTGTCGTTCGATACCGAAAGCCGCCACGCGGTGGCTCACGCGCGGGCGCTGCGTGCCAGCATGTCGCGGCTGATGCCGGTGCTGTCGGGCCTGGAAGTCGTGCGGCGCGCGCTGCGGTGTGACGCGCCGCCGCTGCCCCGTGCCGAACTCGAACGCGCGGCCCGGCACCTCGACGCCCGGCGCGACATGCTGATGCGCGCCTGCGCGGCGTGGCAGGACGGCATCGACAACGCCCGGCTATCAGCGCCGGTCCCGGAACCGGACGAACCGGTTAGCGCGGGCCATGACCACGTGATGCTCGCATTCGGCGCCGCCTCGGCCGGGCTGGCCGTGTTCTGCGCGGGGCTGCTCTGGATCTTCTCGGGCTGGGAAGACGGCGGCGGGCCGGTGGCGGTGGCCGCCATCGCTTGCTGCTTCTTCGCGACCATCGACGCGCCCCGGCCGGTCGCCCGATCGTACGTGCGATGGTCGGCGGTCTGCCTGCTGATCTCGTCGGGCTACCTGTTTCTGGTGGTGCCGCACGCGCAGACCTTCGAGGCGCTGGCCGGCATGCTTGCCGTGCCCTACCTGGGCATCGGCGTGCTGATCACGCGGCCCGGCTTCCACCTGATGGCGATGCTGCTGTCGGTCAACACGGCGTCATTCGCCAACGTGCAGGCGGTCTACGACGCCAATTTCATCGGCCTGTTCAACACCAGCCTGGCCAACGCGGCGGCGATGCTGTTCGCGCCGGTCTGGGCGATGCTGGCGCGGCCATTCGGCGCCCACGTGGCCGCGCAGCGGCTGATCCGCGCAAGCTGGGACGACCTGGCGCGCGCCGCCACATGGCGCGCCGCCGACCGCCACGGCCACGTGGGCGCGCGGATGTTCGACCGGCTCGGCCAGTTGATGCCGCGCCTGGGCGCTAGCGGCGGCCGGCTGGCGTCGGACGGCTTTACCGAACTCCAGGTCGGCTACTGCGCGCTGACCCTGCAGCGCGCGCTGCCAGCGCTGCCGCCGCCCGTTCGCAAACCCGTCCGGCGCGTGCTGAGCGGGGTGGCGCGCCACTTCCGGGCCAGAAGCCAGGCCGGCCATGCCATAGCCCCGCCCGATGGGTGGCTCCCGTGGATCGGCGCGACGCTCGCCGGGCTTGACGACGTGCCCGACCGCGCGCTGGCCGATGAGCTTCAGAGCGCGCTGGTCGTGCTCGGCCTGACCCTTTCTCCCCATGAAAAAAACGAATGACGGGCGCCCCTGCCATGCCCGGCTGACCGCGTGGCCGGTCCCATTGCTTCGCGGTGAGACGAGACGTGCCGCATCCCTCGGGGTGTGGCTTTTTTGCCATCTGGCGCCCCAAAAACGTGCGGCAGACGCAACACCCGGCTCCCAAATCGCCGATCAAGTGTTGCAAACGCTCCATACAATACTGTTACAATCTGCAAGCTTTACTTACAAAAGCCCAGATTTAGCAGAAGCAGCAAAAGCTGCAGAACGACAAGAAAAAACGACTTTCGACGGGGTGGGGAATGAATCGTCTGGTTCCTTTGGCATTCGCGGCCATGGCCGCGCTGACCGGCTGCGCATCGCAGTCGGCTGCCGATCAGCTTGCGCCGCGCTCGCAGACCGTGCGCCTGTGCCAGGGCAATACCTGTGCCGAGCAGGACCGGCGCGTGGCGACGTTCCAGACATCGCCCGTGGACGCCGAGGCCGAGCGCCGCATGCAGGCGCTGGCCGACGTGGCCGCGCGCAATCCCAATGCCGCCTATGACCTGGGCCTGCGCCTGCTGCGCGGCGACGGCGTGGAACGCAACAGCTACCAGGCGCTGGAATGGCTGCGCAAGGCCGGCGACAACGGCCACGCCGAAGCCCAGTTGGCGCTGGGCCGCCTGTACCTGATGGGTTTCGAGGAAATGGGTCCGGACCCGGCCGAGGCCGAGGCGTGGCTGACCCGTGCCGCCGCCAAGGGCAGCAAGGAAGCGCGCGACCTGATTCCGCAGGCACAGGCCGCCAAGCGCGACGAACAGGCCGCCTACCAGGTGCGCGACGCCTATCGCAAGCAATGGTTCGCCTGGTACACCACCTACCCGTACTACTGGGTATGGGGCCCGTCCGGCTGGTACCAGCGCTAGACCCGGCCCGTTGACGGGCGGCTCATGGGCGGCTCCCGGCCGCTCGCTGGCTGCCCTGCCCGACCGATTCCCTTCCCATCCCTTTCCGTCAACAGGACGCGACTTCATGCCCAAGATGACTGCTTTGAGCGTGGCTGTACTGGCCACGTCTTTCGTTCTGGCCGGCTGTGCCAACCCGGCCGGTGGCCACATCAGCACCGGCACGGCGCCCACCGCCGCCACCGGCGCGGCCGGCGGTGCCGCCAGCGTGAACGCCAACCCGTCGCTGGAGCGCTGCGACAAGCCGCTGGGCACGCTGGCCGTCGATGACGGCCGGGGCAAGGAGTGGTACGCCAGCTTTGGCGCCGCCACCAAGATCACGACGATCGAGCCGCTGATCCGCCTGGCCGTGCAGCAGTCCAACTGCTTCGTGATCACGTCGGTCGGCAACAACCGCACCGAGAGCAAGCTGTCGAACATCACCGACAAGCAGCGCAACTCGGGCGAATTCCGCGCCGGCTCGCGCCAGCAGAAGGGCCAGCGCGTGGCCGCCGACTACTACATGGAGCCGGCCATCATCATCGACAACGATTCCACGGGCCAACTGGCCGCCGGCGTGGGCAGCCTGTTCGGCAGCGTCGGTGCGCTGGTGGGCGGTGCGATGCAGAGCAAGGCGTCGGTCGTGACGCTGACGATGTTCGACATCCGCTCGGGCGTGCAACTGTCGATCTCGGAAGGCAACGCCACGGCGACCAACTTCGGCGCCGCCGTGGGCGCGTTCGGCGGCGGTGCGGCGGGCGGCCTGGGCGGCTTCTCGCGGACCCCGGAAGGCAAGGCCACCGTGGCCGCGTTCATGGACGCCTACAACAACATGGTCGTCTCGCTGCGCAACTACAAGGCGCAGGAAGTCAAGGGCGGCCTGGGCCGCGGCGGCCAGCTCAAGGTCGGTTCCTGATGCCGCGATGGCCGTCGCGCCCGGCGACGGCCCCCGCCATCAGTTCGCGCTGACCTTCTGCACCGGCGGCGGCGACCACGTGTTCTGCAGGATTTCAGCCTTCGGCCAGTAGGCGCGGATGAACAGTTCGAAGTCGCCGGTCGGGGCGGGCAGCCAGTTGGCCACCTTGTCCGCGGCCGGCTTCTTGTTCTGGACGTAGAGCGTCAGCGAGCCGTCCGGGTTGTAGACGAGGTCCTTGTTCTTGGTGCCCAGCGAGAAGCGGTTGATCTCGTTGGGCGCGAAGAAGTGCGCGGCGTCGTAGAGCGTCAGCGACCAGAAGCCGTTCACGGGCGGCAGCCCGCCCTTCGGGAATGTGATCGTATAGGCATTGGCGCCGTTCAGCCGGCCTTTGGCGGCATCGAATTCCTGGCCGAAGTACGCCGATTCGCGTCGCGGATTGACGAAGATATTAGCCTTGGCCGCTGCCGCGCGGCTGTAGTAGTCGGTGCCGAACTCCGCGCCATTCATCGGCGCCACCCAGCCATTGCCCACCGTCACCCCCGCGTTCGCGTAGCGGTGCATCTCCGGCATCATTTCCTTGTCGGCCTCGACTGCGGCCTGCGTCAGCGCGTCGGCAACGGCCGGGTCCTTGGCGGCCGCGTCCAGCAGCGACTGGAACCACGCGTACAACGCTTCCTCGCCGCGCTGGGGCGGCACTTCCTTCAGGATGATCGGCAGTTCCTTGAAAAACGCCTCGGGCTTGACCCACTGCGTCTCGCCGCCGCTGCCCTGCTTGCCGCCGGCCGGGTCGGAAAGATTCGGCAGCTTGGTCCAGTCCTTGGTCTTCACCTTGCCGTCGTACTCGGACAACGGATACGCCACGATCTGGCTGACCAGCGGACGGATGGCGGCGCGGTCCTGCGCGGTGTCGTCCAGGAACGCGCGCGGGATGATGTAGGCGATATTGGTCGGCGACCGGTACACGCCCCGGATGCCCTTCGGCACCTTGCCCTTCCAGTCCGGCCCCACCACCATATAGAAGCCCGGCTTGGTGCCATACATCCGCCCCACGCCGCCCAGCGTGTCCGTGCGCTGGTCGCCTAGCTGGTAGACCCAGAACCGGTTGCCGAAGTCCGGCACCTGGAACACCGCCGGCTCCTTGGCCAGCGACAGGATGCCGAAGCCGTACGCCACGTCCTGGTTCGGCGTGGCCACCGCGCGTTCTTCCGGCTTGATGTAGTCGGTCAGCATGGTCAGCCGGTTCAGCGGCGCCACGGGCAGCACCCCGTCGCCCAGGCCGTTTTCCGGCACCTTGGAGAACACCAGGTGCCGGTTGTGGATGTTCACCATCGGCCAGCCCCAGATATAGGCCACCTTGGCCACGTTCTTCACATAGCTGAGCGGCATGTTGGCCCCGGCCACCGGGCCCGGCGGCAGCTTGGCCTGCGGCGCGGACGCCGGCTGGCTGGCGGCCAGCGCGGGCGGCATGGCGGCCAGCGTGGTTAGGGTGGTCAGGGCGGCGGTGGCAATCAGCGTGCGGAACCAGGTCGGACGAAGGCGGGCCATGGCGGCATCTCCGGCAAGTCGAAAAGCCCTATGCTCGCGCGCCGGCGTGGCGCCGGATATTCAATCTTTTCGGTAGCCGATCTAAACCGATCTGACGAATGCGGCACAATCGGACCGATCCGAAGCTGCGCGCCCCGGGGCCCGCCACGTGACCGCGCCGGGGCCTGGCCTGCTGCAGCGGTGCGGGAAAGGGCGTATTCTGGCGAACTTGTCATTCGGGCGTCGTAGGCGTAGTGTTGCGCATCGCCTGGCGCGCCCAAGTGCTCACGCCGCCCCTCCCTGCCCTGTTTTGACGGATGAACCCGAAATCCCCCAAATACCCGGATGAACCGCCCCTGCCGTCCACCTGGGATGCCCGCCTGGCCCGCCATCTGGTACGGCCGCTCAAGAATACCCGTGTCACCCCGAACCACCTGACCACGCTGCGCCTGCTGATCGGCGTGGCCGGCATCGCCTGCATTGCCCAGGGCGGCTACGCGTGGTCGAACTGGGGCGCGCTGCTGGTGGTGCTGTCCAACTTCGTCGACCATACCGACGGCGAATTGGCGCGGATCAGCGGCAAATCGAGCAAGATCGGCCACTTTTACGACCTGGCCAGCGACGCGCTGATCACCGTCCTGCTGTTCATCGGCTTTGGCATGGCCGTGGCCGCCACCGGCCCGGCGCCCGAGGCATTCGGCCCCGTGCTGCGCGGCACGATTGCCGGGCTGGCCGTGGCGCTGATCTTCTTCCTGCGCATGCGTATAGAATCGCGGGTTGGAAAAAGTGGCACGAAGCAGGCTTCGGCCGGCGGCTTCGAGACCGAGGACGTGCTGTACCTGCTGCCGCTGGTGACGCTGACGGACGGCATCGGCCCGTTCCTGACGGCGGCCTCCATCGGCGCCCCGCTGTTTGCCGTCCTGGTCATCATCGATTACTGGCGCGTCATGCGGCGCCCGCAGCCCGTCGCAACTACCCCTGATCACTGAGGCAGCCACATGCCAGAGCAAGTTACCGGCGACATCGCCATCGCGCCCGCCGCACCGCGCGACGCCGAGCCCGCCGCCACCCGTCCGGCCGCGCGACGCCCGGACGCCGCCGTGGCCGGCGTGGTGGCGCGGCTCGATACCCCGGCGCTGCGCCAGGATTTCGAGCGCCAGGGCGCCTTCCTCTACCTGGACAGCTTCCTGGGCCCCGACGAGACCGCGCAACTGGTGGCGCTGGCCCGCGCGCTGCAGTCGGGCCTGAACCGCAACTACCTGCCCGGCCACAAGCAGGGCGGCAGCGTCAGCCGGCACACGATCGACGAGAAGGCGCCTTTCATCGCCGACCTGTACCGCTCGAAGTCGCTGATCGGCTGGCTGGAACAGGTGACCGGCGACAAGCTCCAGGTCTGCCCCGAGTCCGACCCCCACGCCTACGCGCTCTATTACTACACGCGGCCGGGCGACCATATCGGCTGGCACTACGACACGTCCTATTACGATGGCCGGCGCTACACGCTGTTGATCGGCGTGCTGGACGAATCGTCCTGCCGGCTGGACTACGAACTCCACACGCGCAACCCCGCCGTGCCCGACGAGCCGGGCTCGGTCCAGATCCCGCCGGGCGGCATCGTGCTGTTCGACGGCGACAAGCTGCGCCACCGCATCACGCCGGCCGGCCCCAACGAGATCCGCGTCTCGCTGACGTTCGAGTACGTGACCGATCCGGGCATGCGGCCATGGCTGCGCCTGATCTCCAACATGAAGGACGCCGTGGCGTACTTCGGCTTCCGGCAGGTGTTCCGGCGCCTGCTGGGCAGGAAGTCAGCAGGCCCCGCGTGAATCGTGCAGCTTTCATCCTTCTGTCGGTAGGCGCGGCGCTGTTTGTCGGCCTGCTCGCGTGGCAGGGCTTTGGCGCGGTGACCACCACGCTGATGTCCGCCGGCTGGGGCCTGGCCGTGGTGGCCGCGTTCCACCTGCTGCCGCTGGCGCTGGACGCCGGGGCCATTGCCGTGCTGCTGGACCGCAAGACCCGCCACGGGTCGTTCTGCAGCGCGCTCAAGGCGCGCTGGACCGGCGAGGCCGTCAACAGCCTGCTGCCGGCCGGCCAGATCGGCGGCCCGGTGCTGATGGTGCGCTACCTGGCCCACCGGGGCGCGCGCATGCGCGACGCGGCGGCGGCCATCACGGTCAGCACCACCACCCAGGCGCTGTCCCAGATGCTGTTCGCGCTGCTCGGCATTGCCGTGTTCGGCGCCCACGACGACCTGTCCGAATACCGTACCCCCGTCATCGCCATCACCGCCGTGCTGGGCGCCTGCGTGCTGGGCTTCTGCGTGCTGCAGCGGCGCGGCATGTTCGGCCGCGTCATGCGTATTGGCCAGAAGCTGTTCGGCAAGCGCCAGGCCGATGCCGACGCCCCGGGCGCCAAACCGGGCCGCTGGGCCGGGCTGGCGCTGCGGGCCGATGCCGTCGACAGTGCGATTCGGGAACTCTACCGCGACCGCAAGAAGGTCGCGGCCAGCTTCGCGCTTAACCTGCTGGGCTGGATTGCCGGCACGGGCGAGGTCTGGCTGATCCTCCATTTCCTGGGGCATCCGGTGAACTGGCACGAGGCGCTGCTGCTGGAAAGCGTGGGCCAGGCCATCCGGGGCGCCGCGTTTGCGATTCCGGGCTCGCTCGGCGCGCAGGAAGGCGGCTACCTGCTGCTGGGCCCGCTGGTGGGCCTGCCGCCGGACGCCGCGCTGGCGCTGTCGCTGGCCAAGCGCGTGCGCGAGCTGGTGCTTGGCATCCCCGGACTGGTGTACCTGCATTTCAGCGAACGGAAGTTCCAGCGCCGTCGCGCCGCAACGGCCCTGTCGGCGGACAGGGGCTAGCGGCTCTTCCACAAATCACGAGAACAACCTGATGCGAGCAATCATTCTTGCCGCGGGCCTGGGCCTGCGACTCCAGCAACAGCCGGGCAAGCAGTTTCCCAAGTGCCTGTTGCGCTTTGACGGCCTGACGCTGCTGGAACGTCACCTGCGCCTGCTGGACGCCGCCGGCGTGACCGAGGTGGTGCTGGCGCTGGGCTTCGAGCCGGACCAGGTCAAGGAAGAACTGGCCCGCCTGGGCCGCGATCTGGAAATCGTCATCAACCCGCGCTACGACCTGGGCAGCGTGCTGACCGTGCACACCGTGGCCGACGCCATGACGCGCGGCGGCGACGTGCTGCTGATGGACGCCGACGTGCTCTACGACGAGCGCATCATGACCAAGCTGGTGGCCGGCGAGACCGCCAACCGGCTGCTGATCGACCGCGACTTCGAGGCCGGCGACGAGCCCGTCAAGCTCTGCCTGCGCGACGGCGTGCCCGTGGAGCTGCGCAAGCAGCTCATGGCCGACCTGGAATACGACACCATCGGCGAATCGGTGGGCTTCTTCCGCTTCCGCGAAGACTGCGCCCGCCGCCTGGCCGCCATCGTCCAGGGCTACGTGGACTCGGGCCGCGCCAACATGCCGCACGAGGAAGCCGTCCGTGACCTGCTGCTGGAGCGGTCGCACGTGTTCGACACCGCCGACGTGACCGGCGCGCCCTGGATCGAAATCGATTTTCCCGGCGACGTGGCTCGCGCCGCCGAAGAAGTCCTGCCCCAACTTCTGCCTGTAGGAATCGCACAATGAACGCCATCGACCCGAACCTGCTCGGCTCCGCCACCTCCGCCCCGCTGTCGCGCGCCGCGCGCCTGCGCCGGATGCTGCTGTCCGACGAACTCGAATTCATCATGGAAGCCCACAACGGCCTGTCCGCGCGGATCGTGCGCGAGGCCGGCTTCAAGGGCATCTGGGCCTCGGGCCTGGCCATCTCTGCCCAGTTCGGCGTGCGCGACAACAACGAGGCAAGCTGGACCCAGGTGGTGGACAACCTTGAGTTCATGGCCGACGCCAGCGACCTGCCGATCCTGCTGGACGGCGACACCGGCTACGGCAACTTCAACAACGTGCGCCGCCTGGTGCGCAAGCTGGAGCAGCGCGGCATTGCCGGCGTCTGCATCGAAGACAAGATCTTCCCGAAGACCAACAGCTTCATCGGCGGCGAGCAGCAGCCGCTGGCCGACATCGACGAGTTCTGCGGCAAGATCAAGGCCGGCAAGGATTCGCAGGCGGACGACGATTTCTCGATCGTCGCCCGCGTGGAAGCGCTGATCGCCGGCTGGGGCATGGAAGAGGCACTGCGCCGCGCCGAGGCGTACCACCAGGCTGGCGCCGACGCGATCCTGATCCACAGCAAGCTGTCGAAGGCCGACGAGATCGTCACGTTCGCGCGCGAATGGGGCAACCGCTGCCCGCTGGTGATCGTGCCGACCAAGTACTACAGCACGCCGACCGACGTGTTCCGCCGTGCCGGCATCAGCCTGATCATCTGGGCCAACCACCTGATCCGCGTGGCGGCGTCCGGCATGCAGGCCGTGGCGAAGGACATCTACGAGAACCAGACGCTGGTCAACGTGGAAGACCGCATCGCCACGGTCAACGAGATCTTCCGCCTGCAGGATGCCGACGAGTATTCGGCGGCCGAGAAGATCTACCTGACCGGCGGCCAGGCGCCGGGGTCGGCCGTGGTGCTGGCCGCGGGCCGTGGCAAGGGCCTGGAGGCGCTGACCGAGGACAAGCCCAAGGTCATGCTGCCGGTGGCCGGCAAGCCGCTGCTGCGCTGGCTGGTGGACGGCTTCAAGAACCAGGGCATCAACGACATCACCGTGGTGGGCGGCTACAAGGCCGAGGCCATCGACGCGGCCGGCATCCACCTGGTGCGCAACGAGCGCCATGCCGAGACCGGCGAGCTGGCGTCGCTGGCCGCCGCCGCCGACGCGCTGCAGCACGACACGGTCATCGCCTACGGCGACCTGCTGTTCCGCAGCTACATCCTGCGCGACCTGCTGGAAACCGACGCGCCGTTCAGCGTGGTGGTGGATTCGTCCGAGTCCACGCCGTCGAACCAGAGCGTGCGCGACTTTGCGTGGTGCTCGGCCGCCGACGACCGCGACCTGTTCGGCCAGAAGATCGTGCTCAAGAAGATTTCTGACGACGTGCCGGCAGGCGACGCGCCGCACGGCCGCTGGATCGGCCTGATGAACGTGCGCGGCGAAGGCCGCGCGCGCCTGCAGAAGCTGCTGGCCGAACTGCGCGAGCGGCCGGACTTCGACAAGCTCGACATCCCCGACCTGCTCAACGCGCTGGTCGCGGCCGGCGAGCAGGTGGAGGTCAAGTACGTGCACGGCCACTGGCGCGGTGTGAACGACCTGGACGACTTCCGCCGGGCCGGCGACTTCGCGCACGGCCAGACGCCGTTCGCGGTGGGCGGCGGCGAGGCCGCGCAATGATCGAGGCGGTCCAGTTCGTGGAAGCCGCGCGCGAGCGCGGTTTCCAGTGGTACGCGGGCGTGCCCTGCTCGTACCTGACGCCGTTCATCAACTACGTGGTACAGGACCCGTCGCTGCACTACGTGTCGGCCGCCAACGAGGGCGACGCCGTGGCGTTCATCGCCGGCGTGACGCAGGGCGCGCGCAACGGCGTGCGCGGCATCACGATGATGCAGAACTCGGGGCTCGGCAACGCCGTGAGCCCGCTGACGTCGCTGACCTACACGTTCCGGCTGCCGCAACTGCTGATCGTGACGTGGCGCGGCCAGCCCGGCGGCGCCGCCGACGAGCCCCAGCACGCGCTGATGGGGCCGGTCACCCCGCAGATGCTGGACACGATGCAGATCCCGTGGGAACTGTTTCCGACCGACGCCGAGGCCGTGGGCCCGGCGCTCGACCGGGCCATCGCCCACATGGACGCCACCGGCCGGCCGTACGCGCTGGTCATGCAGAAAGGCAGCGTGGCGCCCTACCCGCTGACGTCGCAGACGCCGCCGGTGGCCCGCCCGAAGGCGGTGCCGCGCGACGCCGGCACCGGCGCGGCGACGCTGCCGAGCCGCCAGCAGGCGCTGCAGCGGGTCATCGCCCATACGCCGGTCGATTCGACCGTGGTGCTGGCGTCCACGGGCTTCTGCGGCCGTGAGCTGTACGCGCTCGATGACCGGCCGAACCAGCTCTACATGG
Organism: Cupriavidus pauculus; assembly: GCF_003854935.1. NCBI lineage: Bacteria > Pseudomonadati > Pseudomonadota > Betaproteobacteria > Burkholderiales > Burkholderiaceae > Cupriavidus > Cupriavidus pauculus. Next base: position 2,810,504 of record NZ_CP033969.1, read on the forward strand.
TGGGTTCGATGGGCTGCCTGACGCCGTTCGCGCTTGGCCTGGCGCTGGCGCGGCCGGACCTGCGCGTGGTGGCCGTGGACGGCGACGGCGCGGCGCTGATGCGCATGGGCGTGTTCGCCACGCTGGGCGCCTACGGGCCGGCCAACCTCACGCACGTGCTGCTGGACAACAATGCGCACGATTCCACGGGCGGCCAGGCGACGGTGTCGCACAACGTGTCGTTCGCCGGCGTGGCGGCGGCCTGCGGCTATGCGTCGGCCGTCGAGGGCGACAGCCTGGACCTGCTGGACACGGTGCTGGCCCAGGCGGCCACGGCCACGTCGGGGCCCGCCTTCGTCTGCCTGCGCACGCGCCCCGGATCGCCGGACGACCTGCCCCGCCCGTCGGTGACGCCGGTGCAGGTCAAGACGCGCCTGGCGCGCCAGATCGGCGCCGACCAGGGCAACGCCAACCACGCCTGAATCACGCTTGAGACCAATCGCATGCTGCTTCTGAATCCCGGCCCGGTGACGCTGTCCGAGCGCGTCCGCCAGAGCCTGCTGCAAACCGACCTGTGCCACCGCGAAAGCGAGTTCTTCGACCTGCAGGACGAAGCGCGCGCGCGGCTGATCGACATCTACGGGCTGGACCCGTCCGTCTGGACGGCGGTGCTGATGACCGGCTCCGGCACGGCCGCGCTGGAAAGCATGATCGCCGGCCTGGTGCCGGCGCAGGGCAAGCTGCTGATCGTGCAGAACGGCGTCTATGGCGAGCGCATCGCCCAGATCGCCACGCAGTACCAGATCCCGCACACGGTGGTGAAGCACGAGTGGATGGAGGCGCCCGACCTGGCCCGCATCGACGCGGCGCTGGCGGCCGACCCGGCCATCACGCACCTGGCGGTGATCCACCACGAGACCACCACGGGCCGCCTGAACGACCTGCCCGCCATCGACCGGCTGTGCCAGGCGCGCGGCGTGCGGCTGCTGGCCGATACGGTGAGCAGCTTCGGCGCCGAGGCCATCGACTTCGGCGGCCACATCGACGCGGTGGCCGCCACGGCCAACAAATGCCTGCACGGCGTGCCGGGCGCGGCGTTCGTCATCGTGCGCCGCGCGGCGCTGGCCAACGCGGTCAGCCGCACGTACTACCTGGATATCGCCCGCTACGCCCGCCAGCAGGACCAGCGCAACACGCCGTTCACGCCGTCGGTGCATGCGTTCTACGCGCTGGTGGAGGCGCTGCGCGAGCACCAGGACGAAGGCGGCTGGCAGGCGCGCCACCAGCGCTACGCCGCGCTGGCCGAGGAAGTCCGCACCGGCCTGGCCGCGCTGGGCATCGAGGCACTGTGGCCTGCCGCCCAGTCATCGGTGGTGCTGCGCGCGTACAAGCTGCCCGCCGGCGTGACCTACGAACAACTGCACGACGGCCTGAAGGCGCGCGGCTTCATCATCTACGCCGGCCAGGGCGGGCTGTCGTCGCAACTGTTCCGCATCTCGACAATGGGCGCACTGACCGCCGCCGACATGCACCGCCTGATCGCCGGATTCCGGGAACTGCTGCATCGGTGAGGGGTGGCTTGTTGGGGAGAGAGAAGGCCGGTGGCGTGTGTCATGCCGCCGGTTTTCTCCCCTCTCCCACAACGTGGGAGAGGGGCCGGGGGTGAGGGCATTGAGGCGCTGCTTGCCGACAGGTCGCAATTTGAACCGCCGGCCCTCACCCCCAACCCCTCTCCCGCATGCGGGAGAGGGGAGCAAAAAAACGCCGCCGGCAAATGTCATGCCGCCGGTTTTCTCCCCTCTCCCACAACGTGGGAGAGGGGCCGGGGGAGAGGGCATTGAGGCTCTGCTTGCCGACAGGTCGCAATTTGAACCGCCTGCCCTCTCCCCCAACCCCTCTCCCGCATGCGGGAGAGGGGAGTAAAAAAACGCCGCCGGCGAATGTCATGCCACTGGTTTTCTCCCCTCTCCCACAACGTGGGAGAGGGGCCGGGGGAGAGGGCATTGAGGCTCTGCTTGCCGACAGGTCGCAATTTGACCGCCGGCCCTCTCCCCCAACCCCTCTCCCGCTCGCGGGAGAGGGGAGCAAGACCTCAGCTTCGGCTCGACCTCGACCGCTTGGTGGCACTGCAGCCTGACGCCAGCGATGGTTTTCTCCCCTCTCCCACAACGTGGGAGAGGGGCCGGGGGAGAGGGCATTGAGGCTCTGCTTGCCGACAGGCCGCAATTTGAACCGCCTGCCCTCACCCCCAACCCCTCTCCCGCTCGCGGGAGAGGGGAGCAAAACATCAGCGTCCCGTCAAAGCTCCTCCTCCACCGGCAATATCCTTAGCACGCCCTGCTTAAACTTGTCCCAGGCGTTCATGTCGGGTTCGCGGTCGTAGGTGCGCAGCACCCCGCCTTCGCGTGTCACCCATTGCAGTGACTCGCCGTCGTCGGCCAGCACCACCTGGTAGGCCGCGTCGAGCAGCGCGTCGTCCACGCCCTGCCCCAGCATGTCGCACAGTTCGCGGCTGTCCACGACGATGCCCATCTCGGTGTTGAGCCGGGCGGAGCGCGGGTCCAGGTTCAGGGAGCCGATGAACAACTGGTGCCGGTCGACCATATAGGTCTTGGCGTGCAGGCTGGCGCGGCTGCTGCCGCCCGGGCCGTGGCGCTTTTTTTCCTTGGCCAGTTCCGCGTAGGCGGTTGGCTTCAGCTCGTAGAGGATGACGCCCGCCTTGAGCAGCGCGCGGCGCTTGGGCGCGTAGCCGGCGTGGACCGCGGTGACGTCGGTGGCGCCGTAGGAATTGGTCAGGATCCGCACCTGCACGCCGCGCTGCTGCATGCCGATCAGCCACGTCATGGCCGACTTGGGCGGCACGAAGTACGGCGAAATCAGCGTCAGGTCGTGCTGGGCGCCCTCCAGGAACCTGACCAGTTGGGGAATCGCGTGGGTCGAGTCGTCCTCGGGCGGGTGCAGTACCTTGGCCGCGCGGTCGGCGATTACCGTGGCCTGGCCGCGGTATGCGGTCAGGCGGTTCTCGCGGATCAACTGGACGATGCCGGTTTCCAGCACCGACTTGCCGTAGGGCGTGGCGCGCATCGCCACGGCGTGCTCGTCCAGGTAGGTGCGCAGCTTCTGCTGCTGCGTGGCCGCCTCGGCGCCGGACAGCGGCGTGGCCAGGGCCGACAGCGGGTACACGGCCTCGCTGTTCCAGAAATCGTCGAACACGCCCGATACCTGCGGCACCACCGGCCCGCCCGCCAGCAGGTCCAGGTCGGTGAAATCGGTATCGGCCGCGCCGTAGTACTGGTCGCCGATATTGCGTCCGCCGACGATGGTGAGCTGATTGTCGGCCGTCATCGACTTGTTGTGCATGCGCCGGTCGATGCGCCGGAAATCGGTCACGTACTCGAACAGCCGCAGCCCCCGGCTGGCAAACGGGTTGAACAGCCGCACCTCGACGTTTGGATGGGCGTCCACGGCCGACAGCGCCTTGTCCTGCCCGCCGGTGTGGATGTCGTCGAGCAGCACCCGCACGCGCACGCCCCGGTCTGCCGCGGCCATGATCTCGGCCAGCAGCGTGAGGCCCGTGTTGTCGGCGTCGAAGATGTAGTACTGGATGTCCAGGCTGCGCTGGGCCGTGCGCGCCAGCGCGATGCGCATGGCCAGCGCGTCGGTGCCGGCCAGCAGCGGGTAGAACACTGACTGGCCCGGATGCTCGGCCAGCGTCGGGGCCAGCCCGCGTGCCAGCACTGTGTCGCCGGTGTCCTGCAGCGCCGTCTCCGGTGCCAGCGTGGGCCGCTGCGGCAGCCCCGTGCACGCGGCCATCAGCATCGCAAACAACATCGCCAGCGGCCGGCCTAGCCAGCCGGGCGCCGCCTGCGTGACATGCGTCATGCGCTCTCCCGTGATTGTTCCAGTGCCAACAACTGACTTGTACCAAAACCACCATTGCCATGGTAGCGCCCGCTGCTATGCTTTCGATACTTGCATTTTGATAGCTTTATAGCCCAACCGAATAAGCTTATGACCACCCTGTTCGATCCGCTTCAGATTGGCGACCTGCATCTGCCCAACCGTATCGTGATGGCGCCGCTGACGCGCCTGCGCGCCGCCGCGCCCGTGCACGTACCCAACGCGCTGATGGCCGAGTATTACGCCCAGCGCGCCAGCGCCGGGCTGCTGATTTCCGAAGGGGTGCCGGTGTCGCCCGACGGCGTCGGCTACGAGAACGTGCCGGGTCTGTGGACCGACGAACAGGTGGCCGGCTGGAAGGTCGTCACCGACGCCGTGCATCGCGCGGGCGGCCGGATCGTGGCCCAGTTGTGGCACGTGGGTCGCATTTCCGACCCGAGCCTGCTCGACGGCCGCACGCCGGTGGCGCCCAGCCCCATCGCGGCCGGCGGCAACGTCAGCCTGCTGCGCCCGCAGCGCCCGTTCGTGGTGCCGCGCGCGCTGACCGTGGAAGAAATCGCCCAGGTGGTGGCCGATTTTGGCCGGGCGGCGGCCAATGCCAAGGCGGCCGGCTTTGATGGCGTGACGATCCACGCGGCCAACGGCTACCTGCTCGACCAGTTCCTGCAGGACGGCAGCAACGTCCGCACCGACGCCTATGGCGGCTCGACCGAGAACCGCGCCCGGATTCTGCTGGAAGTGGCCGATGCGGTCACGGCCGTGTGGAGCCCGAACCGCGTGGGCGTGCATCTGGCGCCGCGCTCGCCGAGCCATTCGATGGCCGACAGCCAGCCGGCCGAGACCTTCGGCTACGTGGCCCGGGCGCTGGGCCAGCGCGGGCTGGGGTTCCTGTTCGTGCGGGAGACGCGGGGAGACGGCGCGCTGCTGCCGCAGCTCAAGCGCGCGTTTGGCGGGGCGATCATCGCCAACGACGGGTTCGACCAGGACGCCGCGCAGGCCGTGCTGGCCTCGGGCGATGCCGATGCGGTGGCCTTTGGCCGTGCCTACATCGCCAATCCTGACCTCGTGGAGCGGCTGCGCCAGGGCGCGGCGCTGAACGACGTCAATCCGGCCACGATGTACGGCGGCAGCGCCCAGGGCTACACCGACTACCCCACGCTGGCCCAGACGGCCGAAGCCTGACGCCCACGGCGGCGCGGGCGCCCCGGGGTGTCAGGGCTGCCCGGCCGCCACCGGCTGGATCGGGATCACGGTGCGGGCGCCCCGCTCGCGCAGCAGGTCGCGCAGGTCCTTGATGACCGGGAAGACCTCGTGGTTGCGGTCCTCGCCCTGGCTGTCGTGGGCGGCCTGCTCCATTTCCACGATCTCGCGGTCTTCCTTGAAGATCCGCTCGGTGAACCAGACCAGCAGCGGCCACGCCAGGTCCAGCGCGAACGGCACGCCGGGGCGGCGGATCGACAGCAGGCCAAACGTGCGATTGGTGCGCTGCGCCGCGTCCAGCGGCACGTAGGTGATCCACAGGTCCATCACCAGCGTGCCCGACCCCGAGCGGATCTGCAGCGTCTGGTACGGGTAGCTCGTGCGCACGGTCATCACGTCCTTGTTGTTCTGGCCGCCGTCCTTGCCGAACACCAGCGCCTCGCCCACCGGCTGCTTGCCGCGCTCGCGCTCGAACACATAGTCGACCTCGACGAAATCCTCGCCGCGCCGCCGGCCCAGCGACCGCGCGCGCATCATCCCCATCTGCTTGCGATGCAGAAACTGATGGTTCATGTCCATCAGGTTCTCGTGCATGAATGAATAGTGACACTTGACCTCGCGGCCCAGGCGGCGGGTCTTGTACTGCTTGTCCGCGACCGATGCGAACGCGGGCAGCGCCTGGGGATCGGCCAGCGCCGGGTTGCCGGGGAACACGAAGATCAGGCCGGCGCGTTCCTCGCACGGATAGGCGCGCACGCCGTTGGGCAGGCGTTCCTTGCCCAGGTACGGCACGTCGATGCAGCGGCCCGAGCAGTCGTACGTCCAGCCGTGGTAGCAGCATCGGATCGACTCGCCGTCCACCACGCCCGCATGCAGCGGCACCTGGCGGTGCGCGCAGCGGTCTTCCAGCGCGAACACCTTGCCCGTGGCGGTGCGTACCAGCACGATTGGGTCGCCGGCAAACCGCACGCCCAGCGCGCGGCCGGCCTTCAGTTCGCGGGACCAGGCCAGCGGGTACCAGTGATCGGGATGGATGGGCACGCGGCGCAGGTCGCGCGGGGCCGGCGCGGCGGCCGCCGGGGGCGCGGGAATGGCGCCAGCCGGGGCGGCCTCGCCGGAGACGTCGATCGGATGGCGGTCAAGCGCGGACTCGGCATACATGCAGGGCGTCTCCTGGGGGCGCGGCTCCCGGCCGCTCGTCGCCGGACGGGCGAACCGCGGCTGCCGGGAAGTGAATCGTGGGAGTCTAACCCAACGGCCGCCGCCGGTCTGTCAGCTTTTATCCGACTGGCGGCCCGCACCGTCCAGTTGTCGCCCGCCCCCCTGGCCGGACCGCCGATTCGCCACACATTTGTCATCCGCAGCGTTCGTACGACGCCAATCGGGTTATCCTTGCGGCAACTCACACAGAGACATGCCAGCACACCCGATCATGTCCCGCTCTGCCCGCTCTCCCATGCCGCAGCGCGGCATTGGCGACGATGCCGCCTCCTACCGCACGCTGGTCGAAACGATCAGCGACTACGCCATCTTCTCGCTCGACGCCACCGGCCACGTGGCAAGCTGGAACGCCGGTGCCGCCCGCATCAAGGGCTACCAGCGCGACGAGATCATCGGCCAGCATTTCTCGCGTTTCTATACCGACGAGGCCAACGCCCGCAACTGGCCGGCCGTGGAGCTCGAAGCCGCCGCGCGGCTGGGCCGCTTCGAGGACGAAGGCTGGCGCGTGCGCAAGGACGGCACCCAGTTCTGGGCCAACGTCATCATCACCGCGCTGCGCGACGAGCACGGCAACCTGATCGGCTTCGGCAAGATCACGCGCGACATGACCGAGCGGCGCCGCGCGGCCGAGGCGCTGCGCCAGAGCGAGGAAACCCTGCGCCTGCTTGTGGACAGCGTCAAGGACTACGCCATCTTCATGCTCGACCCCGCCGGCCACATCATGAGCTGGAACGCGGGCGCGTCGTATATCAACGGCTACCGGCGCGACGAGATCGTCGGGCAGCATTTCTCGGTGTTCTACCCGCCCGACGACGTGGCCGCCGACAAGCCCGGGCGCGAGCTGGTCATCGCCCGCGAGCGGGGCCGCATCGAGGACGAAGGCTGGCGCATGCGCAAGGACGGCTCGCTGTACTGGGCCAACGTGACGATCACGGCCGTCTATGACGAATCCCGGCAGCTCCGCGGCTACGCCAAGGTCACGCGCGACATGAGCGAACGCAAGCGGCTGGAGGAACTGGAACAATCGGAACGGCGCATGAACGAATTCCTGGCAACGCTTTCGCACGAACTGCGCAATCCGCTGGCGCCGATCCGCAACGCGCTGACCGTGATGCAGATGCGCGCCGACGACCCCGAGGCCATGCAGAAAAGCGTGGGGCTGGTGGAGCGGCAGATGTCGCACCTGACCCGGCTCGTCGACGACCTGCTGGACGTGGGCCGCATCGCCGCCGGCAAGATCGACCTGCGGCTGGAGTCGGTGGACGCGCGCGAGATCATCGCGCTGGGCATCGAGGCGTCCGAGCCGGCGCTGGCCACCAAGGCCCAGACCGTCAGCGTGACCACCGACGCCTCGCCCATGCCGCTCTACGCCGACCGCACGCGGCTGAGCCAGGTGATGCAGAACCTGCTGCTCAATGCGTCGAAGTTCTCGCAGCCGGGCTCGCAGATCGCCGTGTCGGCGTCGATCCGGATGCGCACGCTGGTGATCCAGGTGATCGACCGCGGCCGCGGCATCTCGCCCACGGCGCTGGAATCGATCTTCAACCTGTTCGTGCAGGAAGACCGCCCCGGCAGCACCGCGCAGGGCGGGCTGGGCATCGGGCTGTCGCTGTGCCGGTCGCTCGTGGAAATGCACGGCGGCTCCATCGCCGCCACCAGCGAGGGCCCCGGCCTGGGCGCCGCGTTCACGGTGCGGCTGCCGCTGGCGGCCACGTCGGAAACACCGGCCACGGGCGACGGCGACGGCGTCCACACCGGCCGCAAGCGCCGCGTGCTGCTGGTGGACGACAACCGCGACGCCGCCGACAGCATGTCGATCCTGCTGGAAATGTCCGGCCACGAAGTGACCATCGCCTACGACGGCATGGAAGCCATCCACGCCGCCGCCCGCGTCCGCCCCGACGTGGCACTGATCGACCTGGCCATGCCCGGCATGGACGGCTTCGCGGTCATCCACGCGCTGCGCGGCATGCCCGCCTTGGCCAACACCCGCTACGTCGCCCTGACCGGCTTCGGCCAGGCCTCCGACCGCGAACAAACCAAGGCCGCCGGCTTCGACGTGCACCTGGTGAAACCGGTGGAGCTGGACTTGCTGCTGAAGGTGATGATGGGGGATTGAGATGGGGCGGATGACGGGCTGGGCAATTTGCACCGCCCGGCCCTCTCCCCCGACCCCTCTCCCGCAACGCGGGAGAGGGGAGCAAGACAGCGGGATATCGAGCGCTAAGCCTGATGCCGGCGATTGATGTCTCAAGACAGCGGGACATCGAGCTCGATGCCTGACGCCAGCGATTGTTGTCTCCCCTCTCCCGCCTGCGGGAGAGGGGCTGGGGGAGAGGGCGTTGAAGCTCTGCTTGCCGACAAGTCGCAATTTGAACCGCCCGGCCCTCTCCCCCGACCCCTCTCCCGCAACGCGGGAGAGGGGAGAAAGACAGCGGGATATCGAGCGTTAAGGCGAATTCCCGCGACGGTGGTCTCCCCTCTCCCGCCTGCGGGAGAGGGGCTGGGGGAGAGGGCATCGAAGCTCTGCTTGCCGACAAGTCGCAATTTGAACCGCCCAGCCCTCTCCCCCGACCCCTCTCCCGCAACGCTGGAGAGGGCAGCAAGACAGCAGCAAATCCAGCCGCAGCCCCACCATCACCCCCCCGGCAACCCCCACACCCGGCCATCGCCCACTACGTAGATCCGTTCCCCCTGCCCCGCGCGCACTGTCGCGTGGCCGGTGAACGCGCCGAACGCTGGCAGGATCATCCGCGTAGCGCCGACCACGAAGCATGGCAGCCGCAGCACGTCGCTGCCGCGGCCGCGCAGTACGCACGCCGGGTGCAAGTGGCCGGCCAGCACGTACCCGTCGGCCCGGGCGTCCGGTTCGTGGCACAGCGCGAACGGTGGGGCCATCAGCGGTTCGCTGACCACCTCGAAGCCGAGTCCTTCGGGCGGATCGCCAGCATGGGTGTCGTGGTTGCCGCGCACCAGCGTGCAGCGGACCCGCGTCGGCAGCGCGCGGCGCCAGTCGTGCAGGGCCAGCACCACGGCGGCCGTGCGGGCGGCGCGGGCGTGCAGGAAATCGCCCAGGAAGACCAGGTCGCGGACCGGGTACTGGCGCGTCAGGTCCAGCAGCCGGCGCAGGTTGTCGGCCGTGGTGCCGTGCGGCACGGGCTGGCCGAGCGCGCGGAATGATGCGGCCTTGCCGATGTGGACGTCGGCCAGCATCAGCATCGCGGCGTCCGGCCACCAGACCGCGTGCTCGGGCAGCAGCCACAGCGTCTCGCCGGCCAGCCGCACGGCCTGGGCGCCTGCGTCTTCCGGGGTCATAGCAGCGGCAGCGGTTTCGACGGCTTGCGCGGGCGACGCGGCCGGCGCGGCCCGGCCGGGCCGGCGTGGTCGGCCATGCCGAATTTCGCGGTGTCGGCCACGGTTGCGGCGTCCACGTCATGCATCGGGCCGCGATACTTGCCCGCCTCGGGCTCGGCGGCGGCCTGCTCCAGGTCGGCCAGCATCCGGGCGATACGGTCGGCCAGCTTCTCGGTGCTCAGTTTCTCGCGCAGGAACTCGACGATCAGTGGGAACGACAGCGGCGACGGCCGCCGCAGCGGGCGCAGGTCCAGTTCCAGCGCCGCCAGCCGCGCCAGCGTATCGGCCAGCCGGTGGGCGTCCAGTTCCTGCATCAGCACCTCGCGCTCGGCCTGGCCCAGCAGCAGGTTGTCCGGATCGTGCTTGCGGAACACCTCGTAGAACAGGCTCGACGATGCCTGCAACTGCCGCGCGCTGTGGTGCGCGCCCGGATAGCCCTGGAAGATCAGCCCCGCCACGCGGGCGATTTCCCGGAAACGCCGCAGCGACAGCTCGCCCGCGTTGAGGCTGCCCAGCACGTCGGCCGCCAGGTCGCGCTGCTGTTCCTCGGCCAGCACCTCGGGCAGCCAGCGGCCCCAGTCCAGCGGCGCCGACGCCAGCAGTTCCAGCCCATAGTCATTGACCGCCACCGAGAACGTCGCCGGCACCTTCTGCCCCAGCCGCCACGCCAGCAGGCTGCCCAGCCCCAGGTGGACCGACCGCCCCGCGAACGGGTACAGGAACAGGTGCCATCCCTCGCGCGAGTGCAGCGTCTCGGCCAGCAGCGTGCGGGGCGATGGCAGCGCCGACCAGCGCCCCTGCAGTTCGACGATGGGCGCGATCAGCGGCAGCTCCGGCGTGCTCGCGGGGTCCAGCCGGCCCGCCTGCACGTCGTCGAGCGTGGCGACGACGGCCTCGGCCAGCTCGGTCGACAGCGGCATCTTACCGCCGTTCCAGCGCGGCACCGACGCCCGCTTGCCCGTGGCGCGGCGCACGAACGCCGTCATCTCCTGCACGCGCACCAGTTCCAGCAGCCGGCCGCCGAACAGGAAGCAGTCGCCCGGGGCCAGCCGCGCGATGAAGCCTTCCTCCACCGTGCCCAGCGACGCCCCGCCGCTGCCCGCCCGCGTCCAGAACCGCACCTGCATCGACGCATCGCTGACGATGGTCCCCACGCTCATGCGATGGCGCCGCGCCAGCCGCGCGTCAGGCACGCGCCAGATGCCGTCGTCGTCGGGCATGGCGCGGCGGTAGTCGGGATAGGCCGACAGCGTCGGTCCGCCCTGCCGCACGAAATCCAGGCACCAGCGCCATTCGTCGTCGGTCAGCGCGCGGTAGGCCCAGGTCTGGCGCACCTCGTCCAGCAGCGCGTCGGCCGCAAAGCCGCCGCCCAGCGCCACGGTCACCAGGTGCTGCACCAGCACGTCGAGCGGCTTGTCGGGCGATTCGCGCGCCTCGATCCGCCCGGCCTCGATGGCGCGGCGGGCCGCCACCGCTTCGACCAGTTCCAGGCTGTGGGTCGGCACCACGGTCACGCGCGACGCCCGGCCCGGCGCGTGGCCCGACCGCCCGGCCCGCTGCAGCAGCCGCGCCACGCCCTTGGGCGAGCCGATCTGCAGCACGCGCTCCACCGGCAGGAAGTCGACGCCCAGGTCCAGGCTGGACGTGCAGACCACGGCCCGCAGCGCGCCGTTCTTGAGATTGACTTCGACCCACTCGCGCACGGCCCGGTCCAGCGAGCCATGGTGCAGCGCGATCTGGCCGGCCCATTCCGGCCGCGCGTCCAGCAGCGCCTGGTACCAGAGTTCGGCCTGCGAGCGCGTGTTCAGGAATACCAGCGTGGTGCTGCTCTCGTCCAGCTCGCGCACCACGTGCGGCAGCATCGACAGGCCAAGATGCCCGGCCCACGGAAAGCGCCCGGCGCGGTCCGGCAGCAGCGTATCGACGATCAGCGTCTTGGGCGTGTGGCCGTGCACCAGCGTCCGCCTGGCCTCGGGCACGCCGGCCAGCAGCACGTCGCGCGCATGGTCCAGGTTGCCAAGCGTGGCCGACAGCCCCCAGACGCGCAGGTCGGGCTGCCAGCGGTGCAGCCGCGCCAGCGCCAACTGCACCTGCACGCCGCGCTTGCTGCCGATCAGTTCGTGCCATTCGTCGACGACCACCAGCCGCACGCGGCCCAGCGTCTCGCGGGCATCGGCGCGGGTCAGCAGCAGCGACAGGCTCTCGGGCGTGGTGACCAGCGCGGTCGGCAGCCGGCGCGCCTGCGCGGCGCGCTCGCTGCTGCCCGTGTCGCCGGTGCGAAGCTGCACGGTCCAGTCGAGTCCCAGTTCGGCCAGCGGTGCCTGCAGCGCGCGCGTGGTATCGGCGGCCAGCGCACGCATCGGCGTCAGCCACAGCACGGTCAGCCCGGGCGGCGCGGCGCCGGCGCGGGCCGGCGGCTCGGCAAAGGCCAGCAAGGCGCCCAGCCAGGCGGCGTAGGTCTTGCCGGTGCCGGTGGTGGCGTGCAGCAGCCCGCTCTGGCCACGGACGATGGCGTCCCAGACTTCGCGCTGGAACGCGAACGGTTCCCAGTTGCGGGCCGCGAACAACGCCGGCAGCGATTCCGCGACGGGCGGCGCCGGCGTGAAAGACGGGTCCGCCGCCGGGCGGGCAGGCTTGCGGGGGGTCATGCGGCGTCCTTGGCTGGGGCCGGCGGCAGCATCGCTTCCAGCGTGGCCAGCGTGTCGGCCTCTTCCACGGGCTTGTCGGTGCGCCAGCGCAGCATCCGCGGAAAACGCACCGCGATGCCGCTCTTGTGCCGGCCGCTGCGCCCGATGCCTTCGAAGCCCAGCTCGAAGACCTGCGTCGGCGTGACGCTGCGCACCGGGCCGAACGATTCCACGGTGGTGCGCCGCACGATGGCGTCCACCTCGCGCATCTCGGCATCGGTCAGCCCCGAGTACGCCTTGGCGAACGGCACCAGCGCGCGGTCCGGCGTGCCGGGCGGCGCGTTCCAGACCGCGAACGTGAAATCGGTGTACAGGCTGGCGCGCCGGCCGTGGCCGCGCTGGGCGTAGATCAGCACGGCGTCGACGGTATAGGGGTCGATCTTCCACTTCCACCAGATGCCGACGTCGCGCGTGCGGCCGGCCCCGTAGGCGGCGTCGGCGGCCTTGAGCATGAAGCCTTCCACGCCCAGCTCGCGCGAGGTCTCGCGCAGCCGGGCGAAGTGCGGCCAGTCGTCGGCCTCTACCAGCGGGCTCAGTTCCAGCGCGGGGTGGATGTGCGCGGCCACCACGCGCTCCAGTTGCGCGCGGCGCTCGGCCTGCGGGCGGGCGCGCCAGTCCTCGCCCTGCCATTCCAGCAGGTCGTAGGCCATCAGGATGGCCGGCGCGTCACGCAGCAGCCGGGCGCCCACGGTCTTGCGGCCAATCCGTTGCTGCAGCAGGCCAAACGGCTGCACGCGGCCGTCAATCCAGACGATGATCTCGCCGTCGATCACGGTGCCCTCGGGCAGCGTGCCGGCGGCTTCGGCCAGTTCCGGAAAGCGGTCGGTAATCAGTTCCTCGCCGCGCGACCAGAGCCACGACTGGCCCTGGCGCCGCACCATCTGCGCGCGGATGCCGTCCCACTTCCATTCCACCAGCCAGCGGCCCGGCGCGCCCAGCAGCGTGTCGAATTCATCGACCGGGGCCTGCAGCGGATGGGCCAGGAAGAACGGGTACGGCTGGCCGCCGCGCGGCAGCGTGGCGCCCTCGCCGGTGTCCGGCGCCACCAGCGCCTGGAACCGCTCGGGCGTGGGCCGCAGGGCAATGTCGGTGTAGCCGACCAGCCGCTCGGCCACGCGCTTGGGATCGATGCCGGCCACTTCGCCCAGCGCGCGCGTGACCAGCAGCTTCGACACCCCCACGCGGAAGCTGCCCGTGATCAGCTTGAACAGCACCAGCCGGCCGCGCGCGTCCAGCGGCCGCCACAGCGCGTCCAGCGCCGCCGCCTGCACGTCGGGCGGCTGGCCGCGCAGCGGCAGCAGGCGCTGCTCGACCCATTCGGCCAGCCCGGCCGTATCGACATGCTCGGCATCGGGCAGCAGCAGCGCGATGGTCTCGGCCAGGTCGCCCACGGCCTGGTAGCTTTCCTCGAACAGCCATTCGGGCAGCGCCGCGGCGCGCTGGGCCAGCTCGCGCAGCGCGGCCACGGGCACGATCTGGCGCGGCTTGCCACCGGCCAGGAAGTAGACGGCCCAGGCCGCATCGGCTGGCGGCGCCCGGTGGAAATAGGCGGCCAGCGCGGCCAGCTTGGCCTTGCTGGACGTGGTGCCGTCCAGTTCGCTGTACAGGTCGGCAAACGCCTTCATGCCGCGCCCTCCCCGGCCTCCGGCTGGCTCGACTGGCTTGGCTCGCGCTGCTCCATCGGCTCGGCGGCGGCGCCGGTGGCGTCGTCGTCATCGCCGAATTCGGTGCGAAAGCCCTGGGCGTCCAGCCCCTGCTCGCACAGGTAGCGGACCATCACGGGCACGTTGCCGTGCGTCACGATCACGCGCTGGGCGCCGGTGGCGCCGATGGCCGACAGCAGGCCCGGCCAGTCGGCATGGTCGGACAGCGCGAAGCCGCGATCCACGCCCCGGCGGCGCCGGGTGCCGCGCAACTGCATCCAGCCGCTGGCAAAGGCGTCGGACGCATCGCCAAAGCGGCGCAGCCAGGTGGAGCGCTGGGCCGACGGCGGCGCCACGACCAGCGCGCGCCGCAGGGCCGGGCTGCGCGCGGGCAGATCGGCCGTGGTCATGGTGGGCGGCAGCGCCACGCCGGCGTCGGCATAAGCGCGTGTCAGGCTGGTCATCGCCCCGTGCAGCACGATGGAGCCCGGCATGGCCAGGTCCGCCCCGGCGTGGCGCAGCAGCCCGTGCAGCAGCCGCTGCGCCTTGCCGAACGCATAGCAATAGAGCACGCTGGCACGCCCGGCTGCCGCGTTGGCCTGCCACCAGTCGAAGACCTCGGCCATCAGCGTGGCCTGGCGCTGCCAGCGGTAGATCGGCAGGCCGAACGTGCTTTCGGTGATGAAGGTGTCGCAGCGCACGGGCTCGAACGCGTCGCAGGTGCCGTCGAACTCGACCTTGTAGTCGCCGGACGCCACCCAGACCCGCCCGCCGTGTTCGAGCCGCACCTGCGCCGATCCCAGCACATGGCCGGCCGGATGCAGGCTCAGCGTGACGCCGTGGTGGGTAATGCGCTGGCCGTACGGCAGCGTGTCCAGCGTGATGCCGGGCAGCCGGGCCAGCAGCACGCCCCGGCCGGGCGCGGCGCACAGGTAGCTGCCGTGGCCAAACCGGGCGTGGTCCGAATGGGCGTGGGTGATGACGGCGCGCGCCACCGGCCGCCAGGGATCGATATAGAAGTCGCCGGGCGGGCAGTACAGCCCCTCCGGCCTTGCCACGATCAGGTCTGAAGCCATCTCCGCCATGTTCCCGACCAGCCGGCTAGCCCGGCGCGCCCTCCCGGTCCGCCTTGCCGCCCTGCCGGGCGCGCTCGGCCTTGTCCGCCTTGGCCTGGCCGCGGATGTTCAGCACCGCCAGCGCAAACTGCAGCACCACCAGCGCCCAGGCGCCGGTGTGCCAGCCCCAGCCCACCCACATCGCGTTGCTGACCAGGAAGCACCAGAACCCGGCCTTGCGGCGGCCCGCCGACTCGCTGCCGACCAGCCATGTCGCCAGCACCGTGATGGCCATCGCCGGCCATTGCAGTACGTCCAACCAGTCCAAGCTCGCCCCTCCCCCGAACACCGTGTCCTGCCCGATGCTCCCAGCCTAGGGCGCGCCGGCCGGACGCGGCAGCCGGGCCAATCCCGTTCCGGTGTCGGCGGTTTCTCACAGCCGGGCCGGCGCCGGTTACTATCGACATCGCAATATGCTTAATTTTGATCCGCCGTCAATCAGCCGCCCGCCGATAGTGTGAGCTATCAATCTCTCCTAGAATGGGGAGATTCATCTCCGGCCGGCGCGGTCCTTGCGTCGGCCATATTCCATCCATCCGAGCCAACCCATCTGAGCAACTGCCCATGCGCACCGAAAACCAGCGTCTTGCCGACCTCCTGCGTCAGGAACAAGACACCATCATGCGTGGCTGGACCGAGGAGTACCACATCTATGCCGAAGGCCGCGGCCTGACGCAGAACGTGGCGATCGAACAGCAGGGCATCCTCCGCGCCCTGGACGCCGGGCTGCGGGCGAACGGCGAACCGGGCAACTTCAGCGCCGGCGCCTGGACCGAACTGCGCGAGGCGCTGGCCGCGCTGTCGCGCAACCGCGCGGCACAGGGCGAGACGGCCGACGTGACGAGCGGCTTCGTGCTGGCGCTCAAGCGGCCCATCTTCGACGCGCTGCAGCGCCAGTCGAGCGGCGTGGAAGGCCAGATCGACGTGATCTGGCTGATGTCGTCGCTGGCCGACCGCATGGCGCAGTGGACCGTTTCCACCTACCAGAAGACGCGCGAGGACATCATCGTGCGCCAGCAGCACGAGCTGATGGAGCTGTCCACGCCCGTGATCAAGCTCTGGGACGGCGTGCTGGCGGTGCCCGTGATCGGCACGCTGGACAGCAGCCGCGCCCAGATCGTGATGGAAACGCTGCTCGAACGGCTGGTGGAAACCGGCTCGGCGCTGGCCATCATCGACATCACCGGCGTGCCCACCGTGGACACGCTGGTGGCCCAGCACCTGATGAAGACCGTCACGGCCATCCGCCTGATGGGCGCGGAGAGCATCATCAGCGGCATCCGGCCGCAGATTGCGCAGACCATCGTGCACCTGGGCATCGACCTGCAGGGAATCATCACCAAATCGACGCTGGCCGACGCGCTGGGCACCGCCATGCGCATGTCCGGTCACATCGTGTCCCGCAACGCCAACTGATCGCCGCCACCCCTGCCATGGAACGCATTCCAATCTTGCGGATGGGCAAGAACCTGCTCGTGACCATCCAGATCGACATGCAGGACCAGACGGCCCTGCAGCTTCAGGAAGACCTGGCGACGATGGTCGAGAAATCCGGCGCGCACGGCGTGCTGATCGACGTCTCGGCGCTGGAAATGGTCGACTCGTTCATCGGCCGCATGCTGGTGAGCATCTCGGACATCAGCCGTATTCTCGGCGCCACCACGGTCGTGGTCGGCATCCGCCCCGCCGTGGCCATCACGCTGGTAGAGCTGGGCCTGTCGCTCGGCGGCGTGAAGACCGCGCTCAACGTGGAGCGCGGGATGGCGATGCTGGATGCCGCCGCGCAGGTGGCCTGACGTGACGACCGACCTTGCCCAGACCGGTAGCGCCCCCATCCGCGACGAACGCGACATCGTCCAGGCCCGCGCCGTGGTGCGCACCCTGACGTCGCAGCTGAAGTTCTCGCTGGTGGAGCAGACTAAGATGATTACGGCGGCCAGCGAGCTGGCCCGCAACACGATGGTGTACGGCGGCGGCGGCGAAATGCGCTGGGAGCTGCTGACCGAGGGCATGCGGCGCGGGCTGCGCCTGCATTTCGAGGACCGGGGCCCGGGCATTCCCGACGTCGAGCAGGCGCTCGTCGACGGGTGGACCTCGGGCGGCGGGCTGGGCATGGGCCTGTCCGGCGCGCGCCGGCTGGTCAACGACTTCCAGATCCGGACTCAAGTTGGCGAGGGAACCTGTGTCAGCATCACTCGGTGGAAGTAGGAACCACGGGCCGCACCTGGCCGTGCCGATGGGCGACCCCAGCCGCGTGGGCGAGGCCCGGCGGCATGCCGCCGAGATGGCCACCCGCCTGGGTTTCGACGCCACGCAGGCCGGCAAGCTGGCGCTGGCCGTCAACGAGTTGGGCAACAACCTGCTGCGCCACGCCACGGGCGGGCGCCTGCTGCTGGCCGCGCGCGAGCTGGCCGGCACGCTGGCCATCGAGCTGCTGTCGATCGACGACGGCCCCGGCATGGCCGACCTGCAAGCGTGCATGCGCGACGGGTTTTCCACGGCTGGCAGCGCCGGCCAGGGCCTGGGCGCGGTGCGCCGCATGGCCGACGACTTCGACGTCCATACGCGCGCCGGCGACGGCAGCCTGATCCTGGCCCGCTTCTACCGCGACCGCGAGCCCGGCGACCGCCCGCGCCGTCCCAACGGCGGCTTTGCCGTGGGCGCGGTCTGCCTGGCCGCGCCGGGCGAGCGCGTCAGCGGCGACGGCTGGAGCGTGGCCGTGCAGGATGACCGCGCCGACGTGGTGGTCGTGGACGGGCTGGGCCACGGCCCCGACGCCGCCGACGCCGCCATGGCCGCGCTGACCCTGTTCGACGTCCGGCACGGCGCCGCGCCGGGCGCCTACGTGGAACGCGCCCACGCCGCGCTGCGCGGCACGCGCGGGGCCGCCGTGGGCGCCTACCGGCTCGACCGCAACAGCCACCGCGTGCGCTTTGCCGGCGCGGGCAACATCCTCGGCCGCGTGATCTCCGGCATCGGCGACCGCACGCTGATCAGCCAGAACGGCACGGCCGGCCTGCACGTGCGCGCCGTGCAGGAGCAGGAAATGGAATGGCCGCAGCACGCGCTGGTGGTGCTGCACTCCGACGGCATCCAGTCGCGCTGGCAGTTCGACGACCCCACCCTGCTGCAGCGCGACCCGGCCATCGTGGCCGCCTTCGTCCTGTGGAAGTTCAGCCGCGGCCGCGACGACGCCACCGTGGTGGTGGTGCGCCGGGCGGAGCGCTGACCATGACCGTTTCAGATACGCTGCCAGACAACCTCCCCGCCATGCCAGACATGCCCGCCTCCGACCCCGCCCAGCGCGCCACCCCGGACGACATCGCCGCGCTGCGCGCCGCGCTGGACGCGCGCGACCAGGAAGTGCTGGCGCTGCGCGCCGAGATCGAGGAAACCAACCGGGGCGTGGTGGCGCTCTATTCCGAACTCGACATGCAGGCCGAGCAGCTACGCCAGGCCACCGAGCTGAAGAGCCGCTTCCTGGCCTACATGAGCCACGAGTTCCGCACCCCGATCGTGTCCATCCAGAGCATCACGCGGCTGCTGATGGACCGCGTGGACGGCCCGCTCACGGCCGAGCAGGAAAAACAGGTCAAGTTCGTGCGCGACACGGCGGCCGAGTTTGCCGAGATGGTCAACGACCTGCTGGACCTGGCCCGGCTGGAAGCGGGCCGCGTGGACGTGTCGCCCGCCTGGTTCGACATGGTCGCGCTGTTCGACGCGCTGCGCGGCATGTTCAAGCCCGTGCTGACCAACCCCGACGTGTCGCTGATCTTCGAGGAGCCGCACGGCGTGCCGAAGCTGTTCAGCGACGACCGCAAGGTGTCGCAGATCCTGCGCAACTACATCTCCAACGCGCTGAAGTTCACGCCCAGCGGCGAGGTGCGCATCGCGGCCACCTGCGAGGCGCCGGGCACGATCACGTTCTCGGTGCGCGATACCGGCATCGGCATCCCGCCAGAATCTCACTGCGAGGTGTTCCAGGATTTCGTGCAGATCGATTCGCCGCTGCAGCGGCGCTACCGGGGATCGGGCCTGGGCCTGGCGCTGTCCAAGCGGCTGGCCGAACTGCTGGGCGGCCACGTGGGCTTCGAGAGCCAGGTGGGCGTGGGATCGCGCTTCTTCGTGACGCTGCCCACCACGTTCCCGGCCGCCGACCTGGAACTGCCGGCGCGGCCGGCGGCAGCCGCCGGAGACCACCATGCCGGATGACCATCGCGACACCCGCCCCGCCCCCCAGGCCAGCCCGCTGGTGCTGGTGGTGGACGACAACCCGGTCACGCGCTACGCCACGGTGCGCGTGCTGACGGCGGCCGGCTATCGCACCATCGAGGCCGAGAGCGGCCAGGAGGCGCTGCAGCGGGCCGACCTGAGCGTGTCGGCTGTGGTCTTGGACGTGAACCTGCCCGACATCGACGGCTTCCAGGTCTGCCGCTCGCTGCGCAGCCGGCCCGAGACGGCCACCGTGCCCGTGGTGCACCTGTCCGCCACCTACGTGGCCGACTACGACAAGGTGCGCGGGCTGGACGCCGGCGCCAGCGCCTACCTGATCCATCCGGCCGAGCCGGGCGTGCTGGTGGCTACCATCGCGTCGCTGCTGCGCGCCAGCGCGGCCGAGCGGTCCATGCGCGAGAGCGAGGCCCGCTTCCGCGCGATCTACCACCAGGCCATCGGCGGTATCTGCACGCTGGACCTGGCCGGGCGGTTCGTCGACGTCAACCCGGCCATGCTGACCATGCTGGGGCGGCCCGAGGCCGAGCTGGTGGGCCAGCCCGTGGCCGCGTTCGCCCCGCCCGAGTTCCGCGAGAAGGTGGCCGAGGCCACCGGCCACACGGGCCAGACCGGCTGGCAGGGCACGTTCCCGCTGCGCGACGCGCGCGGCGAGACCATGCACCTGGAATGGAGCATCTCCGCCGTGCTGGAAACCGGCGTGAAGGTGGCCGTGGTGTCGAACATCACCGACCACGTCAACCTGGAACGCCAGCGCGAGCAGTTGATCGAGCGCGAACAGGCCGCGCGGGCCGCCGTGGAGCGGCTGAACCGGATGAAGGACGACTTCATCGCCATCCTGTCGCACGAACTGCGCAACCCGCTCAACGTGATTTCCGTCTGGACCCACGTGCTGGCGCGCCATATCGACTCCGAGGAAGGCCGCCGCGGGCTGGCCGCCGTGGAGCGCAACATCGCCATCCAGCGGCGGCTGGTGGCCGACCTGGTCGACGTGTCGATGCTGAACGTCGGCAAGATGAAGCTGGAACGCGAGCGCGTGAACCTGCCCGAGCTGGTGCGCAGCGCCGTGGACACGATGCAGACCCAGGCCGCCGAGCGCCACGTGACGCTGGACCTGCGGCTGGCGCCGACCGTGGCGATGTCCGCCTGGCTGGACGCCGCGCGCTTTCAGCAGATCCTGTGGAACCTGGTGTCCAACGCAATCAAGTTCTCGCCCGAGGACGGCACGGTGCAGATCGAGCTGTCGTCGGACGCCGACAACCTGCATCTGCGCGTGATCGACAACGGCCGCGGCATTCCGCAGGAATTCCTGCCGCTGCTGTTCGACCGCTTTACCCAGAGCGAGGACGCCAACCGGCGCAAGCACGGCGGGCTGGGCCTGGGGCTGGCCATCGTCAAGCACCTGGCCGAGATGCATGGCGGCACCGTGCAGGCGTCCAGCGCCGGCGTGGGCCTGGGCGCCACCTTCGAGGTAGTGATCCCGCTGATGCCGACCGCGCCGGCCGAAATGCTGCCGGCCCAGGAAAAGCCGGCGCTCAAGCAGTCGGTGCCGCTGACGGCGCTGGACGTGCTGATCGTGGAAGACGACGCCGACGCTGCCGCCGCGCTGTCGGCCATCCTGGTTGACTACGGCGCCCGGGTGCGCACGGCGCGCGACTGCGACGAGGCGCTGGACGCCGTGCAGCAGGCGGTGCCCGACCTCGTCATCAGCGACATCGGCCTGCCCGGCCGCGACGGCAACGACCTGATCCGCGAGATCCGCGTGCGCGAGGCCGTGGAGGTGCTGCCGCGCGTGCCGGCCGTGGCGCTGACCGCGTTCACCCGGCAGCAGGACCGCCGCGCCGCCATGGAATCGGGCTTCGACGCGGTCTGCGGCAAGCCGCTGCGGCTGCAGGAGCTGATGGATGCCATCGAGGTGGCGCTGACGCCGACGCGGTAGTCGTTGGCTTTGCATCTGTGCGTGGATGTGGCTTTAACGCCATATCGACGCATTCAAGCATTGTTGATCGTCGCCGCAACAATGTGTCGAAATCGTATCGACACGGCCATCTGTTGGAAATAACACACCAAAACGGCCTGGAAACGGCGCCCGACCCGCGCGGCGCTTGACGCCTCAATGGCCGGGGCCGCATTATTCCGCCCTGCCACACAAATGCGAATCGTTCGCATTTGTGTCTACATTTCCAATAAGAGCCATTCCTGTCATGACGTCCTGCCCGTCGCCGGCCCGCCGCCGGCCTTCCGCGCCTTCGCGCGTTCGTCCCATCGCCGCTTTTGCCCGTGCCGCCGTGCTGGCCGGTTTTCCGCTGTGCGGCACCGTGCTGGCCCAGACGGCGCCCGCCGACCAGGCGCTGCCGTCGGTGACCGTGAGCGCGCGGCAGGATGTCGACGTCGGCCCCCAACTGCAGAAGAAGGCGTCGGGCGGCGCGCTGGGCAGCCGCACGCAGCTCGACACGCCGTTCTCGACGACCGTGGTGGGCAGCGAGGACATGGCCGACCGCCAGGTGGCCAAGATCGGCGACGTGTTCTTCAACGACGCCTCGGTCTCGGACAACAGCAACGGCAACAACGCCTGGGCGGCCTACACCACCGTGCGCGGCCTGCAACTGGACTGGCGCAACGCGTACAAGATCAACGGCATGCCGTTCATCAGCTATGGCCTGACCCTGCCCTACGAGCAGCTTGAGCAGGTGGAGCTGCTGAAGGGCCCGAACGGCTTCATGTACGGCTTTGGCAACCCCGGCGGCACCATCAACTACGTCACCAAGCGTCCGACCGACCAGTTCACGGCCAGCGTGGAAGTGGGCTACCGTTCGTCGCACGTCTGGAGCGAGCACGTGGACGTGGGCGGCCGCGCCGGCCCCGACAACATGTTCGGCTACCGCCTGAACCTGACGCACGAGGAAGGCAAGCCGTCCAACGCCGTCGGGCTGAACCGCAACTCGGTGTCGCTGGGCCTGGACGCCCGTATCACGCGCGACCTGACCTGGACGTTCGACGGCATCTACCAGGACCGCAACACGTGGGGCGCCACGCCGTCGTTCTATACCGGCGGCATCACCAACGGCCAGCTTCCCGGCGTCATCAGCGGCCGCGGCGGCCTGCTGGGCGGCCCGGACACGCACTTCTACTCGAATCTGCAGTTCTACCAGACCGGCCTGCGCTACAACCTGAACCCGGACTGGACGGTCAGCACCAGCTACAGCTTCAGCAAGCAGTCCCGCAGCCGCAACGAGACCACGCTGTTCCTGACCGATGCATCGGGCGACTACACCAGCTCGCGCTACGACGGCGCCGAAAGCCAGCAGTTCAGCAACTGGACGACGATGGTCGAGGGCAAGTTCCGCACCGGCATCTTCCGCCACGAACTGGTGGCCGGCCTGAGCTGGCAGAAGCAGATCGACCGCTTCAGCAGCAACGCTTACAACAACTTCTCGCTGGCCGACGGCAACATCTACGGCCCGTACACGGGCGTCTACTGGAGCCAGACCGCATTCCAGAAGTACCGCGCCGGCGATACCACGCAGAAGGCCGCGTTCGTCAGCGACACCATGCACCTGAACGACCAGTGGTCGGTGCTGGCCGGCCTGCGCGTGACCAACTTCGAGCAGAACAGCTACAACGCCAACGGCGTGGGCAACACCAGCTACACCAAGAACGGCCTGGTCTCGCCGACGGCCGCGCTGATGTACAAGCCGTGGGCGTCTACCACGTTCTACGGCAGCTACGTGGAATCGTTCGACGGCGGCGGCGTGGTGGGCAGCACCTACCTCAATGCCGGCCAGGGCCTGACCCCGGCCAAGAGCCGCCAGTACGAAGTGGGCGTGAAGACCGACCAGGGCAAGTGGAACGCCACGGCCGCGCTGTTCCGCATCGAGCGCCGCAGCGAATTCACGCGCGACAACGGCGCCGGCGTGCTGCCGTCGTTCGTGCAGGACGGCCAGTCGGTCTACCAGGGCCTGGAACTGGCCGCGTCGTCGCGCATCGGATCGCAGTGGGAAATTGGCGGAAGTACGATGCTGCTGCATAGCGAGTACACCGAGGGCGACACCAACATCGGCAACCGCGTGGCGGGCGCGCCCAACTTCCTGCTGACCGGCCGCGTGGCATACCGCGTACCGTTCGTGCCGGGCCTGAAAGTAGGCGTGGATGGCAAGTACACCGGCCCGACCAAGCTCAACGCCTCCAACACGGCCACGCTGGGCGGCTACACGGTGTTCAACCTCGGCGCCACGTACAACACGCGCGTGGCCGGCAAGGACCTGACGCTGCGCGCCGCGCTGACCAACCTGACCAACAAGCGCTATTGGGGCTTCCAGTACGAGAACTACATCCAGCCGGCCGATCCGCGCGCCATCAGCCTGAGCGCCAAGATCGCCTACTGAACGTTCCATCGCTTGATCGTCTGATCGCTTGATCGTCTGATTACCAGATCGCCCGTCGGTCCGGTTCCGCGCCCGGTTCTGCCGGGCGCTCTGCATTCCCCGCCTTGCGCACGCGCGTCGGCCGTTTCCTGAGACGGTCGGCGTCGCCCTTCTTCGCCTCCCCTTCCCATTTCCATCGTAGTTCTACGAGTTCGTACATCTGAGAGTCGTTCGGAAGCTTGTCCGTGGACTACGGCGAGGTCTTTTCTCGCAACTTGGAGGCACCTTTCGTATTTCTACGATTCCCCGCCCCTACCCAGATTCCTAGCATTGCCATCAAGGAAATCGCGGGGACCAGGTACGTCCACAACCCGCGCGGCATGTTCAGCAAGCGCGCCCCCCGGATTCCCGAGCCAGAGCGAGTCATCTCGCGCTTTATGAATTGACGCATGACCCCACTTCGGCCGCGCCTTCCTGCGGCATAACCGGGCCGCGTCACGTTGCAACTTCTGTTGGGTTTCTCAACCATGAACAAGAATCGGTATCGCCGCGTATTCAGCAAGCATCTCGGCATGCTTGTGGCCGTTGCGGAGAATGTGAAGAGCCGCGGCAAGGCGCCGGGTGAAGGCAGCGCCGCGGAGGCATCGCCCCAACTGGGCGTGGTATCGGCGATGACGGCCATCGCCCTCGCCCTGTTTGCCTGGGACATGGATGAGGTCCGTGCCCAAGGACTGCCGACCCAGGGCAACGTCGTGGCTGGCCAGGCCACCATCTCGCAGCCGAACGGCTCGACGATGACGATCAATCAGGGCAGCCAGCGCGCTGTCATCGACTGGAACAGCTTCAGCATCGGCCAGGGCAACACGGTCCAGTTCAACCAGCCCAACGCACAGGCCCAGGCGCTGAACCGCGTCACGGGTGGGCTCCCCTCCAATATCCACGGCTCGCTGCTCGCCAACGGGCAGGTGCTGATCCAGAACGCCAACGGCGTGCTGTTCGGACGCGGCGCAGTGGTCAATGTCGGCTCGCTGCTGGCCACCACCAAGTCCATCGACTCCAACGCCTTCATGGCCGGCAGCCCGCTGGCACTGAGTGCCACCGGCACGCAGGCCGGCATCATCAACGAAGGTTCGATCAACGCCCAAGGCTATGTGACCTTCATGGGCGACCAGGTCCGCAACGCGGGCGACATCAAGACCGGCCCGGGCGGACAAGTCCTGCTGGCCGCTGGCGATAGCGCCACGGTCGCGCTGCACAACGGCCAGGGCATCTCGCTGGTGCTCAACGACGCCACCGCCAACGCGCTGGCGGAAAACAGCGGCAACATCCATGCACAAGACGGCACGGTCCTCATTACCGCGCGCGGCAAGGACACGCTGCTGAACACGGTGGTGAACCTGTCCGGTGTGGTCCGCGCCGGCACGGTCGTGGCCGACGCCGGCAAGACCGGCGACGTGGTCATGACCGGCAGCATCGACGCCTCGAACCGCAACGGCGGCCAGGGCGGCACGGTGGTACTGGCCGGCGACCGCGTCGGCCTGTTCGACAGCGCCTCGATCGACGCTTCGGGCGACTCGGCTGGCGGCAAGGTGATCCTTGGTGGCGATTCGCTCGGCAAGCTGGAAGGCACCGAAGCGCGCAAGCTGCTGCAGGACGGTGCTGGCTTCGCCAACTTTACGCAGGTGGGCGTTAACGCGCGGGTCGATGCCGGTGCACGGCATGGCGATGGCGGGTTCGTGGAAACCTCGGCTCACAACCTCAACGTCCAAGGCACGGTGACCGCCTCAACGCCGAACGGCAAGTCTGGCGAATGGTTGATCGATCCGACCGATATCACTATCGGCACAGGTAACGATGCTGGCTACAGCGGTAGCGTCTCGGGCGGCTTCACGCCCACGGGCAGCACTGCCACGGTTCGCAACACGTCCATCAACGACGCCCTGAACGCAGGCACCGACGTCACGATCACCACGGCCAGCTCAGGTACGGCGGCCGGGAATATCGTGCAGAGCGCCGGTGCCGACATTACAAAGACCGGCGGCGGCGCGGCGAATCTCACGCTGGTGGCAAACAGATCGATTACCCTCAACGGCAATATCACGTCCACCTCCGATGCGCTGAATCTGAATCTGACCTCGGGGATGGGCGGCGGATATGGCACCGTTTTCCAAGCAAGCGGCAGAACCATCGACTTGAATGGCGGACGGTTAACGGCGTACGGGGACACGACAAGCGCCTCAAGCGGCCATGCCATCAACATAAGCGGCACCCTGGCAAATATCGGCGGCGGCACCATTACGGGCTTTAGCGCCGGCAGCATTGGCGTGTATATGAACACCGCCCTGACGCAGGTGGGTGGCAGCCTCTCCATCTATGGCAGTTCCCGCTCGCAGACCGGCATCTATATTGACAACGGATCCAACCTTACGATCTCCGGAGGCTCGCAACTGGTCATCAATGGGGACGGTGGCGGCTACGACGGCATCATGCACCGCGGCGTTCTTACCCTCAATGATGATGCCGCCGTCAGCTTGATTGGCAACACGACGGGCAATTTGTACTCGGGCATTCGTCTCAACACGCTCAAGATTACAGTCAACAACAACGCCTCGCTGGATATCGAAGGCCGCTCCACGGGCTCAGGAATCGACTCGCAAGCCGTGACGATCCTGGGTGGCAATTACGCGACCAGCAGCATCTCGGTCTCGGGCAACGGGGTCGTCAACATTACCGGCGTAGGCAACTACGCGGAAGGTATTCGAGCCTGCGGTCCGACGTCTATCAATATCTCGGACAACGGCGCGGTGAACCTCACCGGTACATCGAACAACGAGTCAGGCATATGGTTCGACACACTTCGGTATGACCTTCAGAACAACGCCACGCTGAATCTCAGCGGCAGCGGTAACGGAACGAATCCCGAATGGGCCGGCGTGGCTATCCTTGGCCAAGGATCCATGTCCGGAGACAGCAAGCTGACAGTCAACGGCGACGGACCCAAGGCCGCCGGTGTACGTTGGCAAGGTACGTTGAATATGTCGGGAAACGCGACCGTCGACATGACCGGCCAGTCGGATACCCAGGACGGCGTACTGATCCAAACCGTCATCAACGCCACTGACGATGCTCGAATCAACGTTTCGGGCACGTCGCGCGCCAACACCGCCACCTCAGCCGGCGTGCGCTTCGCATCCAACTCCAGCCTGAATCTCTCTGGAAACGTGAAGACCGACATCACTGGCGATTCGCGGTACCGCGAAGGGGTCCATTTCCAGGGTGGCGTCAACATCACCGACAACGCCTACATGAACGCTACCGGCACCTCCAGCGGTGGCGGTGACGCGGGCATCGGCGTGCGCGTGGGCACCACCAGCAACATTACCGTGAACGGCAACGGTACTGCCGTCCTGACGGGCGCCGCCCCCGACGGCCGCGACCACGCGCTAGAAGGCCGCATGCGGGTAAACGGAAACGGTGCCATCCACATCCTGACCGGCGATCGCGTCGCGCCTACCGATGGCAACGGCAACGGCCCGGACGGTAACGGCGCGGACGGTGGCAACGGCTCCGACGGTGGTAACGGCACCGACGGCGGCAATGGCTCCGACGGTGGCAATGGCACGGACGGTGGCAACGGCTCCGACGGTGGCAACGGCTCCGACGGTGGCAACGGCTCCGACGGTGGCAACGGCTCCGACGGTGGCAACGGCTCCGACGGTGGCAACGGCTCCGACGGTGGCAACGGCTCCGACGGTGGCAACGGCTCCGACGGTGGCAATGGCACGGACGGTGGCAACGGCTCCGACGGTGGCAACGGCTCCGACGGTGGCAATGGCGCGGACGGTGGCAACGGCTCCGATGGTGGCAATGGCTCCGACGGCGGCAACGGCACCGACGGTGGCAATGGCTCCGACGGCGGCAATGGCACTGACGGTGGCAACGGCACCGATGGTGGCAACGGCTCCGACGGTGGTAACGGCTCGAACGGTGGCAACGGCTCCGACGGCGGCGACAAGACGCCTGACGGTGGTTCGGACGGCTCAGGCGGTTCGGGCTCGGGTGGCTCCAACTCGGGCGCCACGGCCGGTGCGATCCTGGGCGCGGTTGGCGCAGGCGGTATCCTTGCCTACGTGATCGACGACCTGGCCGACGCAAGCTGGTACCTCGATGCCCCGGTGCCCCTGACCGTCGAGTCCGACGAGGACAAGGCGTGGGGAGGTGCGCTGATGTCGGGTGCCACCGTGGAGGTGAAGGGCACGACTGCCATTGTCCAGGTGAAGACACGCACCGGCACGGTCGAGCGGGTCCTGACCCTGCAGGACGGCGCCAACGGCACCAAGCACTTCGTCTACGAGGACCCCGTCACCAAGACCAAGGCCGATCTGGCGGTGAACATGGAGACACGCGAGTTCTTCTACACCGAAGCCGGTGCCCCGAACGGCAAGCGATACGTCGTGAAGAGCCACGGCTGGCTGAAGAACGGCACGCCCTCAAAAGCTGCCGCTCCGGCAAGCTGATTGCGGGCTCTCAACTAGAAGCTACTAGCTAGCATCTGCCTGTAGGAAAACGATGTGCCGGTGTCGAAAGACGTCGGCACATCGTCCTTTTCCGAGGGGCAATCAGAATCTGTTGGCCCCCGACTCCACTTCCCGAGTCATCGTAGTTCTACGAAATATTTCACCGGGCTCTGCGCAGACCCCCGTCGCTTCGCGACGCTGCGACATTCTCATGCAACCCCGCTGCGTGTTTCGTGTTTCTACGATTCCCCGCCCTTCCCCAGGTTTCTAGCATTGCCATCAAGGAGATCGCGGGACCCGGTACGACCACAGACCGCGCGGCAACTCAAGTAAGCGCGCCCCCCGATCCCGAGCTAGAGCGGGTCAACTCGCGTTCCATGAATTGACGCACGACGCCTGCATCGGCCGCCTTACTGAAGGCAGAGCCGAGCCGCGTCACGTCGCAACTTCTGTTGGGTTTCAACCATGAACAAGAATCGGTATCGCCGCGTATTCAGCAAGCATCTCGGCATGCTTGTGGCCGTAGCGGAAAATGTGAAGAGCCGCGGCAAGGCGCCTGGGGAAGGCGCCGCTGCGGAGGCATCGCCCCAACTGGGCGTGGTATCGGCGATGACGGCCATCGCCCTCGCCCTGTTTGCCTGGGACATGGATGAAGTCCGTGCCCAAGGACTGCCGACCCAGGGCAACGTCGTGGCCGGTCAGGCCACCATCTCGCAGCCCAACGGCTCGACGATGACCATCAATCAGGGCAGCCAGCGCGCTGTCATCGACTGGAACAGCTTCAGCATCGGCCAGGGCAACACGGTCCAGTTCAACCAGCCCAACGCACAGGCCCAGGCGCTGAACCGCGTCACCGGCGGCCTCCCCTCCAATATCCACGGCTCGCTGCTCGCCAACGGCCAGGTGCTGATCCAGAACGCCAACGGCGTGCTGTTCGGCCGGGGCGCAGTGGTCAACGTCGGCTCGCTGCTCGCAACGACGAAATCCATCGACTCCAACGCCTTCATGGCCGGCAGCCCGCTGGCACTGAGCGCCACCGGCACGCAGGCCGGCATCATCAACGAAGGCTCCATCAACGCCCAGGGTTACGTGACCTTCATGGGCGATCAGGTCCGCAACGCGGGCGACATCAAGACCGGCCCGGGCGGCCAAGTCCTGCTGGCCGCTGGCGATAGCGCCACGGTGGCCCTGCACAACGGCCAGGGCATTTCCCTCGTCCTCAACGACGCCACCGCCAACGCGCTGGCTGAAAACAGCGGCAACATCCATGCACAAGACGGCACGGTCCTCATTACCGCGCGCGGCAAGGACACGCTGCTCAATACGGTGGTGAACCTGTCCGGCGTGGTCCGCGCCGGCACGGTCGTGGCCGATGCTGGCAAGACCGGCGACGTGGTCATGACCGGCCGCATCGACGCCTCGAACCGCAATGGCGGCCAGGGCGGCACGGTGGTACTGGCTGGCGACCGCGTCGGCCTGTTCGACAGCGCCTCGATCGACGCCTCGGGCGACTCGGCCGGCGGCAAGGTGATCCTTGGTGGTGACTCGCTGGGCAAGCTCGAAGGTACGGAAGCTCGCAAGCTGCTGCAGGACGGTGCTGGCTTCGCCAACTTCACGCAGGTGGGTGTCAACGCCCGGGTCGATGCCGGTGCACGGCATGGCGACGGTGGGTTCGTGGAGACGTCAGCCCACGACCTCAACGTCCAGGGCACGATCACTGCCTCAGCGCCGAACGGCAAGTCTGGCGAATGGTTGATCGATCCGACCAACATCACCATCGGCACAGGTAACGATGCTGGCTACAGCGGTAGCGTCTCGGGAGGCTTCACGCCCACGGGCAGCACCGCCACGGTTCGCAACACGTCCATCAACGACGCCCTGAACGCAGGCACCGACGTCACGATCACCACGGGCAGCTCAGGTACGGCGACCGGGAACATCGTGCAGAACACCGGTGCCGACATTACAAAGACCGGCGGCGGCGCGGCGAGTCTCACGCTGGTGGCAAATGGATCGATTACCCTCAACGGCAATATCACATCCACCTCCGATGCGCTGAACCTGAACCTTACCGCTGGGATGGGCGGCGGATATGGCAATGTCACCCAGGCAAGCAACAGAACCATCGATCTGAATGGTGGACGATTGATTACTTACGGGGATGCGTCAAGCGCCTCTATTGGCAACGGAGTGGTCTTCTACGGCAACCTGGCCAATATCGGCGGCGGTTTCATCACCGGCTTCAGCCGCGGTAGCACTGGTGTGTACCTGAACGGTACCGTGACGCAAGTAGGCGGCACGCTCGTTATCTACGGCACTTCCGGTACGGCGTCTGGTATTTATATCGACAGAGGAGCCGACCTTCAGATATCCGGAAACTCGTTCTTGGACCTTACCGGGGATAGCACAAGCCTCGACGGCATTATGCATCGCGGCAAACTGAGTGTTACCGACAATGCCTCGGTCAGCATAGCTGGCAATACGACGAGTTACTCGTATTCCGGAGTCCACCTGGATAACCTCAGTTTGTCGGCCTCCGGCAATGGCGTCATCAACGTTGCGGGCAACGCGAACAGATCGTTTGGCGTCCGGGGCACAGGAGCTTCACTCAACATTTCGGACAATGCCGCGATCAACCTTAACGGCACATCCAACAGCGAGGCAGGTGTCTGGCTCTACAGAAGCCGGTACGACCTGAGCGATAACGCGACACTTGATATCAGCGGGCGCGGCAATAGCACGATTGGAAATTGGGCCGAGACTGTGGTCGACGGAAGCGGGAACATGTCTGGAAACAGCAAGGTGACTGCCGACGGTCGGGGGGAAGGAACTGGCGGGGTGATTTGGCGAGGCAACCTGAATATGTCGGGCAACGCTACCCTCGACTTGACCGGCGACTCGGGAAGCCAGGACGGTGTGCGAGTCCAGACCGTTATCAACGCCACTGACGATGCTCGGATCAACGTTACGGGCACGTCCCGCGCCGACACCGTCAACGGGTCCGGCGTGCGCATCGCGTTCAATGGCGGGCTGAATTTGTCAGGCAACGCGACGACCGAGATTATCGGCAATTCCCGTTACCGCGAAGGGGTCTACTTCGAGGGCAACGTCAGCATCACCGATAACGCCAACATGAACGCTGCGGGTACCTCCAATGGTAGCGGCACGTATGGCGCCGGGGTGCGCGTCGGAACGGGCAGCACGATCACAGCAAGCGGAAACGGTACCGGCAACTTGATCGGCTACGCGCCGGAAGGCCGCAATCACCTGATCGAAGGCCGGCTGGTGGAACTGGAGAACGGTGATATCAACCTCTTGGACGGGCCATACGTGCCGAACGGCGGTGGCAACGGCACCGATGGGAATGGTAACGGCCCGGACGGCAATGGCAACGGCCCAGACGGCAACGGCAATGGCCCAGACGGTAACGGCAACGGTCCTGACGGTAACGGCAACGGCCCGGATGGGAACGGTAACGGCCCCGATGGGAACGGCAACGGTCCCGACGGCAATGGCAACGGCCCCGATGGGAACGGTAACGGCCCCGACGGCAATGGCAACGGCCCGGACGGTAACGGCAACGGCCCGGATGGGAACGGTAACGGCCCCGATGGGAACGGCAACGGTCCCGACGGCAATGGCAACGGCCCCGACGGCAACGGCAACGGCCCCGACGGCAACGGTAACGGTCCCGACGGGAACGGCAACGGCCCGGACGGCAATGGCAACGGTCCCGATGGCAACGGCAACGGTCCCGACGGTAACGGCAACGGCCCGGACGGTAACGGCAATGGCCCCGACGGTAACGGCAATGGCCCGGACGGTAACGGCAACGGTCCCGACGGTAACGGCAACGGTCCCGATGGGAACGGCAACGGCCCGGACGGTAACGGCAACGGTCCCGACGGTAACGGCAACGGCCCGGATGGGAACGGCAACGGTCCCGACGGCAACGGCAATGGCCCGGACGGCAACGGTAACGGCCCCGACGGGAACGGCAACGGCCCCGACGGCAACGGCAATGGCCCGGACGGTAACGGCAACGGCCCCGACGGCAACGGCAATGGCCCGGACGGTAACGGCAACGGCCCGGACGGTAACGGCAATGGCCCCGACGGTAACGGCAATGGCCCGGACGGCAATGGCAATGGCCCGGACGGAAACGGTAACGGCCCGGACGGCAATGGCAATGGCCCCGATGGGAACGGCAACGGCCCGGACGGTAACGGCAACGGTCCCGACGGGAACGGCAACGGCCCGGACGGCAATGGCAACGGCCCCGACGGCAACGGCAATGGCCCGGACGGAAACGGTAACGGCCCGGACGGCAATGGCAACGGCCCCGACGGCAACGGCAATGGCCCGGACGGGAACGGTAATGGCCCGGACGGCAATGGCAATGGCCCCGATGGGAACGGCAACGGCCCGGACGGTAACGGCAATGGCCCCGATGGGAACGGCAACGGTCCCGACGGCAATGGCAACGGTCCCGACGGGAACGGCAACGGTCCCGATGGGAACGGCAACGGCCCGGACGGCAACGGCAACGGTCCCGACGGTAACGGCAACGGTCCCGACGGTAACGGCAACGGCCCGGACGGTAACGGCAATGGCCCCGACGGTAACGGCAATGGCCCGGACGGCAATGGCAATGGCCCGGACGGAAACGGTAACGGCCCGGACGGTAACGGCAACGGTCCCGACGGTAACGGCAACGGTCCCGATGGGAACGGCAACGGCCCGGACGGTAACGGCAACGGTCCCGACGGTAACGGCAACGGCCCGGATGGGAACGGCAACGGTCCCGACGGAAACGGCAACGGTCCGGACGGAAACGGCAACGGCCCCGATGGGAACGGTAACGGTCCCGACGGGAACGGCAACGGCCCGGACGGCAATGGCAACGGCCCCGATGGGAACGGTAACGGCCCGGACGGCAACGGCAACGGTCCCGACGGTAACGGCAACGGTCCCGACGGTAACGGCAACGGTCCCGACGGTAACGGCAACGGCCCGGACGGTAACGGCAATGGCCCCGACGGTAACGGCAATGGCCCGGACGGCAATGGCAATGGCCCGGACGGAAACGGCAACGGCCCGGACGGCAACGGCAACGGTCCCGACGGTAACGGCAATGGCCCGGACGGCAATGGCAATGGCCCGGACGGAAACGGTAACGGCCCGGACGGTAACGGCAACGGTCCCGATGGGAACGGTAACGGTCCCGATGGGAACGGCAACGGCCCGGACGGGAACGGCAACGGCCCGGACGGTAACGGCAACGGTCCCGACGGTAACGGCAACGGCCCGGATGGGAACGGCAACGGTCCCGACGGAAACGGCAACGGTCCCGACGGAAACGGCAACGGCCCGGACGGAAACGGCAACGGCCCCGATGGGAACGGTAACGGTCCCGACGGGAACGGCAACGGCCCGGACGGCAATGGCAACGGCCCCGATGGGAACGGTAACGGCCCGGACGGCAACGGCAACGGTCCCGACGGTAACGGCAACGGCCCCGATGGGAACGGCAATGGCCCCGACGGCAACGGCAATGGCCCTGACGGAAACGGCAACGGCCCCGATGGGAACGGCAATGGCCCCGATGGCAATGGCAACGGCCCTGACGGAAACGGCAACGGCCCCGATGGGAACGGAAACGGTCCCGACGGCAATGGCAACGGCCCTGACGGAAACGGCAACGGCCCCGATGGGAACGGAAACGGTCCCGACGGCAATGGCAACGGCCCGGACGGTAACGGCAATGGCCCCGACGGTAACGGCAATGGCCCGGACGGCAATGGCAATGGCCCGGACGGAAACGGTAACGGCCCGGACGGCAATGGCAACGGCCCCGATGGGAACGGAAACGGCCCCGATGGGAACGGAAACGGTCCCGACGGTAACGGCAACGGACCTGACGGCAACGGCAACGGCCCCGACGGCAACGGCAATGGCTCCGACGGCGGTAACGGCTCGAACGGTGGCAACGGCTCCGACGGCGGCGACAAGACGCCGGACGGTGGTTCGGACGGCTCAGGCGGTTCGGGCTCGGGTGGCTCCAACTCGGGTGCCACGGCCGGTGCGATCCTGGGCGCGGTTGGCGCGGGCGGTATCCTCGCCTACGTGATCGACGACCTGGCCGGCGCAAGCTGGTACCTCGATGCCCCGGTGCCCCTGACCGTCGAGTCCGATGAGGACAAGGCGTGGGAAGGTGCGCTGATGTCGGGTGCCACCGTGGAGGTGAAGGGCACGACTGCCATCGTCCAGGTGAAGACACGCACCGGGACGGTCGAGCGGGTCCTGACCCTGCAGGACGGCGCCAACGGCACCAAGCACTTCGTCTACGAGGACCCCGTCACCAAGACCAAGGCCGATCTGGCGGTGAACATGGAGACGCGCGAGTTCTTCTACACCGAAGCCGGTGCCCCGAACGGCAAGCGCTACGTTGTGAAGAGCCATGGCTGGCTGAAAAACGGCACGGCACCCGAAGCCGCGGCCACTGCCAGCCCCGCGAGCTGAGCCGCGGTACGCTGATACCACCGGCTAGATAACAGCGGTGGTAACCCGATGTGCCGGTGTCGCAAGACGTCGGCACATCGCCGTTTACGGTCATCCGGTACGAAGACCAGCCGCGCCGCCCTGCCCGGCCATCGCAGCTCTCCCAGGCAGGCGTGTCGATCCTCCGGCACCCCGTCCCCCTCCCTTGCCCTTCAGCAAGTAAACCGTGATTTCGCGTTTCTGCGATTTCCCCTGGCAGGCCGCCTTTTTAGCATTGGCCGCCAAGGAATCGCAGAAGCCTCTTCCCGGTCATCCCCGACCGCCACACAGCGAAGCAGCCCCTTCCCGCCGCCAGCCACGACAGTCGCGTGGCGCTGCGGCCCGGCTAGCGAACGTGGCCCCGATTCCGAGCTAGGGCGGCTCGTCCGCCATCCATGCATCGACGTTCGACGCTCAGCCTCGGAATCCGTTGGCGCCGCCACAGGGCGGCGTGCCCACGCGGCGCGCGACGTCACACCTTTGTCGGGTGACATATATATGAACAAGAATCGGTATCGCCGTATCTTCAGCAAGCGACTTGGCATGCTTGTCGCCGTCGCGGAAAACGTCAGGGGCGAAGGCAAGGCACCGGGTGCGGGCGGCGACAGCCCCTCCGGCGCGCCGCCGGGCGTGGTTTCGGCCATGACGGCCGTGGCCTTGGCACTGCTGACGTGGGACATCGGCGAGGCGCGCGCCCAGGCGCTGCCAACGCACGGCAACGTCGTGGCCGGCCAGGCCACGATCTCGCAGCCGAATGGCCATACGATGACCATCGATCAAGGCAGCCAGCGTGCTGTCATCGACTGGAACACTTTCAACGTCGGCCAGGGCAACACGGTCCAGTTCAACCAGCCCAACGCGCAGGCCCAGGCGCTGAACCGCGTGATCGGCGGCCTGCCCTCCAATATCCATGGTTCCCTGCTGGCCAACGGCCAGGTGCTGATCCAGAACGCCAACGGCGTGCTGTTCGGCAAGGGCGCCGTGGTCAACGTTGGCGCGCTGCTGGCCACCACCAAGTCGATCGACGCCAATGCCTTCATGGCCGGCAATTCGCTGGTGCTGGGCGCCACCGGCACCCACGCCGGCATCATCAATGAAGGCGCGATCCGCGCGCAGGGTTTTGTGACCCTGGTCGGCGATCAGGTCCGGAATACCGGAGACATCCGCACCGCCGACGGCGGTCAGATCGTCCTGGCGGCCGGCGATAGCGCCACGGTGGCGCTGCACAACGGCCAGGGCATTTCCCTCGTCCTCAACGACGCCACCGCAAACGCGCTGGTGGAAAACAGCGGCAACATCCACGCGCAGGACGGCACGGTGCTGATTACCGCGCGCGGCA
Source organism: Cupriavidus pauculus (assembly GCF_003854935.1). Taxonomy (NCBI): domain Bacteria; kingdom Pseudomonadati; phylum Pseudomonadota; class Betaproteobacteria; order Burkholderiales; family Burkholderiaceae; genus Cupriavidus; species Cupriavidus pauculus. Next base: position 2,846,593 of record NZ_CP033969.1, read on the forward strand.
AGGACACGCTGCTCAATACCGTGGTGAACCTGTCCGGCGTGATCCGTGCCGGCACGGTCGTGGCGGACGCCGGCAAGACCGGCGACGTGGTCATGACCGGCCGCATCGACGCCTCGCACACCGCGCCGGGCGGCCGGGGCGGCACCGTGGTGCTGGCCGGCCATCGCGTGGGCCTGCTGGGCCAGGCCACCATCGACGCGTCGGGCGACGCCGCCGGCGGTCAGGTCATCCTTGGGGGCGACAGCCTCGGCAAGCTGTCCGGCACACCCACGGCCAACCTGCTCCAGGACGGCGTCACGATCGCCAGCCTGACACAGGTCGCCGACGGCGCCAGCGTCATGGCAGACGCGCTCAACGGCGACGGCGGCTTTGTCGAAACGTCCGGCCTCGGACTGGACGTGCGCGGATCGATCAGCGCCACCGCTCCCAACGGCAAGGCCGGCGCGTGGCTGATCGACCCGACGGACATCACGATCAGCACGGGCGAGGATGCCGGCCATACCGGCAACCTGGACGAGTTTCGGACAACCAACAGCACGGCAAACATCCGCAACACGTCGATCAGCAACGCCCTGAACCGCGGCACCGATGTGACGATCACCACCGCCGGCACCGGCGCGGTCAAGGGCAACATCACGCAGGAACGCGGCGCCGACATCGTCAAGACCGGCGGCCGCACGGCCAACCTGACGCTGCTGGCCGATGGCGACATCCTGCTGGCCGGCAACATCACGGCCAGCGGCCACCATATGAATCTCGACATCCGGGCCGGCATCGGCAACCGGGACGGCGGCGTCCACATCGACGGCGGCAGCATCGACCTCGCCGGCGGCCACCTGAGCGCGGCGGGCGACGTGACCCGATCATCCAGCAACTTTACCCCCGGTGTCTACATCGGCGGCACGATCCGCCACGTGGGCGGCCTGACGCTGGAGGGCAGCGCGAAGTTCGGCCCGGGCGTGGCCATCATGACCAACGTCGCCATCGACAGCAACGGCGAAATGGGCGATGGCATCCTGGACATCACCGGCCGCTCCACCGGGGGCGCCGGGGTCTACGTGGCGCCTGGGGCCCAGCTCTTCATCGATGGCAACGGCACGGGCAGTATTCACGGTACATCGATACAAGGATCGGGCGTGCACATCGCCGGGAACGGCCTCACAGTCTCCGGCAATCGCATCGTCAATGTCACGGGTACATCCAGCAGCGGATACGGGGTGCAGTTCGGCACGCGGCAGTCGAGCGCCATCCTGACCGCCAGCCAGCACGGGACGATCAACGTCGAGGGCCGCTCGGACACCGGCACCAGCGTCGGCGGATACCGCCCCATCGTCAACGAACGCGGCGCCGGCACGGTGAACCTGCCAAACTTGGACGACACCAACGCCTGGGCCGACGATCCGGATGACGGGACCGAGGGTGGGAATGGCTCCGAGGGTGGGAATGGCTCCGAGGGTGGCAATGGCTCCGAGGGTGGGAATGGCTCCGGGGGTGGCAATGGCTCCGAGAGTGGCAACGGCTCCGACGGTGGCAATGGCTCCGAGGGTGGCAACGGCTCCGAAGGCGGTAACGGCTCCGAGGGCGGTAACGGCTCCGAAGGTGGTAACGGCTCCGAAGGTGGTAACGGCTCCGAGGGCGGTAATGGCTCCGAAGGCGGCAACGGCTCCGAAGGTGGTAATGGCTCCGAGGGCGGTAATGGCACCGAAGGCGGCAATGGCGCCGAGGGCGGTAATGGCTCCGAAGGCGGCAATGGCACCGAAGGCGGCAATGGCTCCGAGGGCGGCAACGGCTCCGAGGGCGGTAATGGCACCGAGGGCGGCAACGGCTCCGAGGGCGGTAATGGCACCGAGGGTGGCAACGGCTCAGAGGGCGGCAATGGCACCGAAGGTGGCAACGGCTCCGAGGGCGGTAATAGCACCGAAGGCAACGGCTCCGAAGGTGGCAATGGCACCGAGGGTGGCAATAGCTCCGAAGGGGGTAACGGCACCGAAGGCGGCAATGGCTCCGAAGGCGGTAATGGCACCGAAGGCGGTAATGGCGCCGAAGGTGGCAACGGCACCGAAGGTGGCAATGGCTCCGAGGGCGGCAATGGCTCCGAGGGCGGCAATGGCTCCGAGGGCGGCAATGGCGCCGAGGGCGGTAACGGCTCCGAAGGTGGTAACGGCTCCGAAGGTGGCAACGGCTCCGAGGGCGGCAACGGCTCCGAGGGTGGCAACGGCTCCGAAGGCGGCAATGGCTCCGAAGGCGGCAATGGCTCCGAGGGCGGCAATGGCTCCGAGGGTGGCAACGGCTCCGAAGGTGGCAATGGCTCCGAAGGCGGCAATGGCGCCGAGGGTGGCAACGGCACCGAGGGCGGTAACGGCTCCGAAGGTGGCAACGGCTCCGAGGGCGGCAACGGCTCCGAGGGCGGTAACGGCACCGAAGGTGGCAACGGCTCCGAAGGTGGCAACGGCTCCGAAGGTGGCAACGGCTCCGAAGGTGGCAACGGCTCCGAAGGTGGCAACGGCTCCGAAGGCGGCAACGGGACCGAAGGCGGCAACGGGACCGAAGGTGGCAATGGCTCCGAGGGCGGCAATGGCGCCGAGGGTGGCAACGGCTCTGAAGGCGGCAACGGCTCCGAAGGTGGCAACGGCTCCGAAGGCGGCAATGGCTCCGAAGGTGGCAACGGCTCCGAAGGCGGCAACGGCTCCGAGGGCGGTAATGGCTCCGAAGGTGGCAATGGCTCCGAGGGCGGTAATGGCGCCGAGGGCGGCAATGGCGCCGAGGGTGGCAACGGCTCTGAAGGCGGCAACGGCTCCGAAGGTGGCAACGGCACCGAGGGCGGCAACGGCACCGAGGGCGGCAATGGCACCGAGGGCGGTAATGGCTCCGAAGGCGGCAATGGCACCGAGGGCGGCAATGGCTCCGAAGGTGGCAATGGCTCCGAGGGCGGCAACGGCTCCGAAGGCGGCAACGGCTCCGAAGGTGGGAACGGCTCCGAAGGCGGCAACGGCTCCGAAGGCGGTAACGGCTCCGAAGGTGGCAATGGCTCCGAAGGCGGCAATGGCACCGAAGGTGGCAACGGCTCCGAGGGCGGCAACGGCTCCGAAGGCGGCAATGGCTCCGAAGGCGGTAACGGCTCCGAGGGCGGTAATGGCGCCGAAGGTGGCAATGGCTCCGACGGTGGCAATGGCTCCGAAGGCGGCAACGGCTCCGAAGGTGGTAACGGCACAGAAGGCGGCAACAGCTCCGAGGGTGGCAACGGCACCGAAGGCGGCAACGGCACAGAGGGTGGCAACGGCGCCGAAGGTGGTAACGGCACCGAAGGTGGCAATGGCTCCGAAGGCGGCAATGGCACCGAAGGTGGCAACGGCTCCGAAGGTGGCAATGGCACCGAAGGTGGCAACGGCTCCGAAGGTGGTAACGGCTCCGAAGGTAACGGCACCGAAGGTGGCAACGGCTCCGAAGGTGGGAACGGCTCCGAAGGCGGCAACGGCGCCGAAGGTGGCAACGGCTCCGAAGGTGGTAACGGCTCCGAAGGTAACGGCACCGAAGGTGGCAACGGCTCCGAAGGTGGGAACGGCTCCGAAGGCGGCAACGGCGCCGAGGGCGGCAACGGCGCCGAAGGCGGCAATGGCACCGAAGGCGGTAACGGCTCCGAAGGCGGCAATGGCTCTGAAGGCGGCAACGGCACGGAAGGCGGCAACGGCACCGAAGGCGGCAATGGCGCCGAGGGCGGTAACGGCTCCGAAGGTGGTAACGGCTCCGAAGGCGGCAATGGCTCCGAAGGCGGCAATGGCTCCGAAGGCGGTAATGGCACCGAAGGTGGCAATGGGACCGAAGGTGGCAATGGGACCGAAGGCGGCAATGGCTCCGAGGGCGGCAATGGCTCCGAGGGCGGCAACGGCACCGAAGGCGGCAACGGCACCGAAGGCGGTAACGGCTCCGAAGGTGGCAATGGCTCCGAAGGTGGCAATGGCTCCGAAGGCGGCAATGGCACCGAAGGTGGCAACGGCTCCGAGGGCGGCAACGGCTCCGAGGGCGGTAACGGCACCGAAGGTGGCAATGGCGCCGAAGGCGGCAACGGCTCCGAAGGTGGCAACGGCGCCGAAGGTGGCAACGGCACCGACACCGGCAGCAAGACCCCCGACGGCAACATCACCGACGGTAACGGGTCAGCCCCGGAACAGTCTGGCGGATCGAGCAGCTCCGGCGCCACCGCTGGCGCGATCATGGGCGCGGTCGGCGTGGGCGGCATCCTGGCTTACGTGATCGATGACATGGCCGAGGGCCGTTGGTATCTCGATACGTCCGTACCGCTGACAGTGGAAGTTGATGAAGCCAAGTCCTGGCAAGGCGCCGCGATGTCGGGTGCGGCCGTGAAGCTGGAAGGCAACGTGGCCGTCGTCCAGATAAAAACATCGACAGGAACGGTCGAGCGCACGCTGACGTTGCAGGATGGCGCCAACGGCACCAAGCACTTCGTCTACGAGGACCCGGTCACCAAGACCAAGGCCGATCTGGCGGTGAACATGGAGACACGCGAGTTCTTCTACACCGAAGCCGGTGCCCCGAACGGCAAGCGATACGTCGTGAAGAGCCACGGCTGGCTGAAGAACGGCACGCCCTCAAAAGCTGCCGCTCCGGCAAGCTAATTGCGGGCTCTCAACTAGAAGCTACTAGCTAGCATCTGCCTGTAGGGAAAACGATGTGCCGGTGTCGAAAGACGTCGGCACATCGTCCTTTTCCGAGGGGCAATCAGAATCTGTTGGCCCCCGGCTCCACTTCCCAAGTCATCGTAGTTCTACGAAATATTTCACCGGGCTCTGCGCAGACCCCCGTCGCTTCGCGACGCTGCGACATTCTCATGCAACCCCGCTGCGTGTTTCGTGTTTCTACGATTCCCCGCCCTTCCCCAGGTTTCTAGCATTGCCATCAAGGAGATCGCGGGACCCGGTACGACCACAGACCGCGCGGCAGCTCAAGTAAGCGCGCCCCCCGATCCCGAGCTAGAGCGGGTCAACTCGCGTTCCATGAATTGACGCACGACGCCTGCATCGGCCGCCTTCCTGAAGGCAGAGCCGAGCCGCGTCACGTCGCAACTTCTGTTGGGTTTCAACCATGAACAAGAATCGGTATCGCCGCGTATTCAGCAAGCATCTCGGCATGCTTGTGGCCGTTGCGGAAAATGTGAAGAGCCGCGGCAAGGCGCCTGGTGAAGGCGCCGCTGCGGAGGCATCGCCCCAACTGGGCGTGGTATCGGCGATGACGGCCATCGCCCTCGCCCTGTTTGCCTGGGACATGGACGAAGCCCGTGCCCAAGGACTCCCGACCCAGGGCAACGTCGTGGCCGGCCAGGCCACCATCTCGCAGCCCAATGGCTCGACGATGACCATCAATCAGGGCAGCCAGCGCGCTGTCATCGACTGGAACAGCTTCAGCATCGGCCAGGGCAACACGGTCCAGTTCAACCAGCCCAACGCACAGGCCCAGGCGCTGAACCGCGTCACGGGTGGCCTCCCCTCCAATATCCACGGCTCGCTGCTGGCCAACGGGCAGGTGCTGATCCAGAACGCCAACGGCGTGCTGTTCGGACGCGGCGCAGTGGTCAATGTCGGCTCGCTGCTGGCCACCACCAAGTCCATCGACTCCAACGCCTTCATGGCCGGCAGCCCGCTGGCACTGAGCGCCACCGGCACGCAGGCCGGCATCATCAACGAAGGCTCCATCAACGCCCAAGGCTATGTGACCTTCATGGGCGATCAGGTCCGCAACGGGGGCAACATCAAGACCGGCCCGGGCGGCCAAGTCCTGCTGGCCGCTGGCGATAGCGCCACGGTGGCCCTGCACAACGGCCAGGGCATCTCGCTGGTCCTCAACGACGCCACCGCCAACGCGCTGGCGGAAAACAGCGGCAACATCCATGCACAAGACGGCACGGTGCTGATTACGGCACGCGGCAAGGACACGCTGCTCAATACGGTGGTGAACCTGTCCGGCGTGGTCCGCGCCGGCACGGTCGTGGCCGATGCTGGCAAGACCGGCGACGTGGTCATGACCGGCCGCATCGACGCCTCCAACCGCAACGGCGGCCAGGGCGGCACGGTGGTGCTGGCCGGCGACCGCGTCGGCCTGTTCGACAGCGCCTCGATCGACGCCTCGGGCGACTCGGCTGGCGGCAAGGTGATTCTTGGCGGCGATTCGCTGGGCAAGCTCGAAGGCACCGAAGCGCGCAAGCTGCTGCAGGACGGTGCTGGCTTCGCCAACTTTACGCAGGTGGGTGTCAACGCCCGGGTCGATGCCGGTGCACGGCATGGCGACGGCGGGTTCGTGGAGACGTCAGCCCACGACCTTAACGTCTTCGGCACCGTGACCGCCGCAGCCCCGAACGGCAAGTCGGGTGACTGGCTGATCGATCCGACCGACATCATCATCACCACGTGGGATTCCGGCTACACCGGCAGCGTCAGCGACGGATTTACGGCGGGCACCACCGGAGCCAAGGTCAGCAACACGTCGATCAACAACGCGCTGAACAACGGCACGGACGTCATGATCAGCACCGCCAGCTCGGGTCCCGCGGCCGGCAATATCACGCAGCAAGCGAATATCACAAAGACCTCTGGTGCCGCGGCCAACCTCACGATGATTGCGCAGGGGAATGTCTCCCTGACCCGCATCACCACAACTGGCGAGGCCATCAATCTCACCATTCGGGCGGGCGAAGGCACCGGCAAGGGCAGAGTGACATCGACTACAGATACCGTCCTCGACCTGGGCGGCGGCTACCTCGATATCGCGGCGACGTCGGAACTTCGCGGCACTCATGGCGCCGTGGAGCTTTACGGCCGCACATCGAATATCGGTGGCGCGACGATCGTCGGCCATGGGAATCTGGGGATGGGCGTTATCCTGAGTAACTTCACCGTCCTTGGCGACGGCCATCTGGAAGTCATCGGCACGTCGAAGGGCTATTACCATGGGGTAATGTTCAGCGGGACGGTGAACATCGGTGGCAATGGCACTGCTAACATTTCTGGCACGTCGACCGATAATTCTGGGGTATACCTTGGCGGGCAACTCAACGTGTCCGGCAACCGCACGGTTAACTTCAACGGTAAATCCCGCGACAGCTACGGTGTGTACATGCAGAGCCCCGGCCTCACCGCCAGCGAGAACGGGACCATCAACATCAACGGCCGATCGGAGAATGGGACCGGCATCTACATCTCAGGCAGCCAAGTCGAGCGGGATAACGGCGAGATCAACTTCAACAGCCAAGACCGTGCAGGTCCAGAACCCGTTGTGCCCCCGGACGACGGTAACGGCTCGAACGGCGGCAATGGCACCGACGGCAATGGTTCCAACGGTGGCAACGGCCCCGACGGGAACGGTGACGGCCCCGACGGGAACGGCAATGGGCCCGACGGCAATGGCAACGGTCCCGACGGCAACGGCAATGGGCCGGACGGCAACGGCAACGGTCCCGACGGCAACGGTAACGGCCCGGACGGCAATGGCAATGGCCCGGATGGGAACGGCAACGGCCCTGACGGCAACGGCAATGGCCCGGACGGCAATGGCAACGGCCCCGATGGGAACGGTAACGGCCCCGACGGCAATGGCAACGGCCCGGACGGTAACGGCAACGGCCCGGACGGTAACGGCAACGGCCCTGACGGAAACGGCAACGGTCCCGACGGGAACGGCAACGGCCCCGACGGCAATGGCAATGGCCCCGACGGCAACGGCAACGGCCCCGACGGCAACGGCAACGGCCCGGATGGGAACGGTAACGGCCCGGACGGCAACGGCAATGGCCCTGACGGCAATGGCAACGGCCCCGACGGCAATGGCAACGGCCCGGACGGAAACGGCAACGGTCCCGACGGAAACGGCAACGGCCCCGACGGGAACGGTAACGGCCCGGACGGGAACGGTAACGGCCCGGACGGGAACGGTAACGGCCCTGACGGAAACGGCAACGGCCCCGACGGGAACGGCAATGGCCCTGACGGGAACGGCAACGGTCCCGACGGCAACGGCAACGGCCCTGATGGGAACGGCAACGGTCCCGACGGCAATGGCAACGGCCCGGACGGTAACGGCAATGGCCCGGACGGCAATGGCAACGGCCCGGATGGGAACGGCAATGGCCCCGACGGCAATGGCAACGGCCCGGACGGTAACGGTAATGGCCCGGACGGTAACGGCAATGGGCCCGACGGTAACGGCAATGGCCCGGACGGAAACGGTAACGGCCCCGACGGTAACGGCAATGGCCCCGATGGGAACGGTAACGGTCCCGACGGGAACGGCAATGGCCCTGACGGGAACGGCAACGGTCCCGACGGGAACGGTAACGGCCCGGATGGGAACGGCAATGGTCCCGACGGCAATGGCAACGGTCCCGACGGGAACGGCAACGGCCCGGACGGTAACGGCAACGGCCCGGACGGTAACGGCAATGGCCCCGACGGCAATGGCAACGGCCCCGACGGCAATGGCAACGGTCCCGACGGGAACGGCAATGGCCCGGACGGCAATGGCAACGGCCCGGATGGGAACGGAAACGGTCCCGACGGCAATGGCAACGGCCCGGATGGGAACGGAAACGGTCCCGACGGCAATGGCAACGGCCCGGATGGGAACGGTAACGGTCCCGACGGCAATGGCAACGGTCCCGACGGGAACGGCAACGGCCCGGACGGCAACGGTAACGGCCCCGACGGCAACGGCAACGGCCCGGATGGGAACGGTAACGGTCCCGACGGCAACGGCAACGGCCCTGATGGGAACGGCAACGGTCCCGACGGCAATGGCAACGGCCCGGACGGTAACGGCAATGGGCCCGACGGTAACGGCAATGGCCCGGACGGCAATGGCAACGGCCCGGATGGGAACGGCAATGGCCCCGACGGCAATGGCAACGGCCCGGACGGTAACGGTAATGGCCCGGACGGTAACGGCAATGGGCCCGACGGTAACGGCAATGGCCCGGACGGAAACGGTAACGGCCCCGACGGTAACGGCAATGGCCCCGATGGGAACGGTAACGGTCCCGACGGGAACGGCAACGGCCCGGACGGGAACGGCAACGGCCCCGACGGGAACGGCAACGGCCCGGACGGTAACGGCAACGGCCCCGACGGCAACGGTAACGGCCCGGACGGGAACGGAAACGGTCCCGACGGTAACGGCAACGGCCCCGACGGCAACGGCAACGGCTCCGACGGCGGTAACGGCTCGAACGGTGGCAACGGCTCCGACGGCGGCGACAAGACGCCTGACGGTGGTTCGGACGGCTCAGGCGGTTCGGGCTCGGGTGGCTCCAACTCGGGTGCCACGGCCGGTGCAATCATGGGCGCGGTTGGCGCGGGCGGTATCCTGGCCTACGTGATCGACGACATGACCGATGAGACGTGGTACCTGGATGCCCCGGTGCCGCTGACGGTCGAGTCCGACGAAGACAAGGCGTGGGAAGGTGCGCTGATGTCGGGTGCCACCGTCCGGGTGAAGGGAACGACGGCCACGGTCCAGGTGAAGACCAGGTCCGGGACTGTCGAGCGCACGCTGACGTTGCAGGACGGCGCCAACGGGACAAAGCACTTCGTCTTCGAGGACCCCGTCACCAAGACCAAGGCCGATCTGGCGGTGAACATGGAGACACGCGAGTTCTTCTACACCGAAGCCGGCGCGCCGAATGGCAAGCGCTACGTCGTGAAGAGCCACGGCTGGCTGAAGGACGGTTCCGCGCCCGAATCGGCTGCGGCGGCCCGCTGACCGAGGGAGGCGAACCGGAACCCTGACCAGTACTCAGCAGTAACCCAGCAGTAACCCAGCAGTAACCCAGCAGTAACCCAGCAGTAGAAGACCAATGTGCCGGCGTCGCAAGACGTCGGCACATTGCCGTTTACGCCCCCGCCCGTCGCAAACCGCCACCCGCCGCCGCCCCGTGCACACCATCCGCGCCAGCCCCTCGACCCAGGCAACCACGCCGCACCGCCTTGCTACAATCGCGTCTTTTCTTCCTCCCGCGAGCCCCCGCCATGACGACCCTTGGAACGCCCCTCTCCCCCTCCGCCACCAAAGTCATGCTGCTCGGCTCCGGAGAGCTCGGCAAGGAAGTGCTGATCGCGCTACAGCGCCTGGGCGTGGAGACCATCGCCGTCGACCGTTACGAAAACGCGCCCGGCCAGCAGGTGGCGCACCATGCCCGGACGATCACGATGAGCGATGGCGATCAGCTCAAGGCCCTGATCGAGGCCGAGCGGCCGCATCTGGTGGTGCCCGAGATCGAAGCCATCGCCACGCCGACGCTCGAAGCGCTGGAAGCCGCCGGCGTGGTGCGCGTGATTCCCACCGCGCGGGCGGCCCGGCTGACGATGGACCGCGAAGGCATCCGCCGCCTGGCCGCCGAGACCCTGGGCCTGGCCACGAGCCCGTACAAGTTCTGTGATTCGCGGGAAGAGCTGCAGGCCGCCATCGACGGCGGCATTGGCTACCCGTGCGTGGTCAAGCCGGTGATGAGCAGCTCGGGCAAGGGTCAGAGCAAGATCGACGGTCCCGAGGGCGTCAAGGCGGCCTGGGACTATGCGATGGCCGGCGGCCGGGTCAGCCATGGCCGCGTAATCGTCGAGGGCTTCATCGATTTCGATTACGAGATCACGCTGCTGACGGTGCGCGCCGTCGGCGCCAGCGGCCAGGTGGAGACGCATTTCTGCGAGCCGATCGGACACGTCCAGGTGGCCGGCGACTATGTGGAAAGCTGGCAGCCGCACCCGATGCACCCGAAGGCACTGGAAGCCGCCCAGCACATCGCCCGCGCCGTCACGGCCGACCTGGGCGGCCAGGGCCTGTTCGGCGTGGAACTGTTCGTCAAGGGCGAGCAGGTCTGGTTCAGCGAAGTCAGCCCGCGCCCGCACGACACCGGCATGGTCACGATGATCTCGCAGTGGCAGAACGAGTTCGAGCTGCACGCCCGCGCGATTCTGGGGCTGCCGGTGGACACCAGCCTGCGTGCGCCGGGCGCCAGCGCGGTGATTTATGGCGGAGTCGATGCGGAAGGCATCGTGTTCGACGGCGTCGACGAGGCGCTGCGCGTGCCGCAGACCGAACTGCGCCTGTTCGGCAAGCCGGAGTCGTTCACCAAGCGTCGGATGGGGGTGGCACTGGCCTACGACGCCGACGTGGAAACCGCCCGGCGTCGCGCCAAGGAGGCCGCGGCGAAGGTCAAGCCGCGCAAGGGCTGAGAGTTTGTGGGATTGGATGCGCTGGCCCTCACCCCCGACCCCTCTCCCGCGATGCGGGAGAGGGGAGCAAAACGGGGCGCGGGATTTGCTTCTAGCAGGCTTGAAATTCCGCTGTCTGGCTCCCCTCTCCCGCCTGCGGGAGAGGGGTTGGGGGTGAGGGCGCTGAGGCTCTGCTTGCCGACTGGTCGCAGTTTGGACTGCTGGCCCTCTCCCCCGACCCCTCTCCCGCGTTGCGGGAGAGGGGAGCAAAACGGCGGGTCGGGTTGGAAATTGGTGGAACTTGACGCGCTCGCCCTCTCCCCCGGCCCCTCTCCCGCCTTGCGGGAGAGGGGAGCAAACCGGCGCGGGATTTGCTTCTAGCAGGCTTGAAATTCCACTGTCTGGCTCCCCTCTCCCGCCTGCGGGAGAGGGGTTGGGGGTGAGGGCGTTGCGGCTCTGCTTGCCGACTGATCGCAGTTTGGACTGCTGGCCCTCACCCCCGGCCCCTCTCCCGCGTTGCGGGAGAGGGGAGCAAAACGGCGGGTCGGGTTGGAAATTGGCGGAACTTGACGCGCTTGCCCTCTCCCCCGGCCCCTCTCCCGCGTTGCGGGAGAGGGGAGCAAACCGGCGCGGGATTTGAACCTAGCAGGCTTGAAATTCCCGCTGTCTGGCTCCCCTCTCCCGCCTGCGGGAGAGGGGTTGGGGGAGAGGGCGTTGAGGCTCTGCTTGCCGACTGGTCGCAGTTTGAACTGCTGGCCCTCTCCCGCGATGCTGGAGAGGGAAGCAAACCAGCGGCCCCGGGCGTTTCAACGCCCCTCAAACCACCCGATCCGCCCTGTCCATCGGCGATTGCGTTGGCTCTCTGGCCCCTGGGTCTGTCGCCGCGGCGGCCAAAGCAGCGTGGGCGCCGTGGGGTGAAAACTCCCGCACGCCGGCCAGATCGGCGCCGGACGGCGCCTGGTACAGCCGCAGCCCCAGTTCCGGCAGGATGGCCAGCAGGTGGTCGAAGATATCGCCCTGGATGCGCTCGTAGTCCATCCAGCCCGTGCGGTTGCTGAAGCAGTAGACCTCGATGGGGATGCCCTGCGAGTCGGGCTCCATCATGCGCAGGTTCAGCAGCAGGTCGTGGTGGATGTCGGGGTGCGCGCGCAGGAAGGCGATGCCGTACGCCCGGAACGTGCCCAGGTTGGTCAGCCGGCGGCGGTTCACCGGGTCGGTGTTCTCGCCCAGCAGCGCGCGGTTGGTCTGCTCCACCTCCTGCTGCTTGACCTCCAGGTAGTCGTGCAGCAGTCGGAACCGCATCAGCGCCGTCACCTCGTCGTCGTCCAGGAACCGCACCGTGGAGGCGTCGATCCGCAGCATCCGCTTGATCCGGCGCGCGCCGGATTCGAACATGTGGCGGTAGTTGCGATAGCTTTCCGAGAACAGCTTGTACGTGGGCACCGTGGTCACGGTGTTGTCCCAGTTCTTGACCTTGACCGTGTGCAGCGCGATGTCCATCACGAAGCCGTCGGCGTTGGACTGCGGCATTTCGATCCAGTCGCCAATGCGCAGCATGTCGTTCGACGTAAGCTGCGTGCTGGCCACCAGCGACAGCAGCGTGTCCTTGAACACCAGCAGCAGCACCGCCGACAGCGCGCCGATGCCCGACAGCATCCACAGCGGCGAGCGGTCGATCAGGATCGACAGCACCAGCACGCCGCAGACCAGCCACAGGGCCAACTGGGCAATCTGGACGTAGCCCTTGATGGACCGCGTCTGGGCACGCCGGCTGTTGGCGAAGACGGTCTGCCAGGCCGCCAGCACGCCGGACAGCATCAGGAACATGCTGACCCACGTGCCGGCGTGCGCCAGCCGTTCGATCAGGATCGAGAATTTGCCCAGGTCAGGCACCTGGCTGATGCCCACCGTGATCACGGCCAGGAACACCGCGTAGCCCAGCCGGCGATAGGTGCGATGGCGCATCAGCGCGGCGGCCCATTCGCGGTTGCCGGACAGGCTCAGCACGCGGTAGACCACGCGGCCCACCACCCGGGCCACCAGCCACTGCGACAGCGCGGCGATCACCACCAGCGCCAGCACATACAGCGAGATCTGTGCCCAGGGATGGGCGGGAATGCGTTGCTGGAACAGGTCCAGCAGGGCGTCAAATGTCATCGGGAGAATGCAATCGGTCGGACCGGACAAGCCCCGAGTTTACTACCACCGCCCTGCCCGGCCCGCCGCCGGCCCGGCCTACCTGGCGTGGGGCGCGTACATCGCCATCAACTGGTCGTCGCTGAAGCCCCACTGCTTGGCGTCCTCGAAGGCGATGACCGTGTCGTCGTCGTGCGACAGGTCCAGCACTTCGGGCGGCAGCGGCTTCGAATCGGTCACCGAGTAGAACACCATCACGCGCGGCCGCAGCGGTTCGCCCTCGTTCTTGCCGCAGACCACGGCCAGCCGGCCCGAGCGCAGCCGCAGCACCGTGCCCAGCGGATAGATGCCGATGGTGCGCGTAAACGCCTTGAACACGCGGCGGTCGAACAGCGTGTCGACGCGCACGGCGATGTACTCCATGGCCCGCGCCGGCGACCACGCCTGGTGGTTCGGCCGCGGCGACGTCAGCGAATCGTACGTGTCGCAGATGGCCGCGATCTTGGCGTGGATGCTGATCTCGTGCTCCAGCAGCCCGAACGGGTAGCCCCGGCCGTCCACGCGCTCGTGGTGGTGCACGCAGACGTCGAGCGGGATGTTCGTGTAGAGCCGGGCCTCGTTCAGGATGCGATAGCCGGCCGACGGGTGGCGCCGCATCTGCTCCTCCTCGGCCGGCGACAGGTCGCCCGCCTTGAGCAGCAGCGCGTCGGGCAGCGTCAGCTTGCCGATGTCGTGCACCAGCCCGGCCAGCCCCAGTTCGCGCACCTCGCCGTCGGGCAGCTTCAGGTTGCGGCCGACGGCGATCATCAGCGCGCAAACCGAGAACGCGTGCAGGTAGGAATAGTCGTCCTTGGCCTTGAGCCGGGCCATAGCCAGCAGCGCCTGGGAATGGCGCGACAGCGACGTCGATGCGGAATCCACCAGCAGCAGCGCGCCGTGGGTTTCCAGCGCGCGGCCCATGCGCACGTCGTTGAACAGGTTGCCGATCAGCGCGCGGCCGGTCTTGATCAGCTCGCGCGCCCGTTCCAGCTCGTCCTCGAAGCTGGCCTCGGGCGCGTCGTCGCCGGCGTCGGCCTCCATGGTCTCCGGCGTGGCCGGCGTGGGCAGGTTGCGGCCCTTGAGGATGTCGATCCAGACGTCCTGCACGTTGGCCGACTGGATCTGCTCCACCTGCTCGTCGCTGGTGACCAGGAACCGCGACCGCCAGAACGGGTGGTTCATCCACGGCCCGCCCAGCCTTGCCACGAACATGCCAATCTGTAGCTGTTCCGCCTTGATTCTTCTCAGCATGCGCTCGCCCCTATCAAATGGCCCGCGCGGACGCGCCGCGCGCTGCCGATCAAGCGGGGCTCTGGTCAGGCCCCGTCTTGTGATGACACTTCTCGTTGGCCGCCTTTATCGGCAGCCTGCCCGCTTTCTTTAGTTTTTTTCGCATTCCGGCCGATGGCGCGGCATCCGCCTGCCGCGCGGCCCAGGCCAGCAGCCAGCCCCCCAACCCCAGCGACAAGACGATCAACCCGGCGCCAGCCACGCGCTGGTCGTCCAGCAGGTAGCTGGCGCAGAGCCGCGCCGGCGCGTCGACGAACAGGATGCCAAAAGTCAGGCCCATCCAGACCAGGTTGCCGCCAAAAAACAACACCAGCGGCCACGGCGCCAGCCGCACGGCCAGCGCGGCGGCCAGCCCGGCCGCGCAGACCGACACGTCGCGCGCCACCCCGAGCGGCCACGCCATCCGCGACAGGTCGATGGCGATCGGCAGCATCCAGACGCCATAGCCGGCCGACGCCGCCACCAGTAGCGCCAGCGCATGGGGCCGCAGCCGCACCAGCGCGCGGGCACGGCGCCGAGGCGCCCAGCGGGCCGCCAGCACGTGCGGCAGCAGGCAGCCCGCCGCGAACAGGCCCGGCAGCAGCGCGAGCATCAGCAGCGCCATCGACGACTCGAACAGGCCGCGCAGCGGCGGCAGCGCGGGCAGCCCCAGCAGCGCCGCCAGCCACCAGCCCGCGCGGATGCGCCTCATCGCGGCCCCCGTCGGGCGTGGGCCAGCGCCGATGCATAGGCCGTCTGGAAGTTTTCGAGCGGATAGGTCGCCAGCACCGTGCCGTCGGCGCCGACCACATGCAGGCCGCCATTGTGCGCAAAGCCGCCCAGGCCATCCGGGATGGCGATCACGTCGGCATCGGCCAGCAGCCGCGCCATGTCGGCCGGGGCCACGGCCGCCGCCACCCGCCAGCCCGGCGGGCGGGCGTGGTGGGTGCTGGCATAGCCGCGCAGGTCCGGCAGCGTGTCGCGCGGATCGAACGACAGCGACACCAGCGCGATGCGGCCGGCCATGCCGACGGCGTCGCGCTGCCGCTGCAACTGGTCGAACTCGGCGCCCAGCGCCCGGCAGACCGTGGCGCAGCGTGTGTAGATGAAATCGACAAGATAGACGGCCGGCGGCGGATCGTCGGCCATCGCAGCCGCACCGGCAGCACCGGCGGCACCGGCCCCGCCGAACAGCCGCACGCGCTGGCCGTCGTGCGTGTGGACGTCAATCGGCGGCAAGCGCAGCGTCTGGCGCGCGATATGGGCCGCGCGCCGCTGGTCGAGCGTCCACGCCGACAATCCATCGGTTAACCCGTGGATTGCCGCGCCCGCCAGCGCCAGCACGCCGGCCAGCACCGCCCACGGCGGCAGCGGCCGGCGCCTAGCCGCCCGGCTTGCCGAGGGCGGCGTCACCATCGTACGGCGCCTGCATGGCGGCGGTGTCGGCGCGGGCGGCGGCCACGGTCGCGGCCGTCACGGGCGGCGCGGCATTGCCCCACTGGCTGCGCACGTGCGTCAGCACGGCGGCGATCTCGGCATCGCCAAGCTGGTCGGCAAACGCCGGCATGGCGCCCTGGTAGGCCGTGCCCTTGACGGTCAGCTTGCCGGTCACCCCGCGCAGCACGATCCGCGCCGCCGTGGCGTCCGGCCCCGTCACCCATTCCGATCCGGCCAGCGGCGGAAACACGCCCGGCAAACCCTGCCCGCTGGCCTGATGGCAGGCCACGCAGCGGCTCTGGAACACGGCGGCGCCATCCACGGCGGCGGACTTCGGCTGGCCGCGCAGGTCGGCCTCGGTGCGGCGGTCGCCGAGTGCCGGCGGCTGGTCGATCGGCGCCGTGGCGATATACCACGCGCCCCACCCCACCAGCACGGCCACCATCGCCAGCACGTAGCGCGGAATCGGCGCGCGGTTCTCGTGCGGGTCGGCGTGCTCGCGGGCGCGGGCGGCCGTGGCGTGGCGGTCATCACGCGAATCTGTCATGTCAGTCTCCCGCCCTGGCCGCCGCCGGCAGTGCGGCCCCGGTCCGGTTCAGCGATTGCAGGTATGCCACCAGGTCCAGCGCGGCGGCC
Source organism: Cupriavidus pauculus (assembly GCF_003854935.1). Classification (NCBI taxonomy): domain Bacteria; kingdom Pseudomonadati; phylum Pseudomonadota; class Betaproteobacteria; order Burkholderiales; family Burkholderiaceae; genus Cupriavidus; species Cupriavidus pauculus. The sequence continues at coordinate 2,863,320 of NZ_CP033969.1, forward strand.
GTCGGCACCACCACCTTGCCGATGGGCGCATAGCCGGGCGGCAGCGGCACGGCCTTCTCGCCGGCCTCGGGCGCGTCCTTGACGTCGAACAGGTACGGGTAGCTCGGCATGATGCTGCCGCTGACGTACGCGCGCGGCTGGTACAGATGACCCAGGTGCCAGTCCGCGCTGGGCTGGCGCACGCCGATATTGAGCAGGTCCGGCCCGGTGCGCATGGTGCCCAGCAGGTGCGGCTTGTCGTAGTAGTAGTCGCCGGCCACGGCAGCCCGGCCCCAGCCGCGCCTGGCGTCCGGGGCAAAGCTGCTGTCACGCGGCTGCTGGGAATGGCAGTAGATGCAGCCGTTGGCGATGTAGACCTCGCGCCCGCGCAGCTGCGCGGGCGTATAGGGCTTGACGCCCTCGGTGGGCTTCACGTCATGCAGTTGCAGGTAAGGCAGCACCACCAGGGCGCTGGTCGCCAGCGCCAGCATCGTCATGCCGCCGGCCAGCAATACGTTTTCGTTGTTCATGGCTCAGACTCCCTGCGCCGGGCCGCGGCGCGGGTGGAACAGCGCCGGACGGTCGCGGTTGGGCCCCAGGCCCACGATCACGCAGACGAAATTGGCGGCAAAGCAGAGGTGGCTGGTCAGCATCATCAACCCGCCCAACGAGCGCGCCTTCAGGTACGGCACGGTCAGCAGCACCGAATCCATGAACGGCCGCGCGGCGTCCAGCATCGCCAGCCCCTGCAGCCAGCCGCCGATGGTCAGGCTGACGAAATAGACGCCGATGCCGCCCACGGCCAGCCAGAAGTGGCTGTAGATCAGCCAGCGGTACGGCCATTCCCGGCCCGTGATGCGCGGCACGATGAAATAGATGGCGCCAAAGAACGCGAAGCTGACGAACGCATAGAGCCCCAGGTGGGCGTGCGCCACGGTGTAGTGCGTGAAGTGGGCCACGCGGTTGACCCCGCGCAGCGCCTCGAACGAGCCCTGGATCGAGCTCAGCGTGTACATCATCCCGCCGAAGGTGACAAAGCGCAGCGTCGGCGAATCCACCAGCCGGCGGAAGTTGCCGCGCAGCGTCTGGTGCTGGTTGATCGAGAACGCGATGACCGGGATCAGCATCATCATGCTCTGCACCACCGACAGCGTGATCAGCCAGCCCGGTACCGGGCCGCCCACCAGGTGATGCCCGCCCACCTGGCCGTAGAAGAACGCCAGCGCCCAGAACCCCAGCAGCGACAGGCCGTACGACTTCACCGGCTGGCCGATGACCTTGGGCAGGAAGTAGTAGATCGACGCCAGCGCCAGCGGCGTGTAGAACAGCCCCAGCACGTTATGGCCGAACCACCAGTTCATCGTGGCCTGCTCCACGCCAAAATGGAGCCCGGGGAAGTTGGCCACCAGGAACAGCACCGGGAACCAGAACAGCGCGCAGCCCATGTACCAGACCGACACGTAGAGGAGATCCACCTTGCGGTTCAGCAGCGTCAGCACCAGCGGAAAGCCGACGAACGCGCCGCCGGCCACGAACAGGATGTCTACCTGCCACGGGATCTCCAGCCATTCGAGCCCGTCCGAGATGCCCGCCGCGATGCTGCCCACGCCCGCGATCAGCCCGGCGTTCCACAGCGCCGCGCCCAGCACGGCCCAGCGCGCGCCCACCAGTTCGGTGCGCAGCAGGCGCGGCAGCAGGAACATGGCGATACCCAGCCCGGCCATCGGCGCCCAGCCGTAGGCCACGGCATTGAGGTGGATCGTGCGGATGCGGCCGAACGTCAGCCACGGCACCGATGCCCACAGGTCGGGCGCATGGAGCTTGACCGATGCCGTGAGCCCGGCCGCCGACGCCACCACCAGCCACACCATCGCGCAGCACAGGAACAGGAAGACCACCGGCGCCGACGACCGGTCGGCCGCCTCGCGCGAGGGGTCGGGCAGCCCGGCGCGGGCAGCGCCGGGGTCTTCGGGATGGCCGGTTTCGGCATCGCCGAAGATGACCCGCGCGGCGGCCGGCGAGGTATCGAAGAAGCCTTTCTGCATGCTCCAGATAAACGCCCCGAGGGCGAAGACGGAGAGCAGGAACGCTGACAACAGGATGGCAACGGTGTTCATGGCAGGCGCGCGGGCGCGGGCGGACATCGGGGGCGGAACAGGTCAGGCACCGGTCGCGCCGGGCGACCTCCCTGAAAAGTTGCATCGAAGATACCGATTCAGCCGGGCCGGGCCAATCATCCTTAGGTGCTACTGCGGCCGCGGCCGCCGCCGACTAGAATTCGCGGCCCCTGCCACGTCCAGGCACTTTGTTGGGCACCCCGCAGACACGCGCCCGCCCGTGGCGCGACACTGTCGGCGCCGCCCCGTCCTGCGCAGAAAAGCCTTGAAAATGGCGGCCACTTGCCGTTATCTGTTGTCGACCACCGCCATTGCGTCTTTCCCGCTTGATGCATACCCACTACGACAACCTCAAGGTTTCCCGCGACGCGCCGCCCGAAGTCATCCGGGCCGCCTACAAGTCCTTGAGCCAGAAATACCATCCCGACCGTCACGCCGACGGCGAGGAAGCCAACCGCATCATGCGGCTGCTGAACGCCGCCTACGACGTGCTGCGCGACCCCGACAAGCGCGCCGAGCACGACCAGTGGATCGCCGCCGAGGAAAAGCGCGAGGCCGAGCAGCAGTTGCGCCGCGCGCAGGCCCAGCGCACCGCCGCCGCCCAGCGGCAGGCGGCCCAGCGCCAGCAGGCGGCCCGGCAGGCCGCGCGGCCCGCGCAGGCGGGCGGCGGCACCGCCGGCCAGGCCCGGCCAGGGCCTGAGGACAGCCAGCAGGACGCGCCGTTCCGCGCGCGCAAGGCGTCGCGTCCGCGCGCCGAGCGTCCGGCCCGCAACCGTCCCGCCGATGGCCCGGCCACGCCGCTGCCGAAGTACGGGTCGTTCGCGCTGTACGCGGCCATCGGCGCGATCATCCTGATCCTGCTGGGCGACTGGTCCGGCAGCGGACAGGCGTCGGCCAGCGACGGCACCCGTGCGGCGCAGCCGGCCAGCACGGTGCAGACGCTGGCCAAGGCGCTCACGCCGGGCGCGGCGCCTGGCGCGTCCGATCGCCGCTACACGCGGCCGTCGATGACGCCGCGCGGCATGCCGTGGCCCGACCACTCGGGCTACCTGCCGGGCTATCCGGTACTCAATGGGAATGGACTGTCGACGCTGACGGTCGACAACTCGGGCAGCGCGTCCGACGTCCTGCTGAAGCTGGTGGCCGTCGACGGCAACGCGCCACTGCCCGTGCGCACGAGCTTCGTGCGGGGCGGGTCGTCGTTCACGATGGAAAACATCTCGCCGGGCGCCTACGACCTGCGCTACCAGAGCCTGGATTCGGGCGAGATCTTCCGCTCCGAGCGCTTCGACCTGAGCGAGATCCGCGAGGCCCGTGGCACCAGCGCCAATCGCAACGTCTTCAAGCTGTACGCGGTGCCCGGCGGCACCTCGCGCTCGGTGGCGATCTCCGAGCGGGAATTTCCCTGACGCGCCACGGCGTCAGGGCATGGCCGGCGCGGCCGGCGCGGTCGGCACGATCGGCCACAGGCGGGTGGATCAATACGCCTTGGGTTGCGGCTGGCCGTTGGGCGGCACGTAGGGCTTCGGCTTGGGTGCCGCCGGCGGCACATTGCCGTAGAGCTTCTGCCAGCGTGACTTCAAACCGTCGGCAATTTCCTTCTGGTTGTACTGCTCGGCAAAGTCGATCACCGTCATGCCCTGCTGGTTCTTCAGGCGCAGGTCCGCGCCCTCGTCCAGCAGCAGCTTGACCGTGTCGATATGGCCGCCGCGCGCCGCCATCATCAGCGGCGTGGTGCCATTCGGGCTTTCGGCGTCGATATAGGCCGCATGGTCCACGAGGTACTTGACCACGTCGTTGTGGCCGTTGGTCGCGGCGTAGTGCAGCGGCGCCCAGCCCTTCTTGTTGACCTCGGCTTCCTCGCCGTCGACCATCAGCTTGATCATGTCCAGCTCGCCGTTGAGCGCCGCCATCATCAGCGCGTTCTCGCCAGCCGGGTTGGTCTTGTCGAAGTCGATGTTCTTGGCCTTGATCAGCGCCGTGGCCGCCTTCTTCGATTTCTCGCGCAGCGCCACCACCAGCATCGGATTGCCGCGGTTGTCCACGAGGTTCGGGTCCACGCCCTTGGCCAGCAGCTTCTGCACCGTGTTACCGTCGTCGAATTCCACGGCCTTGCGCATGTCGTCGGCCGGGGCGGCCTGCACCAGCGCGCAGCCCGACATCGCCGTCAAACCCACCAGCGCCATGGCCGACGCCAGCCGTCGAATCTTCAGATCAAGCATGAGAATTCCTGTCTATGTGCTTGAAAAGGCGGAAGAAGTTTTCCGTGGTCTGTTCCGCCACCTTTTCCACCGGCTCGCCGCGCAGCTGGGCGATGAACTCGCCCACATGGCGCACCCAGGCCGGTTCGTTGGTCTTGCCGCGGTATGGCACGGGGGCCAGGTACGGCGAATCGGTCTCGATCAGCATCCGGTCCAGCGGCACCTTCTTCGCCGTTTCCTGCAGGTCGGCGGCGCTCTTGAACGTGACGATGCCCGAGAACGAGATATGGAAGCCCTCGTCCAGCGCCTGCTTCGCAATGTCCCAGGTCTCGGTGAAGCAGTGCATCACGCCGCCGGCCTCGCGGGCGTTTTCCTCGCGCATCAGCCGGATCGTGTCGTCGGCCGACGAGCGGGTATGGATGATCAGCGGCTTGCCGGTCTGGCGCGCGGCACGGATATGGGTGCGAAACCGCTCGCGCTGCCATTCCATGTCGGCGATGCTGCGGCCGTTGAGCCGGTAGTAGTCCAGCCCGGTCTCGCCGGTGCCCACCACGCGCGGGTGGGCGGACAGGGTCACCAGCCGCTCCAGCGTCGGCTCCTCGGCGTCTTCCTCGTAATCGGGATGCACGCCCACCGACGCGTAGAGATTGGGATGCTGCTCGGCCAGCGCGAGCACGCGCGGGAAATCCTCCAGCGTCACCGAGATGCACAGCGCGTGCGTGACCTGGTTGGTCTTCATGTTTTCCAGCAACTGGGGCAGGCGCTGCGCCAGCTCGGGAAAATCGATATGGCAATGGGAGTCGACAAACATGGTGCTGCCCGTATCAGTCGAGCCGGCGGCCCAGGATCACCAGGTCGCGCTCCACGCCATCGAGCACGGCCACGCGCGGCAGGTCGCCCCAGCGCGAGAAGCCGTGGCGCTCGAACAGCGCCAGGCTCGGCGCGTTATGGCCAAAGATAAACCCCAGCAGCGTGTTCACGCCCACCTTGGGCGCATGCGAGATGGCCTCGTCGAGCAGCAGCCGGCCCAGGCCCTGGCCGCGGAAATCCTCGTGGAGATAGATCGAGACCTCGGCCGTGGCGCCGTAGGCGGGCCGGCCGTAGAAGTCCGAATAGCTGACCCAGCCGGCCATGCGGCCATCGGCGGCCTCGCAGACCCAGAGCGGACGGCGCGCGGGCTGGTGCGCATCGAACCACGCCTCGCGCGACGCCACGCTGACCGGCTCGGTATCGGCCGTGACCATGCGCGACGCCACGGTGCTGTTGTAGATGTCGACGATGCCGGGCAGGTCGTCGCGCGTCGCCAGACGCAGCGTGAAACCAGATTGACTCATAAATACAATAACTTGCGAAGCAAACTTCGCCTTTCACATCAGGTTAGAGGGTCTGCGTGGGGCGCCCCGATTCGATGGCCTTGCCCAGCAGTTCCTCGACCGCGCGCCGCAGCACGCGGCCGTTTTCGTCGTCCGGCAGATGCACGCCCACGCCGGGCGTCTTCATCGGCGTGCCGGCCGGGGTGATCCATGCCACGGTGCCCTGCACCTGGTACTTCTGGGGCCGGTCCAGCAGCGACAGCACCAGGAAGACCTGCTCGCCCAGCCGGAACGGCCGGTTCGACGGCACGAAGATGCCGCCGCGCGCCAGAAATGGCATGTACGCGGCGTACAGCCCCGCCTGGTCCTTGATCGACAGCGACAACACGTTGGGCCGCTGCGGCGCGCCGCCTGCGGGCCCCGTGGCCGGATTGCCGGGTATCGCCCCCGCTGCGCGCGGCGGCGTCGTGACTGGTGCATTCATGTTCGACCCCTGACTGCTGCCGGCTTGTGCCGGCTATTGGATTTAGGAAACACGTGGCTCGACTTTTACCACGTGTGCCCATCGATGCCTATGCTTTTGTACCGGTCAGCGGAACAACTGGCGGTAGTCCAGAAAGACCGATTCCATGACCAGCCGCGCCGCCAGCGGATGACTCTCGCTGCGCCGGTGATTGACCAGCCGCGCCGCGAACGCCTGCAGCCGGTGCGCGTCGGTGGCGCCGGCGCAACGGGCCAGCGCCGCCTGCTCCTTCGGGAAGTAGCGCACCGCGCCCGTGCCGACGCACAGCGCCAGCAGGTCGTAAGTCCAGCGCTGCAACACACCCAGCACGGCCGGTACCGGCAGCTTCTGGAGCTGGTCGGCCGCCGCCAGCGCATCGAACGCCGCGCCGGCGCCAAGCTGGCTCACCAGCCAGCGTTGCAGCGGCTGCTCCTCGGCCTCGGCGGCGTGCAGCGCGGTCAGCGGCGCGCCGCCGGCCACGGCCAGTTGGGCCTCGACGTCGGCCACGCCCTGGCTGCGCAGCCAGTCCAGCGCCGCCGCCAGGGTCGGGCGCGTCACCGAGAACTGGCGGCAGCGCGACAGGATAGTCGGCAGCACGCGGTCGATGCGGTCGGTCACGAGCAGGAAGACCGTCGACGGCGGCGGCTCCTCCAGCGTCTTGAGCAGCGCGTTGGCGCCCTCGGTCTGCAGCGCATCGAGCGGATAGACCACCACCACGCGCAGCCCGGCCCGGTGCGTGCCAACGCCCACCGCCTCGATCAGCCCGCGCACCTGCTCCATGCGGATGATCTTGCTGGGCGCCTTCTTCTTGCTGCCGCCCGCCTCGGCATCACCCTCGGCCGCGTCGCCGGCTTCCAGCGCCTCCGGCCGCACCACGGTGAAATCAGGATGGTTGCCCTGGCTGAACCAGTGGCAGGCGCTGCACCGGTCGCACGGCTGGCCGTCCGCCAGCGGCGTCTCGCACAACAGCCCCTGCGCAAAGTGCAGGGCGAGGTCGCGCTTGCCGATGCCTTGCTGGCCATGCAGCAGCAACGCATGGGGCAGCCGCTCGCGCAGCACCGCCAGCCGTTGCCAGTCGTCTTGTTGCCAGGGATAGAGCATGCAGATCAATCGGTTAGCGCGTGGTGCTCATGTATTGTCGGAGGCGTCCGCAGACACATCATCACACGCATATATCTTCGGAATATCAGAGGCTTGCGAGGATTTCTTCAAGCGTCACGCGAATCTCGTCGATCGAGCGCGTGGCGTCGATCACGCGAAAGCGCTGCGGCGACTCGGCGGCCCGGCGCAGGTACTCGGCGCGGGTGCGCTCGAAAAACGCGCGCGACTCGGCTTCGAACTTGTCCGGCTGCCGCGCGTTCGCCAGCCGGGCGGCGGCCGTTTCCAGCGGCACGTCGAACAACAGCGTCAGGTCCGGCTGCAAGGCGCCCTGCACCCACTGCTCCAGCACCTCCAGCCGCGCACGCGGCAGGCCGCGCCCACCGCCCTGGTAGGCAAACGTGGCGTCGGTGAAGCGGTCGGAGATCACCCAGTCGCCCCGGGCCAGCGCCGGTTCGATCACTTCGGCGATATGTTCGCGGCGCGCCGCGAACATCAGCAGCGCCTCGGTCTCCAGGTCCATCTGGCGATGGAGCAGCAGGCGGCGCAGGTCCTCGCCCAGCGGCGTGCCACCGGGTTCGCGCGTGGTGACGACGGTGGCGCGTTCGCGCAGGCGGCCGGCCACCCATTCGACATGGGTACTCTTGCCGGCGCCGTCGATGCCTTCGAAAGTGATGAATCTGCCGCGCATGGAATCAGGGTTTCCCGCGCTGGTACTTGTCGACCGCGCGGTTGTGTTCAGGGAGAGAGCTGGAAAAGTGGCTGCTGCCGTCGCCACGGGCCACGAAGTACAGCGCATCGGTGGGCGCCGGCGTGGTGGCCGCGGCCAGCGAGGCCAGGCCCGGCAGCGCGATGGGCGTCGGCGGCAGGCCCGTCCGGGTGTACGTATTGTACGGGGTGTCGGCCTGCAGATCGCGCTTGCGCAGGTTGCCATCGAAGGTCGGCCCCACGCCATAGATCACAGTCGGATCGGTCTGCAGCATCATGTTTTTGCGCAGCCGGTTGACGAACACGGCGGCGATCATCGGCCGCTCGCCGGCCTGCCCGGTTTCCTTCTCGACAATCGACGCCATGATCAGCGCCTCGTACGGCGTCTTGTACGGCAGGTCCGGCGCGCGGGCGTTCCAGGCGTCGTTCAGGCGCTTCTGCATGGCCCGGTAGGCGTGCTTGTAGAGGTCGATGTCGCTGCTGCCGCGCGCGAACAGGTAGGTATCGGGAAAGAACAGCCCTTCGGGTGACGTCTCCGCCGCCCCGATGGCCTGCATCAGCTCGGCGTCGGTCATGCTCCGGGTGTCGTGCCGGAGCGCCGGGCTGGCATCCACGGCCGCGCGCATCTTGCGGAATTCCCAGCCCTCGATCACGGTGACCACGTAGTGCGACACCTCGCCCCGGGCCAGTTTCTCGATCACGTCCAGCGGCGTCACGCCGGTTTCGAACTGGTAGCCGCCCGCCTTCAGGTCGGCGCCATGCCCGGTCAGGCGGGCCAGCAACTGGAACAGGCGCGGGTCCATGGGCACCCCGCCGCGCTGGATCTGCCGGCCGACGCTGGCCACGCCGGAGTTCGGCTTGACGATGACCTCGACGGGCGACGCGGACAGCGTGAGCGGCTGATGGGCCCACCAGGCAAAGCCGCCGGCAGCGGCGACGGCAAAGACCACCAGCGCCCCGACCAGGCGCGAGAACAGACGTTTCATGAAAGTGAGGATAGGGCCCGCCGCCTTGCCCCCGCCGGCGGGTCGGGATCAAGGGCGCGGCCGGCCGGAATGGCGACAGGCCCATATAATACCGGCAGCCTTGTGGCCGATGTGTCACCGAGCGTTACCGTCCGGCCCGCACACGTTGTGTTTCGCGCGTGGCGCCCCCAATTCACCGCATCCCTTCGATTTCCAGGACCGTTCCGCATGTCCGCCAATGATTTCCCGTCGCTTGCCGACAGCCTCGCCGCCCTGCCCGCCGCCGGCATCGTGACCGCCCCCGCCGGGCTGGGCCTGATCCGCGTGGCCGGCGACGACGCCGCCAGTTTCCTGCACACCCAGCTCACCAACGCCGTGGAAGACCTGCCGGCCGATGCCGCGCGGCTGGCCGGCTATTGCTCGCCCAAGGGCCGGCTGCTGGCCAGCTTCCTGGCCTGGCGCGACCCCGACGGCATCGTGCTGCAGTTGTCGGCCGACATCCAGCCGGCCATCCAGAAGCGGCTGTCGATGTTCGTGCTGCGCGCCAAGGCCAGGCTGTCGGACCTGTCCGCCACGCATCGCGTGCTGGGCGTGGCCGGCGCCGGTGCCGAGGCCGCGCTGGCCCAGGCCGGGCTGCCGGCGCCGCACGGCCCGCTGGCCGTGGCCCAGGCCGATGGTGCCACCGTCATCCGCCTGCCCGACGCCGAGGGCCAGCCGCGCTGGCAGGTGGTGGCCGCCGCCGAGCGCGCCGCGTCGCTGCAGCAGGCGCTGGGCGGCACGCTGGCCGCCGCCGCGCCGGCGTTCTGGGACTGGCTCGACATCGGCGCGGGCATCCCGCGTATCGCCGCCGCCACGCAGGAGCAGTTCGTGCCGCAGATGATCAACTTCGAGCTGATCGGCGGCGTGAATTTCCGCAAGGGCTGCTATCCGGGCCAGGAAGTGGTGGCGCGCAGCCAGTACCGCGGCACGCTCAAGCGCCGCATGTGGCGCGTGCATGGCGAAGGCGACGTACCGGCGCCGGCCGCCGAGATCTTCCGTCCGGAAGACCCGGGCCAGCCGTGCGGCATGGTGGTCAACGCCGCGCCCGCGCCGCAGGGCGGCTGGGACGGCCTGGCCGAGCTGAAGATCGACGCCGCCACGGGCGCGCTGCACCTGGGCGCCGCCGATGGCCCGGCGCTGGCCACGCGTGCGCTGCCGTACGAAGTGCCGCTGCCCAACGAGGCCGAGGCGGCCGGCTGAACGCCCCCGGGAACTCCACCATGAGCGATCATCTCTACGTCTACTTCAAGGTACCCGACGCGCACGCGGCCGACGCCCTGCCGCACTGGCACCGCTGGATGGAAACGGTCGCCGAGGCAACCGGGATTGGTGGTACGCTGATGCGCAGGCCCGAGACCCGGGCCGGCCTGCAGACGTGGATGGAGTGTTATGCCGATGTCCCGCCCGCGTTCGATGCAACGCTCGACGGTCTCTGGCGCCAGAGCGGTCTGGCGCAATGGATCAGCGGCGAGCGCATGAGCGAGCGGTTCATCGACCTCGACGCGCTGTAGCCCCCGCGGGCCGCGGCGCCGTAGCAAAGGAAGCCCCATGTGTCTGATACTGGTGGCCTGGCAATCCCACCCGGACTATGCCCTGGTGGTGGCCGGCAACCGCGACGAATTCTATGCCCGCCCGGCGGCGCCCGCGCACTGGTGGCACGACGCCCCCGAGGTGCTGGGCGGCCGCGACCTGGCGGAAGTGATTGGCGATGCCGGCACGTGGATGGGCATCGCCAATGCCGCGTCGCCCGAATGGCCCGACGACTCCCGCGCGCGCTTTGCCGCGCTGACCAACTTCCGCGCCCCGTCCGAAAAACGCACCGACGCCCGCTCGCGCGGCGAGCTGGTGTCGCATTTTCTGCGCGGCGGCCAGGGCCCGGCCGACTACCTGCAGGACCTGGCCCGCGCGCACGGCGCCTACAACGGCTTCAACCTGCTGGCGAGCGACCTGCACGATCTCTGGTGGTACAGCAACCGGTCGAAGTCCGGCCAGCCGCAGCGGCTCAAGCCGGGCCTGTACGGCCTGTCGAACGCGCTGCTCGATACGCCGTGGCCCAAGGTGCGCAGCCGCGTGGGCGCGCTGTGCGAGGTACTGGCCGCCGACCGTGGCCAGTTCGGATCGAGCCCCGACCCGTACCTGCAGATGCTGGCCGATGAGAAGCAGGCGCCCGACTGGGAATTGCCCAGCACCGGCGTGGCCCCCGAGTGGGAAAAGCTGCTGTCGTCGGCGTTCATCCGCTCGCCCAGCTACGGCACGCGCGCCAGCACGGTGCTGCGTGTGCGCCATGACGGCCGGTTCGATTTCGTCGAGCGCAGCTTCGACGCCGACGGCCAGACCGGCGAGGTCAGCTACCAGGGCCGCCTCAACGTCACCCGCGACACCGGCACCGTGCCGGCTCCGCGCTAGTCCTCTACGCTAGACCCGCGCCGGGGCCGCGCCGACGTAGCGGCCGCGCGGGCGAATCACCTGCCCCACGCTCAACTGTTCCAGGCTATGCGCCAGCAGCCCGACGCTGCGCGCGATGGCGAACGTGCCGAACGCGGCGTCGTCCGGCAGCCGGTAGTGCGTGACCAACGCCGCCAGCGCCACATCAAAGTTCGGCTGCAGCCCGGTCAGCCGGGTGGACTTCTCGATAAAGCGCGCGATCACGGGCGGCGGATCGAACCGTTTCAGCAACGCCGCCGCGCGGGGGTCGCCCTCGGGATAGAGATGGTGGCCAAAGCCCGGCAGCGGCTGGCCCGTCGACAGATGGTGCGCCAGCACCTCGTCCTCGCCCTGGCGATCCAGTTCCGCGAACAGCGCCTTGACCCGGCCCGACGCATCGCCATGCAGCGGCCCCGACAGCGTCGTCAGCCCCGACAGCAGGCAGGCCGGCAGCGACGCCCCGGTGGATGCCGCGATGCGCGCCGCGAACGCCGAACTGGTCAATTCGTGGTCGAGCAGCAGCACCATCGCAATCCGTAGCAATTCGGCCACCGCTGGCGGCTGTCCCCAGCCCTGCGCCAGCCGCAGGTGCAGCGGCTGCGCGCCCGGCTGCGCGCCGAACGCATTGGCCAGCAATCCCACCAGCTCCTGACCCTCGCCATGCAGCACGCGCGTCATGCGTCCGTGCGTGGAATGGCCGGTCGCGGCGCGCTCGGCCAGGGCCTGGAACGCGGCCACGCGGCCCGGCTTGCCGATCGGCGTCGATGACGAAAAATCCACGGGCTGGGCGGCGTCCCAGAGCAGGTGCGCGGCCTGCTCCAGCGTGGCCGATTCGGCCAGCGCCACGGCGTCGTGGCCCCGGTAGTAGAGCCGCTCGCGCACGAATGTCGAGATGGCGGTGGGGATGCTCGGCTCGGCGCCGAACAGCGTGTTGGTGGCCAGCGTCTCGTGCTTGCGCCCGGCCTGCTTGCGGCGCGACAGCGTCGCCACGTCCTCGGCGCGGTACAGGCTGCGGCGCGTATCGGTGGGGTCGGACATGACCTCGATCTTGCCGCGGCTCACGTATGCATAGACGGTCTGCGGCCGCACACCCAGGCGCGAACACGCCTCGTCCATCGAAATCCAGGTTCCCACAAGTCACTCGCTTAGCTGATTTATGTTGATTTTATATATCAAGATTGCATCGACAATCAACTATTGCCTACGATGCTGTCAACCTGCAACGAGAGACAAGCCCCCGCGATGAAGCCCCAGATCCTGCAACTGAATCCGATCCTGATCCCGGCCGCCAATGAAGAGCTGGCCGCGCTGTACCAGGTGCACAAGTTCTTCGAGATCGCCGATCCGGCCGCCTGGCTGCGCGAGCACGGCGCGTCGATCCAGGCCGTCATCACCGGCGGCCACACCGGCATTTCGCGGGCGATGCTGGAGCAGTTGCCGGCGCTCAAGGTGGTGGCCGTCAATGGCGTGGGCACCGATGCCGTGGACCTGGCGTGGTGCCGCGAACGCGGGCTGCCGGTCACGGCGACGCTGGGCGCGCTGACCGAGGACGTGGCCGACCTGGCCATCGGCCTGCTGATCGCGGCCTGCCGCAACATCTGCGCCGGCGACCGCTTCGTGCGGGACGGCCAGTGGGAACTGCATCCGTCGCCGTCGGCGATTCCGCTGGCGCGCCGCTTCAGCGGCATGCGCGTCGGCATCGTCGGCATGGGCCGTGTCGGCCGGGCCGTCGCCACGCGCGCCGCCGCGTTTGGCTGCCCCATCCGCTATACGGACCTGCGTGCGATGGATGACGTGCCGCACACCTTCGTGCCCGGCCTGCTCGACCTGGCGCGCGACAGCGACGCGCTGGTGCTGTGCGCCGCCGCCGACAAGGCCGAGGGCATCATCGACGCCGCCGTGCTCGACGCGCTGGGCCCGCGCGGCTATCTGGTCAACGTGGCGCGCGGCCGGCTGGTCAACGAGGCCGATCTGGCGCAGGCCATCGAGGCGGGCCGCATCGCGGGCGCCGGGCTGGACGTGTTTGTCGACGAGCCGCGCGTGCCGGCGGCGCTGCGCCAGTCCGACCGCACCACGCTGCAGGCCCACCGCGCCAGCGCCACGTGGGAGACGCGCGGCGCCATGGCCCGCATGGTGCTGGACAGCGTGGCCGAGGCGCTGGCCGGCAAGCGTCCGACCATGAGCCTGACCACCTGAGCGCGCCATGGTGGCCATGACCGAATACGTCGTCCCGCCGCTGGCGCCGCGCGCGCTGCCCGTGGTCGGCAGCACCGCGCAGTTTCCCGTCGCCCGCGTGTTCTGCATCGGCCGCAACTACCGCTGGTCGCCCGACGAGCCGGCGCCGCGCGAGATGCCCGCGTGGTTCATGAAGCCGGCCACGGCCGTCGAACCCGCGCGTGACGCGCTGCCCTACCCGCCCGGCACCGACGAGTTCTGCCATGAGGTGGAACTGGTGGTCGCCATCGGGCGCGGCGGCCGGGACATCGACCCGGGCCAGGCGCTGGCGCATGTCTGGGGCTATGCGGTCGGGCTCGACATGACGCGGCGCGACCTGCAGCGGGTTGCCAAGCAGTCCGGCGGCCCGTGGGAACCGGCCAAGGCGTTCGACCATTCGGCGCCGTGCAGCCCGATCCTGCCGGCAGCGCGCTGCGCAGACCCGGCCAGCGGCGCCATCCATCTGTCGGTCAATGGCGAGACGCGCCAGCGCGCCGATCTGGCCGATTTGCTATGGCCGGTGCCCGAGCTGGTGGCGATGCTGTCGCGCTCGGTGGCGCTGCTGCCGGGCGACCTGATCTTTACCGGCACGCCGGCCGGCGTCGCGCCGTTGCAGCGCGGCGACGTGGTGCGCGCCGGCGTGGCCGGCATCGGCGATATCGCGCTGACCGTCGGCTAGACGGCCCCGCCCCCGCGACACAACACAACAGGAGACACCATGAACGCATCCCGACGCATTGCCCTGGTGACCGGCGCTGGCAGCGGCGTGGGCCGGCTGACCGCGCTGGCGCTGCTCGACGACGGCTGGACCGTCGTGCTGGCCGGCCGGCGCGCCGACCCGCTGCAGACGCTGGTGGCCGACGCCGCCACGCGCGGCCAGACCGCGCTGGCCGTGCCGACCGACGTGACCAACCCGGCCAGCGTGCAGGCGCTGTTCGACACCATCGAGCGCGCGTTCGGCCGGCTCGACCTGCTGTTCAACAACGCCGGCGTCAACGCCCCGGCCGTGCCGGTCGACGAGCTGCCGCTGGAAAAGTGGTTCAACGTGATCGACACCAATGTGACCGGCGTCTTCCTGTGCGCGCGGGCCGCGTTCGGCCTGATGCGCCGCCAGACGCCGCAGGGCGGCCGGATCATCAACAACGGCTCGGTGTCGGCCCACACCCCGCGGCCGTTCACGGCGCCGTACACGGCCAGCAAGCACGCGGTCAGCGGGCTGACCAAGGCGCTGGCGCTCGATGGACGCGCCTACGGCATCGCCGCCGGACAGGTCGACATCGGCAACGCGCTGACCGAGCTGTCCGAGCGCATGACGCGCGGCGTGCTGCAGGCCAACGGCACCACGGCGCCCGAGCCGATGATGGACGCCCGGCACGTGGCCGACGCCGTGCGGCACATGGCGTCGCTGCCGCTGGACGCCAACGTGCTGAACATGACCGTCATGGCCACGGCCATGCCGTTCGTCGGCCGCGGCTGACTTCCCGATCCCCGCGCGCCCCGGCTTGGCAGCCGGGGGGCGCCACCAGAGTTGACATCAGCTCAACCGCATCCATACGGAGACAAACCATGCGTATCGCCACTCGCCCGTTCACGACCCTGATTGCCACGATGGCCGGCTGCGCCGCCATGATGGTGGCGCCCGGCACGGCCCTGGCCCAGCCCAACTACCCCGCCCGTCCGGTCACGATCATCGTGCCCGCGCCCGCTGGCGGCGGCATCGACCTGATCGCGCGCGTGGTTGGCGAGAAGCTGTCGGTCAAGCTGGGCCAGCCGTTCGTCGTGGAAAACCGCCCCGGCGCGTCCAACAACCTGGGCACGGCGATGCTGGCCAACGCCAAGCCGGACGGCTACACGATCGGCATCGTCGGCGGCAGCCACAACATCAACAAGTTCCTGTTCAAGAACCTGGGCTGGGACCCGGAAAAGAGCTTCGAGCCGATTGTCTACACGCACGAGATTCCGCTGGTGTTTGCCGCGTACCCCAAGCTGCCGGTCAAGACCGTGCCGGAACTGGTGACGTGGATGAAGGCCAATCCGGCCGAGGCCAAGGTGGCCACGTCGGGCCGTGGCAGCGCGCAGGAAATGGCCGCCGAGATGTTCCGCATGGTCAGCGGCGCGCCGGTGCTGCTGGTGCCGTACAAGGGCTCGTCGGCCGCGCATCCGGACCTGATCGCGGGCCGCACGGTGCTCTACATCGACACGATCAGCGCCATCCAGGAACAGGTGAAGTCGGGTAACGTGCGGGCGCTGGCGGTGTCCACGCGCAAGCGGTCCAAGGCGCTGCCGAACGTGCCGACGGCCGAGGAACAGGGCCTCAAGGGCTACGACGCCAACACCAATGGCGGCTTCCTGGCGCCGGCCGGCACGCCGAAGGAAATCGTGGCGAAGCTCAATGCCGAGATCAACGCCGCGCTGAAGCTGCCCGAGGTGCGGGCCAAGCTGGAAGCGGCCGGCATCGAGGTACAGGGCGGCACGCCGCAGGAGTATGCGGCGCTGATCAAGTCGGACCTGGCCAAGTGGGGCAAGGTGGTCAAGGAGGCGGCGATCCAGCCGGAATGACCATCGGGCGGGCCCGCGCCGCCAGGCGCCGGGCCTAGCCGATACGCTTGCGCATCTCCACGTGCGGGATGCCGGCTTCCTCGAATTCCCCGCCCACCTGCGCAAAGCCCACGCGCGCATAGAACGGCGCGGCGTGGGTCTGGGCGTTCAGGATCAGCTCGGCGTAGCCGAGTTCGGCCGCCTTGGCCATCAGGGCGTCCAGCACCCGGGCACCCATGCCGGTGCCGCGCGCCGATTTCAGCACCGCCATCCGGCCGATGTGGCCGTCGGGCAGCAGCCGGCCGGTCGCCACGGGCGTGCCGTCGGCGTCGAAGGCCAGCGCGTGCCAGCTTGGCGCGTCCATGTCGTCCCATTCCAGTTCCACCGGCACCCCCTGCTCCTCCACGAACACGCTGTAGCGGATGGCGCGGGCGCGCTCGCGGGCGTCATCCCATGGGCAGACCAGGACGGAATTGGCAGTGGCGGACATGATGCGGGGGAATCAGGAAGTCGGAAGAGAGGCGCAATCATACGCCGCGCCCGGTCAAGCCGCCAACGCGCGCTGTGCGATTACCGGACAGCGCGCGCACCATCCTAGGGATAACCCGCCTGCCACACGTTCGTGAAATTTGTATGATGACCTGACTACCCGATGACGTGACGACGATGTTCCAGAAGATTCCTGCCCGTGCGCTGACCGACAGCGTGGCCGAACAGCTACTCGAAAAGATCGAGGGCGGCGTGTTCCCGCGCGGCGCCAAGCTGCCGACCGAGGCCGTGCTGTCCGAGGAGTTCGGCGTCAGCCGGACCGTGATCCGCGAGGCCATCGCCCGGCTCAAGTACGAGGGGCTGGTGGAATCGCGCCAGGGCAGCGGCGTGTTCGTGACCGAGCAGGCTGGCATCCGGCCGCTGCGGATTGACTACACCGACGTCGCCACGCTGGAATCGGTGCTGCAGATCGTCGAGCTGCGCCGGTCGATCGAGGCCGAGGTGGCCGCGCAGGCCGCCCGGCGCCGCTCCGACGCGGCCATGGCGGGCATCGACGCCGCGCTGGCGCGCATCGATGCCGAGGTGGCCGGCGGCGGCGACGGCGTGGCCGCCGACGTGGCGTTCCACCGCGCCATCGCCGAGGCCACCGGCAACCCCTACTTCCTGAAGACGCTGGCGTTCCTGAGCCAGTACCTGGAAACCGCCACGCAGGTCACCCGGACCAACGAGGCGCGCCGCGAGGATTTCTCGCGCCAGGTGCGCGAGGAGCACCAGGCCATCGTCGCCGCCATCCGCGCGGGCGACCCCGACGCCGCGCGCAACGCGGCCCAGAACCACATGTACAACGCGGCGCGCCGGCTCTCGCAGCTTGGCGACGACGACAGCGCCGCCGGCGACCTGCCGTCCGGCCTGTCGCACTGAGGAGAATTCCATGTCCAGAAATATTGGCGTCATCGGCCTGGGCGCGATGGGCTACGGCGTGGCGCAGTCGCTGCTGCGCGCCGGCTTTCGCGTGCATGCGTGCGACCTGCGCGACGACGTGCTGCGCCGCTTTGCCGATGCCGGCGGCGTGCCGTGCGGCAGCCCGGCCGAGCTTGGCGAACGCTGCGACGTGGTGCTGACGCTGGTCGTCAACGCCGCGCAGACCGAGGCCGTGCTGTTTGGCGAGCAGGGTGCCGTGCCGAAGATGGCGGCCGGCAAGCTTGTGATTGCCAGCGCCACCGTGCCGCCCGGCTTTGCCGAATCGCTCGGCAAGCGGCTGGCCGGCCATGGCCTGCTGATGCTCGACGCGCCGGTCTCGGGCGGCGCGGCCCGTGCCGCCAGTGGCGAAATGACGATGATGACGTCGGGCCCGGCCGATGCCTACGCGCTGGCCGAGGACGTGCTGGCCGCCATCGCCGGCAAGGTCTACCGGCTGGGCGACGCCCACGGCGCCGGCTCCAAGGTCAAGATCATCAACCAGTTGCTGGCCGGCGTGCATATCGCCGCGGCGGCCGAGGCCATGGCGCTGGGCCTGCGCGAGGGCGTGGACCCCGACGCGCTGTACGACGTGATCACCCATAGCGCCGGCAATTCGTGGATGTTCGAGAACCGCGTGCCGCACATCCTGGCTGGCGACTACACGCCGCTGTCGGCCGTCGACATCTTCGTGAAGGACCTGGGCATGGTGCTGGACACGGCCCGCACCAGCAAATTCCCGCTGCCGCTGTCCGCCGCCGCGCACCAGATGTTCATGATGGCGTCCACGGCCGGCCACGGCGGCGAGGACGATTCGGCCGTCATCAAGATCTTCCCGGGCATCGACCTGCCGCAGCCCAAGGAGTAAGACGATGAGCAACCGTCCCCTGCTTGGCTGCATCGCCGACGACTTCACCGGCGCCACGGACCTGGCCAACACGCTCGTGCGCAACGGCATGCGCACCGTGCAGACGATCGGCGTGCCGGTCGGCACGGTGGACGCCGACGCGGTGGTCGTGGCGCTGAAGTCGCGCACGATCCCGGCCGACGACGCCGTGGCGCAGTCGCTGGCCGCGCTCGAATGGCTGCGCGCCCAGGGCTGCCGCCAGTTCGTGTTCAAGTACTGCTCGACATTCGATTCGACCGACGCCGGCAACATCGGCCCGGTGGCCGAGGCGCTGCTGGGTGCGCTGGGCAGCGACTTCACGATCGCCTGCCCGGCCTTCCCCGAGAACGGCCGGACGATCTTCCGCGGCCACCTGTTCGTGGCCGACACGCTGCTCAGCGAATCGGGCATGGAGCACCATCCGCTCACGCCGATGACCGACGCCAACCTGGTGCGCGTGCTGCAGCGCCAAAGCCAGGCGCCCGTGGGCCTGCTGCGCTACGACACGGTGGCGGGCGGCGCCGCTGCCATCCGCGCCCGGATCGACGCGCTGCGCGGCCAGGGCGTGAAGCTGGCGATTGCCGATGCGATTTCCGATGCCGACCTGCTGGCGCTGGGCGAAGGCTGCGCCGCGCTGCCGCTGATCACGGGCGGATCGGGCATTGCGCTGGGCCTGCCCGAGAACTTCCGCCGCGCCGGCCTGCTGCCGGTGCGCGACAACGCGGCCGAAGTGCCGGCCGTGGCCGGACCGGGCGTGGTGCTGGCCGGCAGCGCGTCGCGCGCGACGAACGGCCAGGTGGCGCGCTGGATCGCCCAGGGCCGCCCGGCCATGCGGATCGATCCGCTGCGGCTGGCCCGCCAGGACGGCGTGGTGGACGAGGCGCTGGCCCTGGCCGCGCAGCACGACGACCCGGTGCTGATCTATGCCACCGCGCAGCCCGACGAGGTCAAGGCCGTGCAGGCCGAACTGGGCGTGGCGCGCGCCGGCGAGCTGGTGGAGCACGCACTGGCCAGCATCGCGTCCGGGCTGAAGGCGCGCGGCACGCGGCGCTTTGTGGTGGCGGGCGGCGAGACGTCGGGCGCGGTGGTCCAGGCACTGGGCGTGCAGTCGCTGCGCATCGGCCGCCAGATTGCCCCCGGCGTGCCGGCCACGGTCACGCTGGACGACGCGCCGCTGGCGCTGGCCCTGAAATCGGGCAACTTCGGCGGCGAGGACTTCTTCGACGAGGCGCTGCGGGCGCTGGGAGCGGCGGCATGACATCGAGCCGGGAAAGCGCACTGCGCGAGGAAATCTGCCAGGTCGGCGCCAGCCTGTACCAGCGTGGCTACACGGTCGGCACGGCGGGCAACATCAGCGCCCGGCTGGACGACGGCTGGCTGATCACGCCGACCGATGCCTGCCTGGGCAAGCTGGACCCGGCCCGCGTGGCCAAGGTGGCCACGGACGGTACGTGGGTGTCTGGCGACAAGCCGTCGAAGACGCTGACGCTGCATCGCTGCGTCTACGACAACAACCCGAACGCACACGGCGTGGTCCACACGCATTCGACGCATCTGGTCGCGCTGACGCTGGCCGGCGTCTGGCAGCCCGACGACGTGCTGCCGCCCATCACGCCGTACTACGTGATGAAGGTCGGCCATATCCCGCTGATCCCCTACCACCGCCCCGGCGACCCGGCCGTGGCCGCGCGCGTGGCCGAGCTGGCCAACGCCGTGCGCGGCGTGCTGCTGGCGCGGCTGGGGCCGGTGGTGTGGGAAGACAGCGTGTCGCGCGCGGCATGGGCGCTGGAGGAGCTGGAAGAGACCGCCCGGCTCTGGATGATGCTGCGCGACAAGCCCGGGGCGCTGGACGAAACCGCGCTGGCGGAGTTGCGCGACACGTTCGGCGCGAAGTGGTAGGCCGGTAGGTCCGTCCACGCCAAACCCATAGTTTTGCGCCCCGCTGCCGCGCGCGGCGGCGGGGCCGGGGGAGAAGGCCAGCGCCCGGACCGGGCGACGACCCATAACAACGCCCTGCCCTCTCCCCGGCCCGGTCCCGCCCAGCGGGAGCGGGAGACCACCCCCAGCCGGTTCCATCAAGGAGACTTTTCAAAATGACCGCATCCAACCCCGCGGTGGGGACCCCTGCCGCCGACGGCCGGCTAGACGCCGACCAGGCCGTTGAAAAACGCGCCTACAACAAGGTGTTCTGGCGCATCATGCCGTTCCTGATGCTGTGCTACGTGATCGCCTATCTCGACCGCGTCAACGTCGGCTTTGCCAAGCTGCAGATGGCGCAGGACCTGCAGTTCTCGGAGACCGTGTTCGGCCTGGGCGCCGGCCTGTTCTTCATCGGCTACTTCCTGTTCGAGGTGCCCAGCAACCTGCTGATGCACAAGATCGGCGCGCGGGTCTGGATCGCGCGGATCATGATCACCTGGGGCATCATCTCGGCCGCGTTCGTGTTCGTGCAGACGCCGACGCAGTTCTACGTGATGCGCTTCCTGCTGGGCCTGGCCGAGGCCGGCTTCTATCCGGGCGTGATCCTGTACCTGACGTACTGGTACCCGTCGCACCGGCGCGCCAAGATGATCGCGCTGTTCATGTCGGGCATCCCGGTGGCCGGCATGTTCGGCAACCCGCTGTCGGGCTGGATCATGGACGCCTTCCACGACACGCACGGCTGGGCCGGCTGGCAGTGGATGTTCTTCATCGAGGCGCTGCCCGCGTTCGTGATCGGCATCGTGACGGTCTTTGTGCTGCGCGACGGCATCGACAAGGCCCCGTGGCTCAGCGCCGACGAAAAGCGCGTGCTCAAGCGCAACATCGAGGACGACGAGCGCGCGGCGTCCGCCGCGGCCACCACGGGCGGCCAGCGCAACGTCCACTCGCTGGGCGCCGTGTTCAGCGACCGCCGCGTCTGGTGGATGTGCCTGATCTACTTCTGCTTCGTGACCGGCCAGTACGCGCTGACGTTCTGGATGCCGACGCTGGTCAAGGCCAGCGGCGTGACCGGCAACCTCAACATCGGGCTGCTGTCGGCCATTCCGTTCCTGTGCGCCATCGTGGTCATGAACATCCTGGGCCACAGCGCCGACGCCCGGCGCGAGCGCCGCTGGCACCTGATCGTGCCGGCGCTGATGGGCGCCACGGGCTTTGCGATTGCGGCGTCGTTCACCCACAATACGACGGTGGCCATCGCGGCGCTGTCGCTGGCCGCCGCCGGGGTGCTGACCTGCGCGCCGCTGTTCTGGTCGCTGCCGACCGCGTTCCTGAGTGGCATCGCCGCCGCGTCGGGCATCGCCGTGGTCAACTCGGTGGGCAACCTGGCCGGCTTTGTGTCGCCGTACATGGTGGGCGCGCTCAAGGACCTGACGCAGAGCACGCAGCTGCCGATGTACGTGCTGTCGGCCATCCTGGTGGTGGGCGCGCTGCTGGTCTGGCTGACGCCGGCGAAGCTGGTCAACCGCTGATATCGAACCTGTCGAACCTGTCGTCCAAGGAGACCTGACATGCCGCGCTTTGCCGCGAACCTCTCGATGATGTACACGGAGCACGACTTCCTGGACCGCTTTGCCGCCGCGGCAAAGGACGGCTTCCAGGCCGTGGAGTACCTGTTCCCGTACGACCATCCGGCCGCCGAGATCCGCAAGCGGCTCGACGACCAAGGCCTGACGCAGGCCCTGTTCAACGCGCCGCCGGGCGACTGGGCCGCCGGCGAACGCGGCATGGCCGCGCTGCCGGGCCGCGAGGCCGAGTTCCGCACCGCGTTTGCCCGCGCGCTGGAGTATGCGGCGTTCATCGGCAACGACCGCGTCCACGTGATGGCCGGCATCGTGCCGGCGGACGCCGACCGCGCCCGCTGCCGCGCGGTCTACCTGGAGAACCTGGCCTACGCGGCTGCGTCGGCCGCCGCGCACGGGCTGACCGTGCTGATCGAGCCGATCAACGCGCGCGACATGCCCGGCTACTTCCTGAACCGGCAGGACGACGGCCAGGCCATCTGCCAGCAGGTGGGCGCCGCCAACCTGAAGGTGCAGTTCGACTGCTACCACTGCCAGATCGTCGAGGGCGACATCGCCAGGAAGCTGGAGCGCGACTTTGCCGGCATCGGCCATATCCAGATTGCCGGCGTGCCCGAGCGCCACGAGCCGGACGTGGGCGAGCTGAACTACCCGTACCTGTTCGACGTGATCGACCGCCTGGGCTACACGGGCTGGATCGGCTGCGAGTACCGGCCGCGCGCCGGCACGTCGGCCGGGCTGGGCTGGCTCAAGCCGTACCTGAAGCGATAACCGAGGATTGTCCGCACCATGAACGTACTGATCACCGGCGGCGCCGGTTTCCTGGGCCTGCAGCTGGCCCGCCTGCTGCTCAAGCGCGGCAGCCTGAACCTGGACGGCCGCGCCGTCTCCATCGACCGCCTGACGCTGCTGGACGTGGTGGCGCCGCAGATCGACGATGCCCGCGTGCGCGTGGTGACCGGCGACCTGTCGGACCCCGCCGTGCTGGCGCAGGCCATCGACCGCGACACCGGCGCGATCTTCCACCTGGCCGCCGTGGTCAGCGGGCAGGCCGAGGCTGATTTCGACCTGGGCATGCGCGTGAACCTGGACGCCTCGCGCGCGCTGCTGGAAACGTGCCGCCAGCTCGGCCACGTGCCGCGCGTGGTGTTCACGAGTTCGGTGGCGGTGTACGGCGGCAAGCTGCCGGCCGTGGTGCAGGACGACACGGCGCTGAACCCGCAGTCGTCGTACGGCGCGCAGAAGGCCATCGGCGAGCTGCTGCTGTCCGACTACAGCCGCAAGGGTTTTGTCGATGGCCGCGTGCTGCGGCTGCCGACGATCAGCGTGCGGCCGGGCAAGCCGAACGCGGCGGCATCGTCGTTCGCCAGCGGCATCATCCGCGAGCCGCTGGCCGGCGTGGCCGCCAACTGCCCGGTGCCGCCGGACACCGCGCTGTGGCTGCTGTCGCCGCGCGGTGCCATCCAGGCGCTGGTCAACGGCATCGAACTGGACGGCGCCCGCTTTGGCAATCGCCGCGTGGTCAACCTGCCGGGGCTGTCGGTGACGGCCGCCCAGATGGTCGACGCGCTGCGCCGCGTGGCCGGCGACGCCGTGGCCGACCGCGTGACGTGGCAGCGCGAAGAACGCATCGAGAAGATCGTCGGCACGTGGCCGGCCGCGTGGGATACCACCCGCGCCCTGGAACTGGGCTTCGTCGGCGACGCGAGCTTCGACGACGTGGTGCGGGGGTATGCGGAGGATGCGGGGGTTGTGGTTTGATGCGTGGCGTTGAGGGAAGACCGTCGCGGGCGTGAGGCTTGCCCTCACCCCCGGCCCCTCTCCCGCCATGCGGGAGAGGGGAGACAACCACGAGCTTGACGACCGCCTTCGGTGGGCTCCCCTCTCCCGCTTGCGGGAGAGGGGTTGGGGGAGAGGGCCAGCGCCCCAACCCCCACTACGCCCATCCAATCACCCCCCCGGCTTCACCACCTCCCACGCCCCGATCGTCTCCCGCACCTGTGCCGGGATTGCCGCCGACTTCTGGGTCTTCGGGTCGGCGCACACATAGACGATCTCGCCGGTAATCAGGTGTTCCTCGCCGCGATACATCTCCACGCGGAACAGCATGCTGGAGCGGCCCAGGCGTGCCATGCGGCCGCGGATGTCGAGCATGTCGTCGAAGCGGGCCGACGCGTGGTATTCCAGCGTCGACTTGACCACGAAGATGTCCACGCCGTGGGCGTGCAGCACGTCCTCGGGATAGCGGATGCCCACCGCGCGCCAGTATTCGGTCACGCAGATGTCGCAATACGTCAGGTAGTGGGCGTTGAAGACGATCGACTGCGGGTCCACTTCGGCCCAGCGCACGCGCAGCGGCATGCTGTGGCGGAAATCCTCTTTTGCCATGCGGCTCCCCAAAAGCAAAACGGGGCGCTCCGTGGAACGCCCCGCTGGTTCATTGCGGCTTACTGCGGCTTGGCCAGCCCCAGCTTCTCGATGATCGCCCGCTCGCGCTTGACCGTGTCGGCGGCAAACGCGGCGTACTGGGCGCTGCCCATGTAGTACGGCTCCATGTCGAACTTGGCCAGCGACTCGCGGTAGTTCGGCATCTCCATGGCCTGCTTGAACGCGTCATGCAGCTTCTTGACGATGGCCGGGTCCGTGCCCTTGGGCGCCACCAGGCCGAACGGCGACGTCTGCACGATGCCCATGCCCAGTTCCTTGAGCGTCGGCACGTTCGGGAAGCGGGCCGAGCGCTTGTCGCCCCACGTCGACAGCAGGCGCAGCTTGCCCTGCTCCACGTACTGGGCCCAGGCCGGCGTGTCGGCCACCGACATCACGTGGCCGCCCAGCAGCGCCTGCATCGATTCCGAATTGCCCTTGTACGGGATGTGCGAGAACTGCACGCCCTGGCGCATGGCCAGGTCTTCCATGGTCAGGTGCAGCGTGGTCATCGACCCCGGCGAGCCGTAGGTGAGCTTGCCCGGGTTGGCCTTGGCGTAGGCGATGTACTCCTGCATCGTCTTGATCGGCGAATCGGCCGGCACGACCAGGCCGAACGAGTAGCCGGCCAGGTTGATGACGTAGCTCAGGTCCTTGACCGGGTCCCAGTTGATCTTGGTGGTGTACGGCAGGCGGTAGACGGGCATGGCCACCTGGGCCAGCGTGTAGCCGTCCGGCGCGGTGGACTGCATCATCTGCGCGGGCAGCACGCCGCCGGCGCCGGGCTTGTTCTCGACGATCACGGGCTGGCCCAGGATCTTCGAGGCGTTTTCCGCGAGCACGCGGAACGGGATGTCGGTGGAACCGCCGGCGGTGTAGCCGATCACGAGGCGGATCGGGCGGTTCGGAAACTTGTCCGCCTGGGCGTGGGCCGGCATGGCGGCCAGTCCGACAGCGGCCGAAGCGGCGAGCAGGCCCACCTGGGCCAGGAAGTGGCGGCGTTGCATGAGTAGTGTCTCCTTCTGCTGCAAAAATGCACTGTTGCGACTTCGATAAAGCGTGAAACAGGTGCTGGCCCGCCCCCGGTTCTGGTGGGGGGTCGGGCCGGAATGCGTCGTGCTACGTCCCGGGCGCCGCCCCAAAGGCTTGGCGCAGGGCGGCCACGGCGTCGGCATGGGCGCCGGCCACCGCGTGGATGAAGCGCCCGAGCTTGAAGAAATCGTGAATCATCGTCGGATAGTCGGCCAGCGTTGCCGCAACGCCCGCCGCCCGGAGCTTGGCCGCGTAGGCCACGCCCTCGTCGTGCAGCGGGTCGTAGCCGGCCACGGCTATCCAGGCCGGGCAGACGCCGCGCACGTCGGCCCCCTGCCCGCCGCCATCGAGCGGCGCAAAGCGCCAGTCGTCGCGGCTGGCGTCGCGGTCCAGGTACTGCGCGAAGAACCACTGGATCATGTCGGCCGTCAGCAGGTAGCCGTCGGCCAGCGCCCGGTGCGATGGCGTGTCCTGCCGCGCGCTGGTGCCCGGATAGACCAGCATCTGCAGCACCGGCGCCAGGCCGGTATCGCGGGCCTCGATGGCGCAGGCCGCGGCCAGCGTGCCGCCGGCGCTGTCGCCGCCCAGGGCGATGCGCGCCGGGTCGGCGCCCAGGCGGGCCGCTTCGGCGAACACCCAGTGCAGCACGTCGAATGCATCGTTGGCGGCGGTCGGGAATTTCCAGTCCGGGCCGAGCCGGTAGTCCACCGACAGCACCAGGCAGTCCGCGCCGTTGCAGAACACGCGGCACAGCGAATCGTGCGAGTTGACGCTGCCGACCGTGAAGCCGCCGCCGTGGAAATAGACCAGCAGCGGCAGCGGATCGGCCCAGCTGGCCTCGCGCGGCGCGTACAGCCGCACCGGAATGGCAAACCCGTCGCGCGCCGGCACCGTGAAATCCTCCACGCCGTGGACCGGGGCCGGCGACAGGTCCAGGATCGGCGCGCTTTTCTCGTAGCCGATCTTGGCGTCGGCCGGGTCCATCGTATGGATGGCCGGACGCCTGGCGCGCGCAATCAGCTCCAGCAACTGCGCGACCTGGGGGTCGAGCGGCTGGGCGGGCAGGCCGGGAACGGACGGGGCGGGCTGGGCGGACATGGTGACAGGCGGTGTCGGGCGGTCGGTCAGTGTAGACCGGCCCCGACCGGGGGCGTTCGGGTGACGGAGGTTCGAATTGTGAACGGTCGTTCGATTTCCGTATATTGCCAGCGTTTGACCCGCCCGGCAGTCCGAAATAACCCTCGACATTGCCTTTGCTGCACCTTTTGCGCGATCACCGGCCATGCTGCCAGCGGCACGTTTGCCGCCTATGCTGGAGGGGTGCCGCGCCGGGCATGACGCCCGCGGCACCGGCAGCCCCATCGAACCAGGAGACACCATGACAGGCGAACACTTGCAGGTTGTGCACGGGGATATCACGCGGATGGAGGTCGATGCCATCGTCAATGCCGCCAACAGCGGGCTGCTGGGCGGCGGCGGCGTGGACGGCGCGATCCATGGCGCGGGCGGGCCGGCCATCATGGCCGCGTGCCGGGCCATCCGCGACGCACAGGGCGGGTGCCCGGCCGGCGAGGCGGTCATCACCACGGGCGGCCTGCTGCCCGCGCCGTACGTGATTCATGCCGTCGGGCCGGTCTGGCACGGCGGCAGCCAGAACGAGGACGCGCTGCTGGCCGGCGCCTACCGCAACAGCATCCGGCTGGCCGCGGAGCACAACCTGCGCACCGTGGCGTTTCCGAACATCAGCACCGGCATCTATGGATTCCCGCGCGAGCGGGCGGTGGACATCGCCATCGGCGCCGTGCGCGAGGCGCTGGCCCGCGCGCCCAGCATCGAGCAGGTGACGTTCGTCTGCTATGACGACGAGAACTACCGGCTCTACCGGCAGCGGCTGGCCTGAGCCGCCCTGCCCGGTCGGCCGGGCTGGCAACGCTCAGGGCAGCGCGCTGCGGATCAGCAGGTTCACCCGTTCGGGTTGCTCGTGGATGATCCAGTGCGTGCCTTCGGGAATGCGCTCCAGCCGCAGGTCGGGCACGAAGTCGGCCAGCCCGTCGACCAGCGTCTTGGGCAGCGCGCGGTCGTTCTCGCCCCAGATCACGAGCGTGGGAACGCGCACGACGAACATGGCCGGGTCCAGCCGCGAAATGTCCGGCGCGGTCTCGCCCTGGGCCGGCGGGTGCATCGGCGTGGCCCGGTAGTAGTTCACGCCGCCGGTCAGCGGATGCGAGCCGTCGTCGCCCGGCTCCGACCACGCGCCGTGATAGCGGCTGCGCGTCTCGCCGGTGAACCAGGCCGGCAGCGCGCCGGCTTCGCCAGTCAGCATCTTTTCCAGCAGCGCGAAGTGGTTGGCGGCCAGCGCCTGCTCGGCGCCGGGCTTGCGCAGCCAGTTCATGTAGGCCGACGCCTGCTGCTGCGCCGGGTCGGCCGACAGCGCGCGGGCGAACAGGTACGGGTGGGGCGAGTTGATGATGACCAGCCGCTCCACCAGGTCCGGCCGCTGCGCGGCCAGGTTCCAGCAGACGGCGCCGCCCCAGTCGTGCGCCACGATCACGCAGCGTTCGTAGCCGAGCACGCGGATGAACTGCACCAGGTCCTCTACCAGCAGCTTCGGCTTGTAGGCATCCGGGCTGGCCGGCTTGCTCGACAGGTTGAAGCCGCGCAGGTCGGGCGCCACCGCGAAGTGGGTCTGGCCGAAATCGGCAAGCTGGCGCTCCCAGGCGTACCAGAACTCCGGAAAGCCGTGCACGAACAGGATCAGCGGCTTGCCCTGCTCGCCCGCACTGCCGTAATGCAGCCGCGTGCCGTTGGGCAGGTTGGCGAACTGCAGGTGGTGAATCACGGCGGGTGCGGTCATCATGGTCTCCCTGGCCATCTCTGCCATCACTGGTCTCCCGTTCGACGATGCAAGAATGTGGCCAGGTCAGCCGCGCAGCGCGGCCACCAGGCCGGCGCGCACCTCGGGCTTGTCGCCAAACGCATCGCCGGGGTTCTGCTGGCGGACGATGTGTTCCATGCGGGACTGCACCGTCGCCAGGGCCTGCGGGTGCGAATAAATATAGAAGCTTTCGTCGCGGATGGCGTCGAATGTCAGCCGCGCCACGTCGGCGGCGGTGACCTTGCCCGAGCTGACCGCCTTGTCCGACAACGCCTGCGACACCATCTGCGAGCGCGTGGGCGGCGCCTCGTTGGCCAGCCCGGCGGGCCGGTTGCGGTGCGACTGGCTGATGCCGGTTGGCACGAAGTACGGGCACAGTACCGAACAGCGCACCTGTTCGGTGACCAGGCCCAGGTCGTGATACAGCGTCTCGGTCAGCGAGACCACGGCGTGCTTGGACACGTTGTAGACGCCCATCGCCGGCGGGTTCAGCAGCCCGGCCATCGACGCGGTGTTGACGATGTGGCCCTGGAAGGACGGGTCCTTCCTGGCGGCGTCCAGCATCAGCGGCGTGAAGATGCGTACGCCGTGGATCACCCCGTACAGGTTGACCCCGAGCACCCATTCCCAGTCCTTCTCGGTGTTTTCCCAGACAAAGCCGCCCGCGCCGACGCCGGCATTGTTGAACACCAGGTTGACCTCGCCAAACGCGGTCATTGCCGCGTCGGCCAGCGCCTGCACCTCTTCGGCCTTCGACACGTCGGTGCGCAGGCCGATGACCTGGGCGCCCTGGCCCTTGAACTCGGCCACGGTGGCGTCGAGCGCGTCTTCCTGGACGTCGGCCAGCACCAGCCGCATGCCCATCTGCGCGCCCATCCGCGCAAACTCCTTGCCGAATCCCGACGCCCCGCCGGTAATCACGGCAACCTTGTTCTCGAATTGCTTCATGGGTGTCTCCTCGATGTTGTCTTTGGTCTTTGGTCTTTGGTCTTTGCTCCCCTCTCCCGCACGCGGGAGAGGGGTTGGGGGAGAGGGCTCGGCCGATCCATCAGCGACCTGTCTGAATTTGACCCGCCCGCCCTCTCCCCTGGCCCCTCTCCCGCTGGCGGGAGAGGGGAAAAACAGCGGGCGGCGAGAGCGGCTACCGTCAGCCGGCCGCCTGCACGTGGTAGTTCTGGCGCGGGAAATGGACGTTGACGGCGCCGGCGCGGGCGTCCTGGCGGCGGATCGTCACCACGTGCTCGGTCAGCGTCAGCAGCAGGCCGGACACCGGGTCCTTGGCGTAGTCGGTGGGCGTGACGGTCACCGCGTCGCCGGCGGCAAAGCCGGCGCCGGGAATGATCGTCGGGTCATGCGGCAGCGGATCGTGGTCGTAGGCGTCGGCCAGCGCCGATTCGGACGGGATCACGCGCAGCTTGCCGTGCCCGTACGCCTGCATGCGCGCGTACCACGTCTTGACCAGCGGATAGCCGTCCAGCAGCGCCGCCAGCGCCGTGGCGCGGCGGACGAACCAGAGGCAGTGGAACAGCGAGAAATCGGCAATCGACAGCTCCGGGCCGGCCACGTGCTGCACGCCCGCCGCGAACTGCTGCTGCAGCGACCCGAGCGTTTCGTGCAGCATGGCGGCGGCCTCGGGCAGCGGCATGCGCAGCGCGTTGGTGTCGCCGCGCATGGCCTTGCGGTCGGCCATGAACGCCTGTACCTGCGCCGGCGACAGGTGCGCCAGCATCGACTGCACGCCCGCGGGCTGCATGGCGTAGGTGACGGCGGCCGTGAACAGTGCGCTGTCCAGCCACGCGGCCATGATCCGCGACTGGGCCGCCTGGAAGGACGGATACAGCGGCGGGTTCGGCGCCATCCGGTCCAGTACGGCGCAGATCAGCGCGGTATCGCAGTAGATGTCGGCGCCGATCTGCATCACCGGCGTGCGGCGGTAGCCGCCGGTCAGCGCCGTCACGTCGGGCTTGGGCATGATCGGCGGGATTTCCACCGCGCACCAGGACAAGCCCTTGGCGCCCAGCACGAGCCGGACTTTCTCCGAGAACGGCGAGGTTGCGTATTGATGAAGGATGATGTCGGGCATCTTGGCCTTTCCAGCGGTTCGAGGTCGATCGACCCCGTCTTAATCGAGCAGATCCGGCTGTTCTTTCACGATGCGGGCGTAGAGCGGCTGGAACTGGAACCAGCCGGCCTGGGCCGTGCCGACGATCGAGTACGACTGGCGCGCCGCGGCGTCGCTGATCAGCTTCGGCGCCTGGCCGGTACGCGCCGCCGCCGATTCGGCCAGGATCTGCACCTGGCACGACCGCTCCATCGTGATGAACCACCACGCGGCCTCGTCCACGGTCTTGCCCACGGTCAGCAGGCCGTGGTTCTGCAGGATGGCCGCCTTGTTCGGCCCCAGCGCGTTGGCAATGCGCTGGCCCTCGTCCAGCTCCACCACCACCCCGCCAAAGTCATCGTACAGCGCATGGTCGTTGTAGAACGCGCAGACATCCTGCGTCAGCGGGTCGAGCTTGCGGCCCAGCGTGGACCACGCCCGCCCGTAGGTGCTGTGCGAATGCGCGGCGGCCACGGCGTCCTCGCGCGTCTGGTGGATGCGCGAGTGGATGGCAAAGGCGGCCGCGTTGACCGGATAGTCGCCCTCCACCACGTTGCCATGGTGGTCGCAGCGGATCAGGTTCGACACGTTCACCTGGCTGAAATGCACGCCGAACGGATTGACCCAGAACGTGTCCGTGAACTCGGGGTCGCGGGCCGTGATGTGGCCGGCCACGCCCTCGTCGAACCCGAACTTGGAGAACAGCCGGAACGCCGCCGCCAGCCGCTGCTTGCGGTGCAGCCGCTCCTGCGCCGGCGTGTCGAACCTGGGCGGGCGCGGCAGCACGCGGTAGCGGGCCTTGATCTCCTCGGACAGGCCGGCGGCCATCTCGTCCTTGTCGACAGCGGTTTGCGGGGCGTTCATGGGCGGTCTCCTGTGCTTTTGTGGGGATGGGGCGCCGGTCAGGCCAGCTTGACGAGCTGCTTGCCGAAGTTCTTGCCCTTGAGCAGGCCCATGAAGGCTTCCGGCGCGCTGGCCAGGCCCTCGGCGATGCTCTCGCGGAACTTCAGCTTGCCCTGCGCCACGTAGCCGCCCAGTTCCTTGAGCGCCTGCGGCCAGACGTCCATGTGCTCGGACACGATGAAGCCCTCGATCCTGCAGCGCGACACCAGGATGGCGCGCGGGTTGCGCAGCGGCATGTCCTGGCCGTCGTAGCCGGCGATCAGGCCGCAGACGGCGATGCGGGCGAACGGGTTCAGGCGGGCCAGCACCACGTCCAGGATGTCGCCGCCCACGTTCTCGAAATAGCCGTCGATACCGTTCGGCGTCACGGCCTTGACCATCGCGTAGAGTTCCTTGGCGTCCTTGGCGGCCTTGTAGTCGACGCAGGCGTCAAAGCCCAGCTCGCCGGTCACGTAGTCGCACTTTTCCTTGCCGCCGGCCACGCCCACCACATGGCAGCCGGCCAGCTTGGCCAGTTGGCCAACCACGCTGCCCACCGCGCCCGACGCGGCGCTGACGACGATGGTCTCGCCCGCCTTCGGCCCGATGATCTTGTTCAGGCCGTACCAGGCGGTCACGCCGGGCATGCCCACCGAGCCCAGGTAGGCCGACAGCGGGATGTGGGTCGTGTCCACCTTCTGCATGCCGCCGCCGTCGGTGACGCCCATTTCCTGCCAGCCGAACATGCCGACGACCTTGTCGCCAACGTTCCACTTCGGGTTCTTGCTGGCGACGACCTCGCCCACGGTGCCGCCGATCATCACCTCGCCCAGCGGCTGCGGGTCGGCGTACGACTTGCCTTCGCTCATGCGGCCGCGCATGTACGGGTCCAGGGACAGGAAATGGTTGCGCACCAGCACCTGGCCGTCGGCCAGCTCCGGCACGGGCACTTCCTCCAGACGGAAGTTGTCCGGCGTGACGGCCGCCGTGGGGCGCGAGGCCAGGACGATGCGCTTGTAGGTTTGCTTCGACATGATCGTTTCCTTCGCTTCGGGGATAGAGGGTGAAAGGAGGATGGCTGGCGCGACGGGATCAGCCGTCGGCGCCGGAATCGGCCGCGCCGGTGTCCCGCTTCGGCGGCATCCGCTTGATGTACTTGAACGTGCCGGACGCCCTGGACACGATCTTGCCGTCGGCGTCGACGATCTCGCCTTCGCAGAACACCATCGTCGACGTCCGGTGCACGGTCTGGCCGCGCGCGGTCAGCTTGCCGCGCCCGGGCGCCATGAAGCTGGTCTTCATCTCGATGGTGACCACGCCGCGGCCGTCGGTGTCGGCCGAACGGCCGGCGATGGCCATGGCCACGTCCAGCAGCGTCATGATGACGCCGCCGTGGGCCATGTCCCAGCTATTCTGGTGGCGCTGCTGCAGGTCGAGCTCGATCTCGCTGCGGCCGCCCTCCATGTAGTTGCAGAGCACGCCGAGATCGGCCAGGAACGGAATGTTGAGGGGGCGCTGGGTCATGTTGGGGGCGGGTGGAAATGCGTGGCGTGATTATGCGCCGATGGCCTAGACCGCGCTCACCCCGCCATCCACCGCCAGCACCTGACCCGTGATGTGCTTGCCGGCGTCCGACGCGAACAGCAGCGCGGCGCCCTTCAGGTCTTCGTCGTCGCCCAGCCGGCGCAGCGGCACGCCTTCGCACATCTTGTCCACGCCCAGCCGCTCCAGCGAGCCCTTGGTCATCTTGGACGGGAAGAACCCCGGCGCCAGCGCGTTGACCGTGATGTTGTGCTCGCCCCATTCGGCCGCCAGCGTGCGCGTGAAGTTGACCACGGCGCCCTTGGACGTGTTGTAGGCGATGGTCTCCATCGTCCCCGGCGGGTTGCCGGCCAGCCCGGCGATCGACGCCACGTTGATGATGCGGCCGTGGCGGCGCGGGATCATCGACAGCTTGCCGATCCGCTGCGACAGCAGGAACAGCCCGCGGATGTTCAGGTTCATCACCTTGTCCCACGCCTCCACCGGGTGGTCCTCGGCCGGTGCGCCCCAGGTGGCGCCGGCGTTGTTGACCAGGATGTCGACGTGGCCAAGCCGGGCCAGCGCCGCGTCGGCCAGGCGGGCGATCTCGTCGTCGCGCGCCGCGTCGGCGGCAATCCAGTCGGCCTCGATGCCGCGCGCCTTGAGGTGCGCCTGGGCCGAAGCCAGCTCGTCGGCCTTGCGCGCCGACAGCACCAGCCGCGCGCCCTGCTCGCCCAGCGCCTCGGCAATCTGCAGCCCCAGGCCGCGTGAGCCGCCCGTGATCAGCGCCGTGCGGCCCTTCAGATCGAACAGTTGCCCGATGGTCTTCATGTATGTCTCCTTGTGTACGCGTGTACTTGTGTACTTGTCAGCGTTCCGGCGCGGTTGGCGGCTCAGAACCAGCTGTCCTGCATGTCGAGCGTGGTGCGGTCCAGCGACGCCAGCAGGTCGAGCTGCGGGTAGACCTTCGGCAGCTCGAACCGGAAGAAGTACGCCGCCGCGGCCAGCTTGCCGCGATAGAAGTCGGCTTCCTCGCCCGCAGCGCCGTCCAGCGCCTGCCGGGCCACCAGGGCCTGTTCGAGCCAGATCCACGCCACCACCACGTGGCCGAACGCTTCGAGATAGACCGATGCATTGGCCAGCGTCACGTTCGGATCGCCGGCCGCCCACAGCGTGCGCGTGACCTCGGCCAGCCGCGCGGCGGCCTTGCCCAGCGCGGCGGCCTGCTCGCCCAGCGTGGCGTCGCCGCTGCCGGCCGCGCGCGCGCAGGTGGCCTGCACGCGCTGACCGAGCAACTGGAACGCCGCGCCGTCCTGCATCACGACCTTGCGGCCCAGCAGGTCCAGCCCCTGGATGCCGTGCGTGCCTTCGTGGATCGGGTTCAGGCGGTTGTCGCGGTAGAACTGCTCGACGTTGTATTCGCGCGTGTAGCCGTACCCGCCGTGCACCTGGATCGCCAGGCTGTTGGCCTCCAGGCACCATTGCGACGGCCAGCTCTTGGCAATCGGGGTCAGGATGTCCAGCAGCAGCGACAGGTCGCGCTGCGTGGCCGCGTCGCCAGCCGCGCGGGCGGCATGTTCGTCGTCCACCAGGCGCGCGCAGTACAGATTCAGCGCCAGGCCGCCTTCGACGTAGCTCTTCTGCGCCAGCAGCATGCGGCGCACGTCGGCATGTTCGACGAGCCTCACCTGCGGGCTGGCGGGGTCCTTGCCCTGCGGCCCCACCGGCCGGCCCTGCGGACGGTTGCGCGCGTAGTCCAGCGCGTGCAGGTAGCCCGTGTAGCCCAGCGCCACCGCGCCCAGGCCCACGCCGATGCGCGCCTCGTTCATCATGTGGAACATGCAGGCCAGGCCCTTGTGCGGCTCGCCCACCAGGTAGCCGATGGCGCCGGCCTTGCCGCCGGGCCGGTACTTCATGCCTTCGCCAAAGTTCAGCAGGCAGTTGGTGGTGCCGCGATAGCCCATCTTGTGGTTCAGGCCGGCCAGCACCACGTCGTTATGCTCGCCCAGCGAGCCATCCTCGTTGACCAGGTACTTCGGGACGATGAACAGCGAGATGCCCTTGACGCCGGGGATCAGCTTGCCGTCCGGCCCCGGGATCTTGGCCAGCACCAGGTGGACGATGTTGTCCGACAGTTCGTGCTCGCCGGCGGAAATCCACATCTTGTTGCCGCGCAGCCGGTACTGCTGGCCCAGCGGCGATTCGCCCTCGTAGTCGGCGCGCGTGGCCACGTCGGACAGCGACGATCCGGCCTGCGGCTCGGACAGGCACATCGTGCCGAAGAAGCGCCCCTCCAGCTCCGGCCGCACGAACGTGTCGATCTGGGCCGGCGTGCCGTGCGTCAGCAGCAGGTTGGCGTTGCCGATGGTCAGGAACGGGTACGAACTCGTGCCGACGTTGGCGGCCTTGAACCACGCGAACGCCGCCTTCTCCAGCGTGACCGGCAGTTGCATGCCGCCGTACGCGTAATCCTGGCCGGCGGCCATCAGGCCGGCCTCGCAGAACGCCTTCAGCGCGGCCTTGACCTCGGGGATGATGGTGACCGTCTCGCCATCGAAGTGCGGCTCGTTGGCGTCGCTCTTCTTGTTGTGCGGCGCGAACAGGTCCGTGGCGATCTTCTCGCAGGTATCCATGGCCGCGTCGAAGGTCTCGCGCGAATGGTCGGCAAAGCGGGGAATCTGGGTCAGTGTCTCGGCCTGGAGCCATTCGTACAGCACGAAGTTGAGATCACGACGGGAAAGAATCAGCGACATGGAATGCGGGGCTCCGGGCTGAGACGACTGGAAGTCGATGGGGAAGGTTGTTGCTCCCCTCTCGCGCGAGCGGGAGAGGGGTGGGGGAGAGGGCAAGCGGCTCAGGACACGACAGGTCGCGTGATGGAGCCGCCCCGCCCTCTACCCCGGCCCCTCTCCCACAGGGAGAGGGGAAAACATCGGCCGAACGACGCGCCTTACAGCACCTCGAACAGCCCGGCGGCGCCCTGGCCGCCGCCGATGCACATCGTCACCACAACGTACTTGACGCCGCGGCGCTTGCCTTCGATCAGCGCGTGGCCGACCAGACGGGCGCCCGACACGCCGTACGGGTGGCCCACCGCGATGGCGCCGCCGTTGACGTTGAGGCGGTCCATCGGGATGCCGAGCTTGTCGGCGCAGTACAGCACCTGCACGGCAAACGCCTCGTTCAGCTCCCACAGGCCGATGTCCTCGACCTTCAAGCCGGTCTTCTTGAGCAGCTTGGGCACCGCGAACACCGGGCCGATGCCCATTTCGTCAGGCTCGCAGCCGGCCACGGCAAAGCCGCGGAACACGCCCAGCGGCTGCAGGCCCTTGGCGGCCGCCACGCGGGCGTTCATGACCACGGCAGCCGACGCGCCGTCCGAGAACTGCGACGCATTGCCGGCCGTGACCACGCCGCCGGGCATGGCGGTGCGGATCTTCGACACGCCTTCCAGCGTGGTGTCGGCGCGGATGCCCTCGTCGGCGTCGATCGTCACTTCCCTGGTCATCAACTGGCCGGTGGCCTTGTCGGCGACGCCGGCGAGCACCGTCATCGGCACGATCTCGTCCTTGAACTTGCCGGCTTCCAGGGCGGCGGCCGCGCGCAACTGGCTCTGCACGCCGTACTCGTCCTGGCGCTCCTTCGAGATGTTGTAGCGCTTGGCCACGTTCTCGGCGGTCTGCAGCATGCTCCAGTAGATTTCCGGCTTGTTCTTGTTGAGCCAGCTTTCCTGGATCATGTGGCGGTTCATCTCCTGCTGGACGCACGAGATGGACTCCACGCCGCCCGCCACGAAGATGTCGCCTTCATCGGCAATCACGCGCTGCGCGGCCATGGCGATGGTCTGCAGGCCCGACGAGCAGAAGCGGTTGACGGTGGCACCCGGCACGGTGACCGGGCAGCCGGCGCGCAGGGCAATCTGGCGCGCGATGTTGGCGCCGGTGGCGCCTTCGGGGTTGGCACAGCCCATCAGCACGTCTTCCACTTCGCCGGCCTCGATCTTGGCGCGCGCGATGGCATGCTGCACCGCATGGCCGCCCAGCGTGGCGCCATGGGTCATGTTGAAAGCGCCCTTCCAGCTCTTGGCCAGCCCGGTGCGGGCCGTGGATACGATGACTGCCTCGTTCATGTGTTGCTCCTCGGTATCTTGGTGTCTCCGCCTGCCGCGGAGGAATGTTCGGTGTGTTGGGTAGCGCTCGGGGCGGACGGGTCGCGGATCAGGATTCGGGCAGCCACGGGTTGTGCGGGCCGCTGGTGCTGACGAGCAACGCCTGCGACGTCGTGCGCTGGACGCCGGCCTGGGCCAGGTCCTGCCACGCCCGTGCCAGCGACCCGTCGAGGTCGATGGCACGGCACGCATCCTCGACGACCACCGCCTCGAAGCCGGCGGCGCGCGCATCGAGCGCGCTCCAGGCCACGCAGTAGTCGGTCGCCAGGCCCACGCAGACCACGCGCCGCACGCCCTGCTCGCGCAGGTAGCCGGCCAGGCCGGTGCGTGTGGCGCGGTCCGCTTCCAGGAAGGCGCTGTAGCTGTCCACGCCAGCCTGGTGGCCCTTGCGGATCACCAGCCGCGCATGCGGCACGTCGAGCCCGGCATGCAGCGCCGCGCCCGGCGTGTCCTGCACGCAGTGGTCGGGCCACAGCACCTGCTCGCCATAGGCAAGCGTGGTGGTCTGGAACGGCGCATGGCCGGCGTGCGACGTGGCAAACGACGCGTGGCCGGCCGGATGCCAGTCCTGCGTCAGCACCACATGCTCGAACGCCCGCGCCAGCCGGTTGATGACGGGCACCACCTCGTCGCCCTGCGGCACGGCCAGCGCGCCCCCGGGCATGAAGTCGTTCTGCACGTCGATCACCAGCAGGCAGTCCTGCGCGCCGTAGGCCATGGTTGCGGTCTCCCTGTCCGTTTCCGTCCGGGCCGGTCAGCCGTTGAAGCCCTTGCCTTCGTCGGCCAGCTTCTGCAGCAGCGGCGCCACGGTCCAGGCTTCGCCGTGGTAGCCCTTGGCATAGCGCTTCATCGACTGGGCGACGTTGAACAGGCCCACCTGGTCCGCGTACAGCATCGGGCCGCCGCGGAACAGCGGGAAGCCGTAGCCGGTCAGGTAGACCATGTCGATGTCCGACGCCTTCGAGGCAATGCCCTCTTCCAGGATCTTGGCGCCCTCGTTGACCAGTGCGAACACCAGGCGCTCGACGATTTCCTCGTCGGAAATCTTGCGGCGCGTGATACCGAGTTCCTTCGAATGCTCGACGATCATCTCGTTGACCTGCTGGTTCGGGTACGGCTTGCGGTCGCCCGCCTTGTAGTCGTACCAGCCCGCGCCGGTCTTCTGGCCAAAGCGGCCCAGTTCGCAGAGCTTGTCGGCGGTCTTCGAGTACTGGATGTCCGGCTTGTCCACGGCGCGGCGCTTGCGGATGGCCCAGCCGATGTCGTTGCCGGCCAGGTCGCCCATGCGGAACGGGCCCATGGCAAAGCCGAACTTCTCGATGGCCTTGTCCACCTGCTCGGGCAGCGCGCCTTCGTCCAGCAGATAGCCGGCCTGGCGGCTGTACTGCTCGATCATGCGGTTGCCGATGAAGCCGTCGCAGACGCCCGACACCACGGCCGTCTTGCGGATCTTCTTGGCGATCTGCATCACGGTGGCCAGCACGTCCTTGCCGGTCTTGTCGCCGCGCACCACTTCCAGCAGCTTCATCACGTTGGCCGGGCTGAAGAAGTGCATGCCCACCACGTCCTGCGGACGCTTGGTGAACGACGCGATCTTGTTGACGTCCAGCGTCGACGTGTTCGACGCCAGGATGGCGCCGTCCTTCATCACTTCGTCCAGCTTCTTGAAGACGATTTCCTTGACGCCCATTTCCTCGAACACGGCCTCGATGACCATGTCGGCGTCCTTGATGTCGTCATAGGACAGCGTGGTGGTCAGCAGGCCCATGCGCTGCTCGACCTTTTCCTGCGTCAGCTTGCCCTTCTTGGCGCTGTTTTCGTAGTTCTTGCGGATCGTGGCCACGCCGCGGTCCAGCGCTTCCTGCTTGGTTTCCAGCATCGTCACGGGGATGCCGGCGTTCAGGAAGTTCATGGTGATGCCGCCGCCCATCGTGCCGGCGCCGATCACGGCCACCTTCTCGACCTTGCGCACCGGCGTGTCGCCGGGGACGTCCGGAATCTTGCTGGCGGCGCGCTCGCCGAAGAACGCATGGCGCAGCGCGCGCGATTCCGGCGTGCCGACCAGGTACATGAACCCTTCGCGCTCTTCCTTCAGACCCTGCTCGAACGGCTTGAGCGATGCGGCCACGGCTTCCACGCACTTCGACGGGGCCGGGAAGCTCTTGGCCACGGCGGCCACGGTGTTCTTGGCGAAGGCCAGGAAACCCTCGGCGTTCTCGTGGCGCACCTTCAGGTCGCGCACCTTCGGGTACGGGCCGGGGGCCGCGGCCACGTTCTGCGCGAACTTGACGGCGGCCGGCAGCACGTCGCCATCGACGATCTCGTCGAACAGCTTCGAACCAGCAAACTTTTCCGAGGGAATGGCCGTGCCGGACACGATCATGTTCAGCGCGTGCTCCAGGCCGATCAGGCGCGGCAGGCGCTGCGTGCCGCCGGCGCCCGGCAGCAGGCCCAGCTTGACTTCGGGCAGCGCGATCTGGGCGCCCTTGGCGGCCACGCGGTAGTTGCAGCCCAGCGCCAGTTCCAGCCCGCCGCCCATGGCGACCGAGTGGATCGCGGCCACGACCGGCTTGGTCGACGCTTCCAGCGCGCGGATCACCGAATGCAGCGTCGGTTCCTGCGTGGCCTTGGGGGTGTTGAATTCGCGGATGTCGGCGCCGCCCGAGAACGCCTTGCCGGCACCGGTAATGACGACGGCCTTGACGGCGGCATCGTCCAGCGCACGGGTCAAGCCTTCGACGATGCCCAGGCGGGTGCTGTGACCGAGCCCGTTGACGGGGGGATTGTCGAGCGTGATAACGGCTACGCCGTCCTGTACCTGATACTGCGCTGTCATACGCGTTCCTTTGGTAGCTGGGAGCCCTTCGTTCTTCCTAGGGGCTCATGGGTTGTCTCGGGATTCGAATTCTCGAATGGAGTTCTTGCTATGGGTACCGCCAGGACTATCGGCGCCGGCCCGGCCGGGCCCGCAATCCCTTGTGCCACAAGCCCCGGGGGCTGGAGAGCGGAACAAGCATACACAAAATAGCACGGTCGTTCAATTTCAATTTTCTGCGATGGAAAGCGCGTCATGCGCGGCCTTCATGCCGCAGTTTTCCGCCGTTCATGTTGAGCCTGCAGGCACCCCGAAACCCTCAGGGGGAACCCGTAGAGCGCGGCGTTCGAAGACGTCGATTATGGAGAAAGAGGCACTTGCAGCGCGGTGCGACGAAGCACGACTCGATTATTTGACGCCGACCTCCAATCGTGGGCGGCGAGAGCCGGTAAACTCGCGCCTTTCGTTTTTCCGGATGCGCGCCTGCCCTGGCTCAGAAAGCCAACGTGCAATGCCGCGCGCCTGACGACCCAGCGACCCTGATGTCTTCCGACCCTACTTCCGACACACACCAGCATCCGGTCGTCGAGCACGACGACCTGCACCGCAAGCTCAAGGCGCGCCACCTGACGATGATCGCCCTGGGCGGCGCCATTGGCACCGGGCTGTTCGTGGCCTCGGGCGCGTCCATCGCCCAGTCCGGCCCCGGCGGCGCGCTGCTGGCCTACTGCCTGATCGGGCTGATGGTCTACTGCCTGATGACGAGCCTGGGCGAGCTGGCCGTCCACATGCCGGTGGCGGGATCGTTCGTTACCTACAGCGCGCTGTACGTGGAGGAAGGATTCGGCTTCGCGCTGGGCTGGAACTACTGGTTCAGCCTGGCCGTGACCATCGCCGTGGAGCTGACGGCCGCGCAACTGGTCATGCAGTACTGGTTCCCGGACGTGCCAGGCATCTATTGGAGCGCGGGCTTCCTGGCGCTGATGTTCGCGCTCAACGCCTTCTCGGTGCGCGGGTTCGGCGAGGCTGAGTACTGGTTCGCGCTAATCAAGATCGTGACCGTCACGGTGTTCCTGATCGTCGGCGTGCTGATGATCTTCGGCATCCTGCAGGGCGGGCCACAGTCGGGCTGGCACAACTTCACCATCGGCGAGGCGCCGTTCGTGGGCGGCCTGCCCGGCATGTTCATGGTGGCGATGATCGCGGGATTCTCGTTCCTCGGCACGGAAACGGTGGGCGTGGCGGCCGGCGAGGCCGACGATCCGTCGCGCACCATCCCGCGCGCCATCCGCCAGACGTTCTGGCGCATCCTGCTGTTCTACGTGCTGGCGATCCTGATCATCGGCGTGCTGATTCCCTACACCGACCCGAGCCTGCTGCGCAACGACGTGACCGACGTGGGCGTCAGCCCGTTCGCGCTGGTGTTCCGCCACGCCGGCCTGGCGCTCGCGGCCGGCGTCATGAACGCGGTGATCCTGACCGCCCTGCTGTCGGCCGGCACATCGAGCATGTACGTCTCGACGCGCATCCTGTACGGCCTGGCCGTCAGCGGCCGCGCACCCCGGGCCTTCGCCCGGCTGACCAACAACGGCGTGCCGTTCAACGCGCTGCTGGCCACCACGGCCGTCGGGGCGCTCTGCTTCTTCAGTTCGCTGTTCGGCGACAAGGCGTTGTACCTGTGGCTGCTCAACACCTCCGCCATGACCGGCTTCTTCGCATGGTTCGGCATCGCGGTCAGCCACTACCGCTTCCGCAAGGGCCTGATCGCCCAGGGCTACCAGGTCACTGACCTGGCCTACCGCTCCCCGCTCTACCCGTTCGGCCCGATCTTTGCCGGCGTCCTGTGCCTGGCCATCGTGGGCGGCCAGAACTACCAGGCCTTCACCGACATCCCGGGCCGCTGGCAGGAAATCGTCGCCACCTATATCGGCGTGCCGGTGTTCCTGGCGCTGTGGCTCGGCTATCGGCTGGTGCGGAAGTCGCGGGTTGTCGCCTATGAAGACATGCCGTTCGAGATCAAGATAAATGGGTAGCTGCCGAGGCGAACGGTTCTGCGCGCTGCGGCGGACTGTGCGGCTGAGCGCCCTGGCATTCGCCCTCTTCATCGTTTTCGCCATGGCCAGGCATCTTGTCGAGGACACCTATGCCGAGTACTTCTGGCCCGTGGTGGCCTATCTTTGCGCGGCGCTGGTTGCGGCTGCCGCGCTGGTCTGGCCGCGCATCCGGCACCGGACCCGCATCGCCGCGGCCGCGCCGTTCCTGCTGCTTACCGTCGCCGGCTTCCTGCTCGCCTGACGGGCTGCCCCCTACACCTCCAGCCACTCCTTCCTGACCTGCGCGTTGGCCTTCAGGTCGCGCGGGGTGCCTTCGAATACGATGTGGCCGTGTCCCATCACGTAGACGCGCTGCGAGATATCCAGCGCGATGGCGAGCTTCTGTTCGATCAGCAGCACCGAGACGCCGCGCTCCTTAAGCGTTTTCAGGAAATCCCCGACCAGTGTGACGATCATCGGCGCCAGGCCCTCGGTGGGTTCGTCGATCAGGATCAGGTCGGGGTCGCCCATCAGGGTGCGGCACAGCGTCAGCATCTGCTGTTCGCCGCCGGACAGCACGCCGGCCGACGTATTCTCGCGTTCCTTGAGGCGCGGGAACATGCGGAACATGTCGTCCACGCTCCAGCGCGGCATCTGCTGGCGCGGGTTGCGTTTCTCGCCGAGCAGCAGGTTCTGGCGCACGGTCAGCGTGGGGAAGATGTCGCGGTTCTCGGGCACGTAGCCGATGCCGGCGTGCGCGATCTCGAACGTGCGGCGGCCCAGGATCTCCTGGCCGCGAAAGCTGACCGACCCCTCGGCGCGGACCATGCCGAGGATGGCCTTGGCCATGGTCGAGCGGCCCACGCCGTTGCGGCCCAGCAGCGCGACGATCTCGCCGTCGTCGATGTGGGCGTCCACGCCGTGCAGGATGTGGCTCTTGCCGTAGTAGGCATGCAGGCCGGTGACTTCGAGCATGGGCTGGCTCATCCAAGCGCTCCTTCTTCGGCGTGTTCGTCGAGCGTGGTGCCCAGGTAGGCTTCCTTGACGCGGCGGTTGTTGCGGATGGCCTCGGGCGTGTCCGTGGCGATGACCTCGCCGTAGACCAGCACCGAAATCCGGTCCGCCAGCCCGAAGACCACGCTCATGTCGTGCTCCACCATCACCAGCGTCTTGCCGGCCGTGACCTTGCGGATCAGTTCGACCGCATGGTCAGATTCAGACCGGCTCATGCCGGCGGTGGGTTCGTCCAGCAGGATCACGTCGGCGCCGCCGGCGATGGTGATGCCGATCTCCAGCGCGCGTTGCTCGGCGTAGGTCAGCAAGCCGGCCTGGGTGTTGCGGCGATGCTGCATGCCGATCAGCTCCAGCACCTCCTCGGCGCGCTCCTTCGCGTCGCGCAGTGCCGACAGCCGGTGCCAGAACGAATACTTGTAGCCCAGCGCCCAGAGCACCGCGCAGCGCAGGTTCTCGAACACCGACAGCCGGTGGAAGATATTCGTGATCTGGAAGCTGCGCGACAGCCCCATCCGGTTGATCTCGAACGGCCGCAGGCCGGCGATGCTCTGCCCGTTCAGCTTCACGGTGCCCGACGTGGGCGAAAACCGCCCGGAGATCAGGTTGAACGTGGTGGACTTGCCCGCGCCATTCGGCCCGATCAGCGCGTGGCGCTCGCCCTTGCCGATGGACAGCGTGACGCCGCGGATGATCTCGGTCTGGCCGAATTTCTTGCGGACGTCGGAAAGTTCCAGTGCGACCATGCTCATGCCCTCCCCGTTTCAGCCTGGATGGCGTCCAGCTCGGCCCGCACCTTGCCGCCCGTCCAGCGCCACGCCACGAAGCCCACCGCCCACAGCACGGCCGCCACGATCCACGGCGCCAGCGTGCCCGCGTCGAAACCGATGCCCAGCAGCGACATCGCCGTGCCGTTGGCGCTGTCCACCTGGACCTTGTAGACCATCTCGACGGTCAGGATGGCAGCCGCCAGCAGCACCAGCCCGGCCACGCCGGCCTGCGCGTACGACGGCAGCATGCGGCCAAACTGCTTGCGGGCCACCAGCGGCAACTGCATCAGCAGCAGGCTTGCGATGCCGCCGGGCACGAACATCACCATCATCACGAAGAACAGGCCCAGGTACAGCAGCCACGCCTTGGTCAGGTCCGACAGCGCCACGGCGAACAGCGTGAACACGATGGCGCCGATGACCGGGCCGAAGAACACGCCCGCCCCGCCGATGAACGCGGCCAGCAGCACGCCGCCCGAGCGCACCGCGCTGACGTTCTCGGCCGACACGATCTCGAAGTTGATGGCCGACAGCGCCCCGGCAATGCCGGCGAAGAACGCGGACAGGATCAGCACCAGGTAACGCACGCGCTGGGTGTTGTAGCCGATGAATTCCACGCGCTCGGGGTTGTCGCGCACGGCGTTGGCAATGCGGCCGAGCGGCGTCTGCGTCCAAGCGTACATGGCCACCATCGACAGGAAGCACCAGATGGCGATCAGGTAGTACACCTGCCGGCCGGGGCCGAAGGTGATGCCCAGGAACGGGTCGCCGACCACGCGGTTGGTCGAAATGCCGCCCTCGCCGCCGAAGAAGTCCGGGAACATGAGCGAGCTGGCGAACACCATCTCGCCGATGCCCATCGTGATCATGGCAAACGTCGTGCCGGACTTCTTGGTCGTCACGTAGCCAAAGATCACGCCGAAGAACGCGCCGGCCAGCCCGCCCACCAGCGGCAGCATCGACACGGGCAGCCAGACCTTGCCCGCGCCGACCATGTTCAGCACGTGCACGGCGATGAACGCGCCCAGGCCGGAATAGACCGCATGCCCGAACGAGAGCATGCCGGTCTGGCCCAGCAGCATGTTGTACGACAGCGCGAAGATGATCATGATGCCCATCTGGGACATCAGCGTGACCGCAAACCCGCCGGTGAAGATCAGCGGCATGACCAGCATCAGCAGCGCGGTGGCCGTCCAGATCACCCAG
This sequence comes from Cupriavidus pauculus, assembly GCF_003854935.1. Lineage (NCBI taxonomy): Bacteria > Pseudomonadati > Pseudomonadota > Betaproteobacteria > Burkholderiales > Burkholderiaceae > Cupriavidus > Cupriavidus pauculus. The sequence continues at coordinate 2,908,091 of NZ_CP033969.1, forward strand.
CGCGCCAGGTTCAGCGGGCGGTAGCGCAGCGTGCGTCCCGTGACCACGGGCTCGGAGCGTTGTTGCATCGTCGTGGACTCCATCGCTCAGCTCTCCCGGGTACCCATGAGCCCGCGCGGGCGGAAAATCAGCATCACCACGAGCAGCAGGTACGGCAGCACGGGCGCCACCTGCGCCACGGTCAGCTTCCATACCGAACTGAGCGGCGTGGCGTCTGTGACCGGCCAGCCGAAACTGCCGAACAGCCCGGCCAGCGACGCGTCGATGGTTACCGCGAAGGTCTGCAGCACCCCGATCAGGATCGACGCGATGAACGCGCCGACCAGCGACCCCATGCCGCCGACCACCGCCACCACGAAGACGATGGACCCAACGGCCGCCGCCATCGACGGCTCGGTCACGAACGCGTTGCCGCCGATCACGCCGGCCAGCCCCGCCAGCGCCGCCCCGCCGCCGAACACCAGCATGAACACGCGCGGCACGTTGTGGCCCAGGGCCTCCACCATCTCCGGATGGGTCAGCGCGGCCTGGATCACCAGCCCGATGCGCGTGCGCGTGAGGACCAGGTAGATCGCCACCAGCATGCCCAGCGACACGAGCATCATGAAGGCGCGGTATTTCGGGAAGGACGAGGTGAAGACCGTGAACAGCGGCCCGTCGAGCTCGGCCGGGATGCGGTACGGCACGGCGGCCAGGCCCCAGACCAGCTTGACGCCTTCCTCGATCAGGTAGGCCAGCCCGAACGTGAACAGCAGTTCGGCCACGTGGCCGTATTTGTGGACGGTGCGCAGCCCGAACCGCTCCACCAGCGCGCCGGCGCCCGCCACCAGCAGCGGCGCCAGGATCAGCGCGGGCCAGAAGCCCAGCTTGGTGGCCAGCGTGTAGGCAAAGTAGGCGCCCAGCATGTAGAAGCTGGCGTGCGCGAAATTGAGCACGCCCATCATGCTGAAGATCAGCGTGAGCCCCGATGACAGCATGAACAGCAGCAGGCCATAGCTGATGCCGTTCAGTAGCGAGATGACGAAGAATTCCACGGCAAGTCCCTCAGGGCGGTTCCCGGAGCTGGAACGCAACCCGGCAAAAGCCATATTGTCGGGGGTTCCCGCGTCACGGGGAACCCCATCCCACGTCGTGGCCCCGGTATCAGCCGCCGCTGCCCGGACGCTTCATCTGGCACGAGGTGGGCTGCGCCGCCACGAACTGGTCGAGCGCCGCCTCGGTCTTCCAGCCATAGCCGGTGTTTTCCTGGTCGAACTTGATGTCCTTGCCGTTGACCTTGGTCCAGGTGGCCACCACCAGCGGCTGCTGGGCCTGGTGGTCCGTGTTGCGCATCTCCACGGTGCCGTTCATGCTTTCCACCTTGATGCCCTCCATGGCCTTGGCCACCTTGACCGGATCGGTGGAGCCGCTGTCCTTGAACGCCTTGGCCAGCATGGCGATGCCCGTGTACGACGCCATCACGTAGAAATCGTCGTTGTACTTCTTCTTGTAGCCCTCCACGATGTCCGCGCCGCGGAACGTCTGGTTGTTCGGGTTGTAGTACCCCACGTACTTGACGCGCTCGGCGCCGGCCGCGCCCATTGCCGTCGGCACGCCGGTGGTGGCGGCATAGTAGGTGTAGTAGTTGACCGGCAGGCTGGCGTCCTTGCCCGCCTTGATCAGCAGCGCCAGGTCGCTGCCCCAGTTGCCGGTGATGACCGTGTCGGCGCCCGACGCCTTGATTTTGGCGGCGTACGGCGCAAAGTCCTTGACCTGGGCCAGCGGGTGCAGGTCCTCGCCGACGATCTGGATGTCAGGCCGCTTGCGCTTCAGGTAGTCCTTGGCGGCGCGGGCCACCTGGTGGCCGAACGAGTAGTTCTGGTTGATCAGGTAGACCTTCTTGACGTTCGGGTCCTTGGCCAGGAACGTGGTCAGGGCCTCCATCTTCATGTCCGAGTTGGCGTCCAGCCGGAAATGCCAGTAGCTGCATTTGCTGTTGGTCATGTCCGGGTCTACCGCCGCGTAGTTCAGGTAGACGATTTCCTTGCCAGGGTTGCGCTCGTTGTGCTTGGCCACCGCGTCTTCCAGCGCCAGGCCCACCGACGACCCGTTGCCCTGCACGATGTAGCGGATGTTCTGGTCCACCACCTGCTTGAGGATGGTCAGGCTTTCCTGCGGGCTCAGCTTGTTGTCGAAGCCCACCACCTCGAACTTGTGCGCGCCGCCCCAGCCTTTCTGGTTCGCCACGTCGGCCACGTACTGCCAGCTCTTGAGCTGGTTCTGCCCCACGGGGGCCATCAGCCCCGACAACGGATCGATGAAGGCGATCTTCACCGTTTCGGCGGCCGCCATGCCCGAAGCCAGCGCCGAACCCAGTGCAACCACCGCAGCCACACTTCTTACCAGCGGACGCAACGTCGTCATACCTGTCTCCTTCACTTTGTTGTCGTTGGCGATTGGCGGCCGCCCGCGCCCTCCTCGCGCGGGCGGCCGCGTCTGCGCTTGCCCCGGCGGGGCACCGCAAATGCCTGCCGCCTGACCGGACCGTCCGGCCCGGCGGCGCGCCGCCTCAGGCGGTGGGCAGCTTGTAGTCCTTGAACTGCTCGCGCAGCTTCAGCTTCTGCATCTTGCCGGTGGCTGTCAGCGGAATCTCGGTGACGAACGCCACGTCGTCCGGAATCCACCACTTGGCGACCTTGCCTTCGAAGAAGGCCAGCAGTTCCTCGCGCGTGACGTCCATGTTGGGGCGCCGGACCACCACCAGCAGCGGGCGCTCGTCCCACTTCGGGTGATAGGCCGAGATGCAGGCGGCCATGTGCACGGCCGGGTGCGCGGCGGCCACGTTCTCGACGTCGATCGACGAAATCCACTCACCGCCGGACTTGATCACGTCCTTGCTGCGGTCCGTGATCTGCATGTAGCCCTCGTCGTCGATGGTGGCCACGTCGCCGGTCGGGAACCAGCCATCCACGAGCGGATCGTTGTCGTTGCGGTAGTAGCGGTCGATGACCCACGGGCCGCGCACGAGCAGGTCGCCGAACGCCTTGCCGTCCCACGGCAGTTCCTGGCCCTCGCCGTCCACGATCTTCATGTCGACGCCGTAGATCACGCGGCCCTGCTTTTCCAGGATCTTGTGCCGGGCGTCCTCGGGCAGATCCTTGTGGCGCGCCAGCAGCTTGCACGACGTGCCCAGCGGCGACATCTCGGTCATGCCCCAGGCGTGGATCACTTCCACGTCCAGCGCCTCCAGCGCGCGGATCATCGCCGGCGGCGCGGCCGATCCGCCGATCACCGTGCGGCGGAACGTGGAGAACTTGAGCTTGTTGGCCTGCACGTGCTGGAGCAGGCCCAGCCAGACCGTCGGCACGCCGGCCGAGAACGTCACGCCTTCCTGCTCGAACAGTTCATAGAGCGATGCGCCGTCCAGCTTGGCGCCCGGAAACACCAGCTTGGCGCCCACCAGCGGCACCGAGTACGGCAGCCCCCAGGCGTTGACGTGGAACATCGGCACCACCGGCAGGATCACGTCCTTGGCCGAGCAGCCCAGCGCGTCGGGCAGCGCCGACGCATACGAGTGCAGCACCGTCGACCGGTGCGAGTACAGCGCGCCCTTGGGATTGCCCGTGGTGCCCGACGTGTAGCACAGGCTCGACGCCTGGTTCTCGTCGAGCGCCGGCCAGGTGTACGCGCCGTCCTGGGCGTCGATCAGGTCCTCGTAGCACAGCAGTTCCACCTTCGGGCTGGCAGGCATGTGGGCCCGGTCGGACATCATGACCCAGCCCTTCACGTTCGGGCAGTGCGGCGCCACGCCCTCCACCAGCGGCAGGAACGTGGCATCGAAGAAGACATAGCGGTCTTCGGCGTGGTTGACGATGTAGGCGATCTGCTCCGGAAAGAGGCGCGGATTGATCGTGTGGCAGACCGCGCCCTTGCCCGAGACGCCGTAGTAGATCTCCAGGTGGCGGTAGCCATTCCAGGCCAGCGTGCCCACCCGGTCGCCCTGCTGCACGCCCAGCGCCTCCAGCGCCTGCGCCACCTTGCGGGCGCGCAGTTCGCATTCCCGGTAGGTGTAGCGATGCAGATCTCCTTCTGTTCGCCGCGAGACGATTTCGGTGCTGCCGTAGTAGCGCGCAGCGTGCTTGATGATGGAGGAAATGAGCAGCGGCGCGCTCATCATTTGACCCATCAATGCCATGAAACGGTCTCCTTGGTTCGGAAGAAAACGAACAACCGTTCTTATTTTTGGCCGATCTTTCCCACACCCTGCAAAAGCATCGACAAAAATGAAGAAACTTGTTGGTGATGTTGGTGGACTGACGCGAAGGGGGGTCTCTCTCTCACAACCCAGACGCGTACCCTGCCATGCACGGGATTGATGTCCACCATATGCGTCGTTTTTTGAATGGTCTACGAGCAGCGGACAACCCTTGGCCGACAGGGGAAAACCGGTGCAAGTACAATACTGCGAGCCCTGATGTGTCTCAATATGTCGTTTTCCCCTAGCGTCATGCACGCCGTCTATGTGCACCCGAACGGGGCCCGCGGCAATGCCATCCGGCGCACGCCCCGGCCAGCGATTGCCCCGGGCCGCTCAACGGCCACCACCCGCCCCCACGCCAGCGCATACGATGCCTACTGATTCCACCGACGTCCCGCCGCGCATCCCGTTCGCCGTGCCCTTTGCCACGGCCCCGGGCATGGCGGCGCTGGGCGAGCGCTTTTTCACGCGGCTGGCGCCCACGCCGCTGCCTTCGCCCTACCTGGTCAGCGTCGCGCCGGCCGCCGCCGCCCTGCTGGGCTGGGATGCCCCGGGGCTGGCCGCCGCCAGACAGGACCCGCGCTTCCTGGACACCTTCATCGGCAACGCCGTGCCCGACTGGGCCGATCCACTGGCCACGGTCTACTCGGGACACCAGTTCGGCGTCTGGGCCGGCCAGCTTGGCGACGGCCGCGCGATCCGCCTGGCCGAGGCACAGATGCCCGACGGCCCGTGGGAGATCCAGCTCAAGGGCGCCGGCCTGACGCCCTACTCGCGCATGGCCGACGGCCGCGCGGTGCTGCGGTCGTCGATCCGCGAATACCTGTGCTCCGAAGCCATGCACGCGCTGGGCGTGCCCACCACGCGCGCGCTGGCCATCGTCGGCTCCGATGCGCCGGTGCGGCGCGAGACGCTGGAAACCGCCGCCGTGGTCACCCGGCTGGCGCCGAGTTTCATTCGCTTTGGCCATTTCGAGCATTTTGCGGCGCGCGAGGACCACGCGTCGCTGAAGCAACTGGCCGATTTCGTCATCGACCGCTTCTACCCGGCCTGCCGCGAGGCCGCCAGCCCGTACCAGGCCCTGCTGCGCGAGGTATCGCTGCGCACCGCCGACATGGTCGCCCACTGGCAGGCGGTTGGCTTCTGCCACGGCGTGATGAACACCGACAATATGTCGATCCTGGGCCTGACGATCGACTACGGTCCGTTCGGCTTCCTGGACGCCTTCGACGCCAACCACATCTGCAACCATTCCGACCAGCAGGGCCGCTACGCGTACAGCCAGCAGCCGCAGATCGCGTTCTGGAACCTGCATTGCCTGGCCCAGGCGCTGCTGCCGCTGTGGCGCGACACCGCCGCGGCCGACGTCGAAGCCGCCAAGGAAGCGGCCGTGGAAGCCGCCCGCGAGGCGCTGGACCCGTTCCGCGACCGCTATGCCGCCGCGTTCTTCCGCCATTACCGTGCCAAGCTGGGCCTGCGCACCGAGCAGGGCCAGGACGAGACGCTGATGACCAACCTGTTCCGCGTGATGCACGCCAATCGCGTCGACTACACGCTGTTCTGGCGCAATCTGGCCAGCGTGGCGTCCCAGGACGCCTCCGGCGACACGCCGGTGCGAGACCTGTTCCTGGATCGCGCCGCCTGGGACGCCTGGGCCGCCGAATATCGCGCCCGCCTGCAGGCCGAACAGTCGGACGACGCGGCGCGCGGGGTTGCAATGCGCCAGGTCAACCCGAAATACGTGCTCCGGAACCATATGGCCGAAACCGCGATCCGCGCCGCCCGCGACAAGGACTTTTCGGAAACGGACCGTCTGCTGGCCGTGCTGTCGAAACCGTTCGACGAGCAGCCCGAGGCGGCCCGCTACGCCACCCTGCCGCCCGACTGGGCGTCGGGGCTCGAAGTCAGTTGTTCGTCCTGAGCCGCGCCCCACGCGGCCTGCCCCCAAAGGAAACGAGATGACCACCAACAAGACCGACGCCGAATGGCGTGCCCAGTTGTCCGACATCGAATACCGCGTGACGCGCGAAGCGGCCACCGAGCGCCCGTTCACCGGCCGCTACTGGGACCATTGGGACCAGGGCATCTACCACTGCGTGGGCTGCGGCACGCCGCTGTTCGAATCGGCCACCAAGTTCGATGCCGGCTGCGGCTGGCCGAGCTATTTCCGGCCGATCAACGGCGAGGTCATCGCCGAGCATGTAGACCATAGCCACGGCATGACCCGCGTGGAAGTCCGCTGCAAGGAATGCGGCAGCCATCTGGGCCATGTCTTCGAGGACGGCCCCGCGCCGACCGGCCTGCGCTATTGCATCAACTCGGCTGCGCTAAAATTCGACGATCGCGATCCGGCCGACCGCGGGTGACGCCACCCGCACACCGGGCGCGTCGTCCGATCCGCCCCGCGGATCGCCCCCGGCCAGGCCGCCGCGCCTGGCCGCCAACCTGATTTGGTCCGCATGAAATTCCTGTTCGACCTGTTCCCGGTCATCCTGTTTTTTGTCGCCTTCAAGCTGTTCGGCATCTATGAGGCCACCGCCGTGGCCATCGTGGCGACGGTGCTGCAGATTGCCTGGGTGCGTTTGCGCCACGGCAAGGTGGAGCCGATGCAATGGGTCAGCCTGCTGATCATCGGCGTCTTTGGCGGCGCGACGATCGTGCTGCACAACGAAACGTTCATCAAGTGGAAGCCGACCGTGCTGTACTGGCTGTTCGCGGTCACGCTGGTGGCGTCGGTCATCGGCTGGCGCAAGAACCTGATCCGCGCGATGATGGGCAAGCAGGTGACGCTGCCCGAGCCGATGTGGGGCAAGCTCAACGCCGCCTGGGCCGCGTTCTTCGCCGTGATGGGGGTGCTGAACCTCTACGTGGCGTACCAGTTCTCCACGGACACCTGGGTCAACTTCAAGCTGTTCGGCAGCATGGGGCTGATGGCCGTCTTCATCGTGGCGCAGAGCATCTGGCTGTCGCGCCACATCCAGGAAACCCCGTCGCAGGAAGGCCGCTCCGAGTAAGCCGGCGCCCGCCCCTGCCCCCCACTATTCATTGGAAGGACCACCGATGGCCGCCGATCCCGCCACCATCGAGACGCTGCTGCACGCGGCGCTCCAGCCCACCCGCCTGACCGTGCAGGACGACAGCGCGGCCCATGCCGGCCACGCCGGCGCGGCCTCTGGCGGTGGCCACTACAACGTGCTGATCGTAAGCGACCGGTTCGCCGGCCAATCGCGCGTGGCGCGCCATCGTATGGTGTATGATGCGCTGCGCGAACTGTTCCCCTCGCAAATCCATGCGCTGGCCGTCAGCGCCTACACCGACCAAGAATATCAATCCCGCGAAGCATGACGCGACGCGCTCTCGCTACTTTCAGACCTGACCCCATGAAGACCACCGTCCTCTCGTTCAGCCTGGCGGCTGTGCTCGCTGCTGGCAGCCTGCCCGTGTTCGCCCAGAACGCCGCCGTTGTGAATGGCAAGCCCATCCCGTCGGCCAAGGTGGACAAGCTGATCGCCGGCACCGGCCAGCCCGCCACGCCCGAACTGCGCGACCGTGCACGCACCATGCTGATCGATCGGGAACTGCTGGTACAGGAAGCGTCCAAGCGCGGCATCCTGCAACGGGACGACATCCAGGACCAGCTGGAACAGGCCCGCCTGAACGTGCTGGCCGGCGCCGTCTTCGAGGACTACGTGCGCACCCACGGCGCCAACGACGACGAACTGCGCAAGCAGTACGACAAGATCAAGGGCCAGTTCGGCAACGGCAAGGAATACCATGCCCGCCACATCCTGGTGGAGAAGGAAGCCGACGCCAAGGCCCTGATCGCCAAGATCAAGGGCGGCGCCAAGTTCGAGGACGTGGCCAAGTCGTCGTCGAAGGACACCGGCTCGGCAGCCAACGGCGGCGACCTGGACTGGGCCAACAGCGGCAGCTACGTGCCGGAGTTCTCGGCCGCCATGACCGGCCTGAAGAAGGGTCAGATGACCGACACGCCGGTCAAGACGCAGTTCGGCTGGCACATCATCGAACTGGTCGACGTGCGCGACGCCAAGATCCCGTCGTTCGAGGAAGTGAAGCCCCAGCTTCAGCAAATGCTGATGGGCGACCAGGCCTGGCAGCGCGAGCAGTTCCAGGCGATGATGAAGTCGCTCAAGGACAAGGCCAAGATCCAGTAACCCTGGCCCCTTGCTCAACGAAAACCGGCGCCCATGCGCCGGTTTTTGCTTTTCCGGGCCCGCCGCGCCGGCCAACCGGGTGCGGTTTGGCGCGCTCGGTAACACACTGGTGCAGTTTGCCGGTTTCCTTGCCCCGCCCCGGTCAGTAATATCGGACGGATCGACAACACGGCCGGACACCCGTCCCGGCCAGTCACCGGTTGCGGAGATTCAAGGCTTATGGGTGTGACCAACGGCTACTGGTACATGTGGCACCTGTACTCAAGCGGCATCGTCTATTGCGCCCTGGGCATGCCACACGTGGAATGCACCAACGGCCGCTGGCGCGACCTGCACCGCCATCTGCCCGCGCGAGACCGCTACGCGCAGTCCAAGCTGCTCCAGGCCACCATCGCCTTCATGGAAGTACGCGGCGAGATTGCCGTCCCGCCCGGCGCCGACCGCATGCGGCTGCTGTATTCCCGCTACCTGCCCTGGAGCGCGCGGCTGGGTGGACAGGGGTCGCCGGCATAACGCACGGCGAGAAATCGGTCCGAAGTCGCCTGTCCCGTTGCACTTTGAGACGCGTCTCATGACCTGACTCAAGCTCCCGGTTTTCGGACACACAAGTTCACAAAACCCCTCTTGGCGCCCCATTGCCCGCGGCCTAGGATCACACCGCTGTCACCGGGCGAGCAGCCATCGCTGCCCCGCGCAGCGCTATCCATCGGCTCTCGGGGACGACATGGGAGAGGTATCCACACTGGTCGGCTGGCTCGTCTTTAACGTGGCGATTCCACTATTGGCGCCGTTCGCACTGCTGCCTTTTGCCAAGGTGGCCGTGTTCTCGCGTTCGCGCAGCCAGGGCATCGTGCGGCGGGCGATTCAGGACGGGCAACTGCTCTGGGCAGCCATCCCGATCAGCGCCAGCGCCTGCTATGCGCTGGCATGCTGGATCGACCAGTCCGATGGCGAGAGCTTCATGGCATGGGCGCTGATGGGCCTGCACGTGGCGCTGATCGTGGCCGACGCGCTGCTCGTCATGCTGGGTACGCTCGACGCCTATCCGCGAAGCCGGCGCAAGCGCGGGGAACTCGATCGGGTCCTCTACCTGTCCGTGGTCCTCAGTATCGCCAGCGCCGGGGCGTATGCGTACGCCCAGGTGGTCTTCGTGACCGGCGGCACTTGAGACCGCCACTTTCAAACCTTCCTGACTGGAGAAATCACATGAACAAGTTCCTGACCCGCCTGCTGGAAGACGACGAATTCCAGGGCAAGGCTGCACGCCGGCTGGCATGGGGCGTCATCATCTACACCACGCTGACGATCCTGTTCTGTGAATGGCTGCGTCAGACCGGGCGATGACGCCGGGCTCCGACGCCAAAAAAAACGTCCGCGCGAAGGCGGACGTTTTTTCCAAGGCGGCAGGTCCTGTCAACCGACCCACTTGCGCGCGTTGCGGAACATGCGCATCCACGGGCTGCCGCCGTCCGGGACGGCCTTCCAGGCGTCCGGGGCCCAGCTCATGGTGGCGGTGCGGAACACGCGCTCCGGGTGCGGCATCAGCGCCGTGAAGCGGCCGTCGATAGTGGTCACCGACGTGATGCCTTCCGGCGAGCCGTTCGGGTTCAGCGGATAGGTCTGCGTCACCGCGCCAAGGTTGTCGACGAAGCGCAGCGCCACGTTGACCTTGCCGATGTCGCCCTGCTGCGAGAAGTCGGCAAAGCCTTCGCCGTGCGCCACCGCGATCGGGATGCGGCTGCCTTCCATGCCGGCGAAGAACACCGACGGCGACTGCTGCACTTCCACGGTCACGAAGCGGGCTTCGTACTGTTCCGACTGGTTGCGCGTGAACTTCGGCCATGCACCGGCGCCCGGAATGATCGGGGCAAGGTTGCTGAGCATCTGGCAGCCATTGCACACGCCGAGCGCGAAGGTGTCCTGGCGGTTGAAGAACGCCGCGAACTGCTCGGCCATCTGGCCGTTGAACAGGATGGTCTTGGCCCAGCCCTCGCCGGCACCCAGTACGTCGCCGTAGCTGAAGCCGCCGCAGGCCACGAAACCCTTGAAATCGGCCAGGCTGGCGCGGCCGGCGATCAGGTCGCTCATGTGCACGTCGACAGTCTCGAAACCGGCCATGTCCATGCTGTAGGCCATCTCGATCTGCGAGTTCACGCCCTGTTCGCGCAGGATGGCCACGCGCGGCCGGCTGCCCGAGGCGATGAACGGGGCGGCGATGTCCTCGGCCGGATCGAACGTCAGCACGGGGCTGATGCCGGGGTCGGCGGCGTCCAGCACGCGGTCGTATTCGCTGTCGGCGCAGGCCGGGTTGTCGCGCAGGCGCGCGATGCGCCAGCTCACCTCGGTCCAGATGCGCTGCAGGTCGGCGCGAGCGGCGCCAAAGACCTTCTTCGCATCGCGGTAGATCTCGATCTGGTCGTTCGTGTTCGGCTTGCCGATCACATGGCTGCAGGCCGACAGGCCGGCCTCGCGCAGCACGGCAAACACCGCGTCGCGCTCCTCGGCCCGCACCTGGATCACCGCGCCCAGTTCTTCCGAGAACAGCGCGCGCAGCGTCTGGTCGTTGCGGCGCTCGGCAATCTGCTGGGCCCAGTTCTTCGCGTCGCCGTAGTCCTGCTCCTGGTTCGGATCCAGCGTCAGCATGTCGACGTTCAGCGACACGCCGGTGTGGCCCGCAAACGCCATTTCGGCCACGGCCGCCATGAAGCCGCCGTCCGACCGGTCGTGATAGGCCAGCAGCTTGCCGTCGCGGTTCAGGCGCTGGATCACGTTGAAGAAGTTCTTCAGGTCCTCGGGGTTGTCCACGTCCGGCGCGCTGTCGCCCACCTGCTGCGTCACCTGCGACAGGATGCTGCCGCCCAGGCGGTTCTTGGCGCGGCCCAGGTCGATGGCGATCAGTACCGAATCGCCCAGGTCGGTGCGCAGTTGCGGCGTCAGCGTGCGGTTGACGTCATCCACGGCGGCGAACGCCGAGATGATCAGCGACACCGGCGCCACCACTTCCTTGTCGCCGTCCGCGTCGGACCACTTGGTCCGCATCGACAGCGAATCCTTGCCCACCGGGATGCTGATGCCCAGCGCCGGACACAGCTCCATGCCCACGGCGTGCACTGTGTCGTACAGCCGGGCGTCCTCGCCGGCCACGCCGCACGCGGCCATCCAGTTGGCCGATAGCTTGACCTTGTTCAGGTCCTTGACCGGCGCGGCGGCCAGGTTGGTCAGCGCCTCGCCAATGGCCATGCGGCCCGACGCGGGTGCATCGATCACGGCCAGCGGCGTGCGCTCGCCCATCGTCATGGCCTCGCCGGCACGGCCCTTGTAGTCGAGCGTGGTCACGGCCACGTCCGCCACCGGCACCTGCCACGGGCCCACCATCTGGTCGCGGGCGTTCATGCCGCCCACGGTCCGGTCGCCAATCGTGATCAGGAACGACTTGCTGGCGACGGTCGGATGGCGCAGCACGTCGGTGACGGCCTGCTCCAGCGAGATACCGGTCACGTCCACCGGCGGCAGCGCCTGTGCCACGCGCTGCACGTCGCGGTGCATGCGCGGGGGCTTGCCCAGCAGCACGTCCATCGGCATGTTGACCGGGTAATGCTCCTTGAGCGCCGCATCGACGTGGGCGTCCACGAGCTGCAACTGCTTCTCTTCGGTGGCGATGCCGACCACGGCAAACGGGGCGCGCTCACGCTCGCACATGGCCTGGAAGCGCGGCAGGTCGTTCGGCGCAATGGCCATCACGTAGCGTTCCTGCGACTCGTTGCACCAGATCTCGGCCGGGGACAGGCCCGACTCCTCCAGGTGCACCTGGCGCAGGTCGAAGCGCGCGCCACGGCCGGCGCCGTCCACCAGTTCCGGGAACGCGTTCGAGATACCGCCCGCGCCAACGTCGTGGATCGACAGGATCGGGTTCTCGTCGCCCAGCTGCCAGCAGGCATTGATCACTTCCTGGGCACGGCGCTCCATCTCGGGGTTGCCGCGCTGCACGGAATCGAAGTCCAGGTCGGCCGTGTTGGTACCCGTGGCCATCGAGCTGGCGGCGCCGCCGCCCATGCCGATGCGCATGCCCGGGCCGCCAAGCTGGATCAGCAGCGTGCCGGCCGGCAGCGGGTCCTTGTGGGTGTGGCCGGCGTCGATGTTGCCGATGCCGCCGGCGATCATGATCGGCTTGTGGTAGCCGCGCACGGTGCCGCCGACGTTCTGCTCGTAGACGCGGAAGTAGCCGCCCAGGTTGGCGCGGCCGAATTCGTTGTTGAACGCGGCGCCACCCAGCGGGCCGTCGATCATGATCTGCAGCGGCGACGCGATGCGGTCCGGCTTGCCGGTCACGCCGGGCTTGTCGTCGGGATTGCGGTGCGCCACCGGCTGGGCCGCGTCGCGGGCGTTTTCCCAGGGCTGGACGGCGTCCGGCAGCATCAGGTTCGACACGGTGAAGCCGGTCAGGCCGGCCTTGGGCTTGGCCCCGCGGCCCGTGGCGCCTTCGTCGCGGATTTCACCGCCGGCGCCCGTGGAGGCCCCCGGGAACGGCGAGATCGCCGTGGGGTGGTTGTGCGTCTCCACCTTCATCAGCGTGTGGGTCAGCGCCTCGTGGCGGCCGTATTTCTGGTCTGCGCCGCGCGGGAACCAGCGCTCGGCCACGTCGCCTTCCATGACGGCCGAATTGTCCGAATAGGCGACGATCGAGCCCTGCGGGTTCAACTGGTGCGTGTTGCGGATCATCGCGAACAGCGACTTGTCCTGCGCCACGCCGTCGATGGTCCACGTGGCGTTGAAGATCTTGTGGCGGCAGTGCTCGCTGTTGGCCTGCGCGAACATCATCAGTTCGACGTCGGTCGGGTTGCGGCCGAGCTTGCCGTAGTTTTCCAGCAGGTAGTCGATCTCGTCCTCGGACAGCGCCAGGCCCATGGCCGTGTTGGCGTCCACCAGCGCGCTGCGGCCGGCGGAAATGTCGATGAACTGCAGCGGCTTGGCCGGCAGCTCCTGGAACAGGCCGGCCGCCTCGTCGCGCGAGGCGATCACGGTCTCGGTCATCCGGTCGAACAGGTGGGCGGCCACGGCGGCACGCGTGCCGGCGTCCAGCGACTTGCGGCCGCGCAGCAGCCCTTTCTTGCAGACCACGGTGATCTCGATGCCGCGCTCGATTCGGTGCACGTGGGTCAGGCCGCAGTTGTGCGCGATGTCGGTGGCCTTGCTGGCCCACGGCGAGATCGTGCCGAAGCGCGGGATGACCACGAAGCGGTCGCCCTCGGGCTGGGCCGCGAACGGCGCGCCGTAGGTCAGCATGGCGCCGATGCGCGTCTGGTCCTCGGCGGACAGCGGCGTGTCCGAATCGACAAAATGCACGAACTGGCCGTGCACCGATTCAATATCGGCGTCGACTTGTTGGAGCGCGGCAAGCAGGCGTTGCTGACGGAAGGCGGAAAGCGCCAAAGCGCCGGGGAAGCACGAGAAATGCGCCATGATCGGTACGGTCAGGAGGCGAGGAGGTGGGGCTGAAGCGGCTGCCGGCACTGCTGAATGGAATGCCGACTGTCGGAAAACCGCTATTGTACCTTGTTGGCGCCCGCTTTTTGCATTGCGCAATGCGCCGGGGACGGACAGCGGCGGGAAATCCGGACGCGACCGCCGCCCGGTGGCGCTTCCGGCGCCCGCCCTGCACCCTCCCCGCCCCGGCCTGCCGCTCAGAGCGACGTGGCCGAGCGGGCCGCCTGCTCGTACAGCCCGGTCAGCACCCGCAGCAGCCGCGCCAGTTCGCCAATCTCCACGTTCTCGTCGCTGCCCTCGGTGAAATTGCTGGTCAGGCACTGCTCGCGGATCTCGCGATACCGGGCGCAGGCCTCGGCGCCGGCCTCGGTCGTCGCGTAGGTCGCCTCCTTGCCCACCCGCTCGCCGGCCACCAGGCCCAGCCCCACCAGCTTCTTGAGCGAATACGTCACCAGGTGGGTGTCCTCCACGTTCAGCACGAAGCAGATGTCCGCCAGCCGCTTGGCCCGGCCGCGGTGGTTAACGTGGTGCAGCACCAGCACGTCCAGGAAGGTCAGGTCGCGCACCCCGGCGGCGCCCATGCAGCGCACCACCCAGCGGCTGTAGGCGTTGTAGGCCGTGTTCAGGCCGAATTCGAACTCCGACAGCTCCGGGCTGCGCACCGAGACCAGGTGCGACGACGATACGATGTTGACGCCGGCGGCGCGCGCCAGCGGGCGCGTCTCCCCGGCGGCGGGCGCGTCGGCAAGGCGGTCGGGGGCGGGCTTGCGGGGCATGGGGCAGGTCTCCGGAACAATAGGGGCGGTGGCGATAGGTGAAAGCCCGGGGCGGCGTCGGGCAATTTTGGCTTGACAGTTTATCGGCGAATTATGAGCATGAACACATGAATTCGTGACTGGGCATGGCCCTTGCATCGGCTGCGGCGGCAGATCGTCGCCGCACCGAAAAGGCGCCAGCCCGTTGCCGTGACCGCAGTACCGCCCCGCAGCCCATGGCCACCGGGACGGCGGCAGTTCCAGGTAGTTCCAACCCGCGCAGCCGGGCAGCGCCCGTGCGCCACACCAGGAGAGATCGAGATGCGAGTCAAGGCAATGGCAGTCGCGGCGGCGGCACTGCTGCTGGCCGCCACGGCGGCACGGGCGGAGACCAAGTGGGACCTGCCCACCGGATACCCGGCCACCAACCTCCACACCGAAAACCTGCAGCAGATGGCCACCGACGTGGAGCGCGCCACCGGCGGCAAGCTCAAGATCGTGATCCACCCGAACGGATCCCTGCTCAAGGCCAACGAGATCAAGCGCGGCGTGCAGACCGGCCAGGTGCAGATGGGCGAAATCCTGATGTCGCTGCTGGCCAACGAGAACCCGGTCTTCGGCGTGGACGCCGTGCCGTTCCTGGCCACCAGCTACGCCGACGCCTACCGGCTCTGGCAGGCGTCCCGGGCCACCACCGACAAGGTGCTGGACCGCCAGGGCATGAAGCTGCTCTACGCCGTGGCCTGGCCGCCGCAGGGCATCTACGCGAACAAGCCGATCAACAGCGCCGCGGACATGAAGGGCCTGAAGTGGCGCGCCTACAACCCCGCCACGTCGAAGATCGCCGAACTGGTCAGCGCCCAGCCGGTGACGATCCAGGCGGCCGATCTGGCGCAGGCGCTGGCCACCGGCACGGTCAACTCGTTCATGTCGTCGGGCGCCACGGGCGTGGACACCAAGGTCTGGGAATCGGTCAAGTACTTCTACACGGTTGACGCCTGGCTGCCGAAGAACATGCTGGTGGTCAGCAAGAAGGCGTTCAACGCGCTCGACAAGCCCACGCAGGACGCCCTGCTCAAGGCCGTGGCCGACGCCGAGAAGCGCGGCTGGCAGGTATCGGAGCAGAAGACCAAGGAATACCTGGCCACGCTGTCCAAGAACGGCATGACCGTGGCGCCGCCGTCGGCCCAGCTCAAGACCGACATGCAGAAGGTGGGCGAGGTCATGGTCAACGACTGGGCGAAGAGCGCGGGCGACGACGGCAAGGCCATCCTCGACGCCTATCGCAAGTAGCCCTGAAAGCAGTCCCGGCCGGCCTGCCGACGGTGGGCCATGCCGGTTTGCACGCAGCATGGCCGGACGCCGGGGCCGCCGCCCCGGTCCGGCCCGCCCTTCGCCGTTGCGCCTCACAGGTAGCCCGTACCCATGGAAGCCCCCATCCCCCGCAAGCGCTGGCTCGACCGGCTGCTTGACCTCTTTGCCGCGCTCGGCGCCCTCTGCATCCTGGCCGTCTGCATCGTCATGATCGCCATGTCGATCTCGCGCGAGACGCTGATCGTGCTCAAGGGCGGCGACGACATCGTCGCGTGGCTGTGCGCCGCGTCCGCATTCCTGATCCTTGGCCAGACCTTCCAGCACGGCGGCATCGTGCGCGTGGAGATGCTGCTGGAGGCCGTCGGCCCGAAACGGCGCTGGGTGCTCGAAGTGCTGTCGCTGTCGATCTGCCTCGTGTTCGCCGCCTACGCCGCCTGGGCGCTGGGCGCGTTCGCCTGGCAGAGCTGGGAGATCAACGACGTGTCGCAGGGCCAGATCGTGATACCGCTGTGGATTCCGCAGAGTTTTGCCGTGCTGGGCGCGCTGGGCTTCCTGCTGGCGGTGGCCGACGAATGGCTGCGCGTGGTGCGCCGGCAGAAGCCGCGCTACCAGTTGGCGCAGGAAGCCAAGCTGGCCGCCGGCGACTTCGGGGAGACCGTCTGATGAGCACCGTACTTGTTGCCCTGATCCTGCTGCTCGTGATGATGGTCTTCCTGGCCATCGGCGCATGGATTCCGGTGGCCATCGCCGTGACCTCGTGGGTCGGGCTGGTGGTCTTCTCCGACCACGACGCGCTGGTCAACCTGGCCAACGCCTGGTGGTCGTCCAGCGCGTCGTACACGCTGGCGTCGCTGCCGCTGTTCGTCTGGATGGGCGAGATCCTGTTCCGCACCAAGCTGTCCGAGCAGATGTTCAACGGGCTGTCGCCGTGGCTGAACTGGCTGCCGGGCCGCCTGATGCACGTCAACATCCTGGGTTGCGGCATCTTCGGGTCGGTCTCGGGGTCGTCGGCGGCCACCTGCGCGACGATCGCCAAGTCGGCCCTGCCCGAGCTGACCCGGCGCGGCTACGACGAGCGCATCACGCTGGGGTCGCTGTCGTGCGCGGGCACGCTCGGCATCCTGATTCCGCCGTCAATCACGATGGTGGTCTACGCGGTATCCGCCGACGTGTCGATCATCCGGGTGTTCCTGGCCGGCTTTCTGCCCGGCCTGCTGCTGATGCTGCTGTTCTCGGGCTATATCGTCGTGTGGGCGCTGATGAACCCGTCGCGCACGCCGGCCGCCGAGACGTTTGGCTGGCGCGCGCGGCTGGCATCGATCCGCCAGCTGCTGCCCTGCATCGTCCTGATCGCGTTCATTACGTGGATCATGATGGCCGGCTACTCCACCGCCACGGAAGCGGCCGCCTACGGCGTGGTGGCGTCGCTGGGGCTGGCCTGGGCCGGCGGGTCGCTGACGCGCAAGGCGTTCTGGGAAAGCCTGATGTCGGCCACGCGGCTGACCGCGATGATCATGTTCGTGCTGGGCGCCACGTCGTTCCTGTCGGTGACGATGAGCTTCACGGGCATTCCGCGCGCGCTGGCCGAATGGGTGGCCGCGCTGCATCTGTCGCCGTGGGCGCTGATCGCGGTGCTGACGGTCATCTACATCGTGCTGGGCACGGCGCTGGACGGCATCTCGATGATCGCGCTGACCACGGCCACGGTGCTGCCGATGGTGCAGGCCGCCGGCTTCGACCTGGTCTGGTTCGGCATCTTCATCGTGCTGCTGGTGGAGATTGCCGAGGTGACGCCGCCCGTGGGCTTCAACCTGTTCGTGCTGCAGAGCATGACCGGCAAGGACAGCAACTACATCGCGCGGGTGTCGCTGCCGTTCTTCATGATGATGGTGGTGGCCATCGCGATCATCACGGTCTGGCCCAGCGTGGTCACGTGGCTGCCGGACGTGGTGATGGCCAAGGAACTCAAGTAGCGCGTTGTCCCCTACACTGTCTGCTTCTGGCCGGCCCGCACCCACGGGCCGGCGCCCGCCTTCCGCATGACCGTGCCATGACCGCCGTGCCACCCGCCCCAGCCCCCGCCGATCCCGCATCCGCCTGGATGCCGCTCGACACCGCCGAACCCGCTCCGCTCTACGACGTGGCCACGATCCGCCGGATCGAACAGGCCGGCCTGGCCGCCACGCCGCCCTTCACGCTGATGTCCCGCGCGGGTGCCGCGGCGGCGGATTGGGTCGGCCAGCACGTACCCGACGGGCGCATCTTGTTCCTGGCCGGCGCCGGCAACAACGGCGGCGACGCGCTGGTGGCCGCCACGCGGCTGCATCAGGCCGGGCGGCAGGTGGAGGCGTGGCTGCTGGGCGAAGCAGACCGGCTGCCCGACGATGCCGCGCGCGCCTGGCGCGAGGCCCGCGCCGCCGGGGTGCCGGTGCTGGCGATGCCGCGCGACCCGGCCGCCGCCCTGCCGCCGTGGCCGGTTGGCTGCGCCGCCGTGGTCGACGGCCTGCTCGGCATCGGCCTGAACCGGCCGGCAGACGGGGAAATGGCGCGCTGGATCGCCCATCTCAATGCGTCGCACCTGCCCGTGCTGGCGCTGGACATCCCGAGCGGGCTGTTTGCCGATACCGGCACCGGCCAGCCCGCCGTGCACGCGATACGGACGCTGACCTTCCTGGCCGCCAAGCCCGGCCTGCTGACGCTGGACGGCCGCGACTGCGCCGGCATCGTCGACATCGCGCCGCTCGGCCTCGACTACGCGCCCGCCACGCCGCCCGTGGCGCTGGTCAACCAGCCCGGCGCGTTTGCCGATGCCCTGCCGCGCCGCGACCATGCCGCCAACAAGGGCCGCTATGGCAGCCTGGCGGTGATCGGCGGCAACCACGGCATGACCGGCGCGCCGCTGCTGGGCGCCCGCGCGGCGCTGCATCTGGGCGCGGGCCGTGTCCATGTCGGATTCCTGGCCCAGCCGGCGCCGCCTGTCGATCCGGTCCATCCGGAGTTGATGCTGCATGCCGTCGACCAACTGCCATGGGACGCCATGTCGGCCTTCGTGGCCGGACCCGGCATGGGCAGCGACGCCGCGGCCCGCCAGCAACTGGCGCAATTGATCGACCGGTGCGCCCGCGACACCCTGCCGCTGGTGCTCGATGCCGACGCACTGAACCTGCTGGCGGCAGACCCGGCGCTGGCGCGGCAACTGACCGACAGCGGGCTGGAGCCCGTCATCACGCCGCACCCGCTCGAAGCGGCGCGGCTGCTGGGCAGCGGCGTGGCCGACGTCCAGCGCGACCGGCTGGCCGCCGCCCGGGCGCTGGCAACGCGCTGGCATGCCACCGTCGTGCTCAAGGGATCGGGCACGGTCATCGCCACACCGGGCGGCGCGTCGCCCGCCATCAATCCCACCGGCAACGCCGGGCTGTCCACGGCCGGCACCGGCGACGTGCTGGCCGGCATGATCGGCGCGCTGCTGGCCCAGGGCATGGCCCGCGAGGCGGCCGCGCGCGCGGCGGTATGGATCCACGGACGCGCGGCGGACCGCCTGGTCGCCAGCGGCACCGGCCCGGCGGGCCTGGCAGCGAGCGAACTCTACCTGCCGGCGCGGGACATCCTGAACGCGCTGCTGCGCGGCGCGGCCGCATGACGCGGGCCGCGACACTACCGCAAGGCACTGACGGTGGCACGGGTGGCGACCATTCCCGTCGCCAGTTGCTGACCGGCATCGCGCTGCTGGTGGTCGGCCAGTGGATCCTGAGCCTGCTCGACGCCACGGGCAAGACGCTGACCCAGCAAGGACTGCCCGTGGTGGCCGTGGCCTGGGTGCGCTACCTGGGCCATGTGGTGGCGATCTTCCTACTGATCGGGCCGGCACGATGGCAGCGGCTGTCGCGCCCGGCCGCCCCGCGCCTGCATTGGCTGCGCGGCGCGCTGATGCTGGCGTCGACGCTGGTGTTCTTCAGCGTGCTGAAGCTGATGCCGCTGGCCACGGCCACGGCGCTGAACTTCTGCGCGCCTCTGATCGTCGTGGCGCTGTCGCCGTGGCTGCTTGGCGAACGGCCGGGCCTGCACGCGCGCTGGACCCGCTGGATCGGCGTGGGCATCGGCTTCGCAGGGATGCTTGTGGTGGTGCGGCCGGGCGGCGAGCTCGATGCGTTTGGCGTGGCGCTGGGGCTGCTGTCGGCGTTGCTGTTCGCGCTGCTGCAGATGCTCACGCGGCGCATCGCCGCGCATGACGCACCCATGACCACGCTGATCCAGAGCGGCGTGACCGGGGCCGCGCTGACGACGCTGCTGGTGCCGTTCTTCTGGTTCGAGGCGGTGCCGACGGCGCTGCAATGCGCGCTGCTGATATCGGCCGGCCTGACCGGATCGCTCGGCCACTACTTCGTGATCCGCGCGTTCCAGTACGCCGACGCGTCATTCCTGAGCCCGTTCCTGTACCTGCAGATCTTCTCGGCTACCGTGGTCGGCTACTTCGCCTTCGGCCACCTGCCAGACTGGACTACCGCGCTGGGCATCGCCGTGATCTGCGCGGGCGGCGTATGCGTGGCGGGCGGCGAGCCGCTGCTGCGCCGGATAGCCACACGGCTGGGACGCTGACGCGACCCGCCACGCACAAAGTGGCGGGCCGTGTCTATGCGGCAGGACGTCAGACAAGCGCCGATATGGCGCCGGCTGCGTGGCTGCTAACGTTGCGGATGTTCGCAAGCACGGTTACTTTTTGCTGCGACTTTCGGCTTTTGACGTCGTATCCCAGCGATATACTTGCGCAGGGCCTTGCCGGACGGCGCGGCCCCGCTCCCAGACTCCAGAACTTCGCATGCCCACTGAACTCCACGCCTGGACCGCTCTCCGCCAACACCACGATGCCATCCGCCACACGCCGATGCAGCAATGGTTTGCCGAAGCCGAGGCCGCGCGCCGTGTGGAGGACTTCTCGCTCGAAGCGGCGGGCCTGTACCTCGATTTCTCGAAGAACCGCATCACGTTCGAGACCTTCGCGCTGCTGATGAAGCTGGCCGAGGAAGCCGGCGTGACCCAGCGCCGCGACGCCATGTTCGCCGGCGAACATATCAATACGACCGAAGACCGCGCCGCGCTGCACGTGGCGCTGCGCGCCCTGCCCGATGCCCCGTTCAAGGTCGACGGCCAGTCGGTGATGCCCGGCATCCAGGACGTGCTGCACCGCATGCGCGACTTCGCCGGTCGCGTGCGCACCGGCGCCTGGACTGGCTTCAACGGCCAGACCATCACCGACATCGTCAACATCGGCATCGGCGGCTCGGACCTCGGCCCGCGCATGGTCTGCCGCGCGCTGGCCCACCTGGCGGACCCCAAGGGGCCGCGCATGCATTTCGTGTCGAACGTCGACGGCACCGAGCTGGCCGAAACGCTCGTGCGGCTGGACCCGGCCCGCACGCTGGTCATCGTCTGCTCGAAGACGTTCACGACGCTGGAAACCATGGCCAACGCGTGCAGCATGCGCGAGTGGTTCCTGCAGAACGGCGTGGCCGAAGACCAGTTGGCCCGGCACTTCGTGGCGGTGTCCACGAACCGTGAGGCCGTGGTCAAGTTCGGCATCGACCCAGCCAACATGTTTGAATTCTGGGACTGGATCGGCGGGCGCTTCTCGCTCTGGTCGTCGGTCGGCCTGTCGATCGCGCTGGCCGTGGGCTTCGACGCGTTCGAAGACCTGCTGCTGGGCGGCCGGACCATGGACGACCACTTCCGCACGGCCCCGCTGGCGCGCAACATGCCGGTGGTGCTGGGCATGCTCGGCATCTGGTACCGCAACTTCTTCGGCATGCCGACGAGCTGCATGGCGCCCTATTCCACCTCGCTCGAACTGTTTCCGGCGTTCCTGCAGCAACTGGAGATGGAGAGCAACGGCAAGTCTGTGCAGATCAACGGCGATCCGGTGCGGTCCGACACCTCGCCCGTGGTCTGGGGCACGGCCGGCACCAACGGCCAGCACGCCTACTTCCAGATGATCCACCAGGGGTCGCAGATCGTGCCCGTCGATTTCGTGGCGCCGCTGGTGCCGCCGCGTAGCCTGCCCGGCCATCACGCCAAGCTGCTGGCCAACTGCTTTGCCCAGGCCGAGGCGCTGATGCGCGGCCGGACCGCCGAGGAACTGCGCGCCGCCGGCGTGACCGACGAGGCCCGCGTGCCGCACATGGTGTTCGACGGCAACCGGCCAAGCAACATGCTGCTGATGGAAGACCTGACGCCGCACGTGCTGGGCGCGCTGATCGCGCTCTACGAGCACCGCACGTTTGTGCAGGGCGTGGTCTGGAACATCAACTCGTTCGACCAGTGGGGCGTGGAGCTGGGCAAGATCCTGGCGCGGCCCATCGAACAGGAACTGACCGGCAAGGGCGAGGCCACGCACGATGCGTCGACGGCGGCCCTGATCGCCCGTGCCCGCGGCGTCCTCGTGCGCGGCTGAGCGCCCGCCCGACCAGCATGGCGGCCCAGGCGGCCGCCATGGCATTTCAGACTTCGGTACCCATCAATTCGTCGCTGGCCACGCGGCCGGCTTCGATCGTCAGGATGCGCCCGCAGCGCGCGGCCACGGAGCGGTCATGCGTGACCAGCACCAGCGTGGACCCGGCATCGCGGTTCAGCTCGAACATCAGCGCGATGACGGCCTCGCCGGTCGCGGTGTCCAGGCTGCCGGTCGGCTCGTCGGCAAACAGGATGTCGGGCCGCGCCACGAACGCGCGCGCCAGCGCCACGCGCTGCTGCTCGCCGCCGGACAGCGTCCGCGGGTAGTGCGTCAGCCGCTTGCCGAGGCCCACCCGCTCCAGCATCTCCGTGGCACGCTCGCGCACCTGCGACGTTTCGCCGCGCAACTCCAGCGGCAGCATGACGTTTTCGAGCGCCGTCAGGTGCCCGACCAGCTGGAACGACTGGAACACAAAGCCGACATGGCGCCCGCGCAGCGCGGCGCGCTGGTCTTCGTCGAGCTGGAACAGGTCCTGCCCATGGAGCCGCACGGCGCCGGTGCTGGGCAAGTCCAGGCCCGCCAGCAGGCCCAAGAGCGTCGATTTGCCGGAGCCGGACGCGCCAACGATGGCCACCGTTTCGCCGGCCGTGACGGAAAACGAGACGTCGTGCAGAATCGTGAGCGAACCTGTCGTGTCGGCGACGGTCTTTCCGAGTGACTCGACAGCAAGAATGGAAGAGGACATGCGCGAGAAGATTCCCAACGTTGGGCGCCGGCGGATGCTGGCAGCCTGTTGTGCGACAGCCGTCGCCCTGCTTTGTTCACCCGCCGCCGTGGCGCAGGCCCCGTCGGCGCCCGCCGTGCTGGTGCTGGGCGACAGCCTGTCGGCCGAGTACGGCATTGCGCGTGGCACCGGCTGGGTCAGCCTGCTGCAGGAGCGGCTGCGCCGCGAGCGGTTCGATTATAGCGTCGTGAATGCCAGCATCAGCGGCGAGACCACGGTGGGCGGCAAGACCCGCCTGCCCGACCTGCTGAAGCGGCACAAGCCGGCCGTCGTCGTCGTGGAACTGGGCGCCAACGACGCGCTGCGCGGTTTCTCGCTGCCATCCACGGAAGCCAACCTGCGCGCCATCATCGGCGACGCCCAGAAGGCGGGCGCCAAGGTGGTGCTGGTCGGCATGCGCATCCCGCCCAATTACGGCGCCGACTACACCGAGCGCTTCTTTGGCCTGTTTCCGAAGCTGGCCAAGGAGTATCGGACCGAACTGGTGCCGTTCTTCCTCGACAAGGTCGTCACGCGGCCCGACTGGTTCCAGGAAGACCGCATCCATCCCACCTCGGCCGCCCAGTCGGCGCTGCTCGATACCGTGTGGCCAGCGCTCAAGCCGCTGCTCCGGACGTCTGCCAAGACCGGCTGACCCGTCGGGCTCGTCCGGCTCGCCAGGCTTGTCCGGCAGCCAAAAGGAAAAAGCCCCTGCGGTGCGTCACCGGCAGGGGCTTCTTTTCGACGGGCGTCGCGCGCCGCGTCAGTTCGTGGCCGGGGCGCTGCCCGCCGCGTCTTCGGTCTTGGCCGGACGCAGCAGCTTCACCTTGGCCTGCGCCTTGAGCGCGTCGTAGTAGGCCGCCAGTTCGGTCTGGCCGGCAAGCTGGCTCAGTTGCTGGGCATCGGCATCGCGCTGGGCCGCATTGCTCTGGGTCGGCGTGCCAACCTTCGTGATCCGATACAGCGCGTAGCCATCGGCGCCGAGGTCCACGCCCACGACGGACGGCAGCTTGGCGGCGTCGGCGCGCATGATCGCGTCCACGGCCTTCGGCGACAGGCCGTCAGCCTTGGCCCGCGACACCGTCATCACCGGGCCGAAGCCGCTGGCGCTGTCGGCCTTGCGTAGTGCTTCAAGCCTGGCCTCGCCATCCTTGCGCGCCAGTTCGGCGGACTTCTGGGCGATGTATGCCTGGCGCACCTGGGCTTCCACGTCCTCGAACTTGCGGGCGGCGGCCGGCCGGTATTCGGCGATGCGGGCCGACACCAGCGTGGTCGGATTGACCTGGATGGCTTCGGTATTGCGCTTGTTCTTGATCGCGTCATCGCTGAACAGGGCCTTGAGCACCTTCTCGTTGTTCAGCGGGCTGTCCTTGCCCAGCGCCGGGTTCGGGTTGCGCGTGACGTTGTCGGCAGTCTGGATCGTCAGCTTGAACTTGTCGGCGGCCGGCTTGAGGCTGTCGGCCTGCTCGTAGACCGTGTTGCCGAAGGCGTCGGCCAGTTCCGTGTACTTCTTGCTGGCCAGTTGCTTCTTCAGTTCGGCTTCGAGCTCCGGACGAACCTCATCGAGCGAACGCGTGGCCGACGGCTTGATGCCGGTCAGCTTGATGATGTGGTAACCGTAGTCGGTTTCGACCAGATCGCTGACCTGGCCGTCCTTGAGCGCGTACATCGCGTCCTCGAACGGCTTCACCAGCGCGCCGCGGCCCATGAAGCCGAGGTCGCCACCCTTCTCGGCCGAACCCGGGTCCTGGGAATTCTTCTTCGCCACGTCGGCGAAGGTTTCCGGATGCTTGCGCACCTCGTCCAGCAGCTTCTGCGCCTTGTCCTTGGCGGCCTTGCGATCAGCCTCCTTGGCGTCCTTCGGGGCCGTGATCAGGATATGGCTGGCGCGGCGCTGCTCTTCGGTCCGGAAACGCTGGACGTTGCTGTCGTAGTAGGACTTCAGCTCTTCCGGCGTCACCGCCTGGCTGGCGGCCAGCGCGTCGCCCGACAGCACGACGTACTCGACCTTGGCCTGCTCCGGCGTGGTGTAGGCCGACAGGTGGGCCTCGTAGTACGCCTTCAGCGCGGCGGCGTCAGGCGTGACCTTCGATGTGAAATCGGCCGGCTTGATGTTGAGCGCCTGGACGTCGCGCTGCTGGTCGCGGATGGCGATCAGGCGGTCGAGCAGCGACTTCGGCACGAACGCCGTGGTGCCCACCGCGCTGCCAAGCTGCTGCGTCGCCAGTTCGAACCGCATGCGCGATTCAAGCTGCTCGGGCGTCAGCCCTTGCTGGGCCAGCAGCTGGACATAGCCCTTCTCGTCGAACTTGCCGTCCGCGCCATAGAGCTGCGCCACGGCGGGAATGGCCGCGATCGCCTCACGCAGCTGGTCCTTCGTCACGGTCAGGTTCTTCTTGGCCGTGGCGTCGGCCACCACACGTTGCTGGATCAGCTGGTCCAGCACGGACTGGCGCGCCGCGGCGCCTTCGAACATGCGCGGATCATAATTGTTGCCAAGCATCTGGCGCATGCGCTCGCTCTGGTCACGCACGACGTTGTCGACCTCCTGCACGGTGATGGTCCGGCCATCCACCTTGGCAAGATCGTGCGAGCTGTCCATGAAGCGCGAGTAACTCTCGACACCGAAGAACACGAACGACGGGAAGACAAGCACCAGCAGCAGCATAAGCATCAGGCGCCGGTTGTTGCGTACGAAATCAAGCATGCTGTTCGGGTTAAAGGGTTGGGCCTTGGGCCGACGGTCAAACTTCGCGATTCTATCAGGAGCGGCGCGCTGCACCGACGGAAAGTCCTGCAGGAAGCTTTTGAGAGGTCAAAGAAATGCTTCGCCCAGTGGGAGACTTCCGCTGCGCGGATCGAGCGGACAGACACAAAAAAACCCGCTTGCGCGGGCATTTTTATTTGGCGGAGTGGACGGGGCTCGAACCCGCGACCCCCGGCGTGACAGGCCGGTATTCTAACCAACTGAACTACCACTCCGGATCGGGCCCTTTTCGGCAACGCGCAACGGTCAAGTGTGGTGGGTGCTGAGGGGTTCGAACCCCCGACCTACGCCTTGTAAGGGCGCCGCTCTACCAGCTGAGCTAAGCACCCACTTGGACCGTGCAAGCGATTTGCCTGCAGGGAAATCCCGCTTCGCACGATTCGGCAGATGCTGCTGGTTGCCGCTGTTTGCGTTGCGAGGCCGCGATTGTAATACGAGACTTTTCGATTTGCCAAGCATTGATTGCAGGATGCCGCCACGCCACATCGCCGCGCCAATCGGCACCAAACGTGAGGCGCGCGGGCATAAAAAAACCGCGGGATACGATCCCGCGGGTCTTGTCCGAGCGTTGGCGCTCAGTGGTGGATGCGCTCCACCTGGGCCGCCGCCTTGTCTGCCACTTCGGCAGGCTTGGCTTCTTCCTCGGGCAGGGCCTCGGGCTTGCGCTCGAGTGCCAGCTCCAGCACCTTGTCGATCCAGCGCACCGGCACGATCTCGATGGCGTTCTTGACGTTGTCGGGGATGTCCGCCAGGTCCTTGACGTTCTCCTCCGGGATCAGCGCCAGCTTGATGCCGCCCCGATGGGCCGCCAGCAGCTTTTCCTTGAGACCGCCGATCGGCAGCACCTCGCCGCGCAGCGTGATCTCGCCCGTCATCGCCACGTCCGCACGCACCGGGATACCAGTCAGCACGGACACCAGCACCGTGGTCATCGCAATACCGGCCGACGGACCGTCCTTCGGCGTCGCGCCCTCGGGCACGTGGATGTGGATGTCGCGCTTCTCGAACATCTCGTCCGCGATACCCAGACGACGCGCCCGCGACCGTACCACCGACCGCGCGGCCTCGACCGACTCCTTCATCACGTCGCCCAGCGAACCGGTGCGCGAGATGTTGCCCTTGCCCGGCATGATCGCGGCTTCGATGGTCAGCAGGTCGCCGCCCACCTCCGTCCACGCCAGACCGGTCACCTGGCCCACCTGGTTTTCCTTGTTGGCCAGGCCGAAGTCGTACTTGCGCACGCCCAGGAACTTGTCGAGGTTCTCCGAATCGACCTTGACCGCACCCGACTCCTTCTTCAGCAGCAGGAGCTTGACCACCTTGCGCGCAATCTTCGACACCTCGCGTTCCAGCGACCGCACGCCAGCTTCACGCGTGTAGTAGCGGATGATGTCGCGGATGGCCGCTTCGGTGACGTCGATCTCGCCCTGCTTCAGACCGTTGTTGCGGATCTGCTTCGGCAGCAGGTAGCGCGTGGCGATGTTCACCTTCTCGTCTTCGGTATAGCCCGAGAGGCGGATCACTTCCATGCGGTCCAGCAGCGGCGGCGGGATGTTCAGCGAGTTCGACGTCGCCACGAACATCACGTCCGACAGGTCGAAGTCCACTTCGATGTAGTGGTCCTGGAACGTGTGGTTCTGTTCCGGGTCCAGCACCTCGAGCAGCGCCGACGACGGGTCGCCACGGAAATCCATGCCCATCTTGTCGATCTCGTCGAGCAGAAAGAGCGGATTGCGCACGCCGACCTTCGACAGGCTCTGCAGGATCTTGCCCGGCATCGAGCCGATGTACGTCCGGCGGTGGCCGCGGATCTCGGCCTCGTCACGCACGCCACCCAAAGCCATGCGCACGAACTTGCGGTTCGTGGCGCGTGCCACCGACTGGCCGAGCGAGGTCTTGCCCACGCCGGGGGGCCCCACCAGGCACAGGATCGGCGCCTTGACCTTGTCCACGCGCTGTTGCACGGCAAGATACTCGAGGATGCGTTCCTTGACCTTCTCCAGGCCGTAGTGGTCCTCGTCCAGCACGCGCTCGGCGTTGGCCAGGTCGTTGTTGACCTTGCTCTTCTTGCGCCACGGCAGGTTGACCAGCGTGTCGATGTAGTTGCGCACGACCGTGGCTTCCGCCGACATCGGCGACATCAGCTTGAGCTTCTTGAACTCGGCGTCGGCCTTCTTCTTGGCCTCCTTGGGCATGCGCGCGGCCTTGATGCGCTTGTCCAGTTCCTCGAGGTCGGCACCTTCCTCGCCCTCGCCAAGTTCCTTCTGGATGGCCTTGACCTGCTCGTTCAGGTAGTACTCGCGCTGCGACTTCTCCATCTGGCGCTTGACGCGGCCACGGATGCGCTTTTCCACCTGCAGGATGTCGATCTCGCCCTCGAGCTGCGACAGCAGGCTCTCCAGGCGCTCGGTGACCTTTACCATCTCCAGGATCTTCTGCTTCTGCTCAAGCTTGATCGGCAGATGCGCGGCGATGGTGTCGGCCAGGCGGCCGGCCTCGTCGATGCCCGACAGCGACGTCAGGATCTCGGGCGGGATCTTCTTGTTGAGCTTCACGTACTGGTCGAACTGCGACACGATGGCGCGGCGCAGCGCCTCCGTCTCGGCCGACTCGTCGGGTGCCGGCGGCACCGGTACGGCTTCGCACATGAAGTGCGAATCGTCCTCGCTCACTTCGGTGATGTTTGCACGCTGCGTGCCCTCGACCAGCACCTTCACGGTACCGTCGGGCAGCTTCAGCATCTGCAGGATATTGGCGATGCAGCCGACCTCGTAGAGGTCTTCCGCGGTCGGTTCGTCTTTGGCGGCGGTCTTCTGTGCCACGAGCATGATGCTCTTACCCGACTCCATCGCAGTCTCGAGCGCCTTGATGGACTTCGGGCGACCCACGAACAGTGGGATCACCATGTGCGGAAACACCACCACGTCGCGCAGCGGCAACAGTGGCAGGCGAATCGGCTCAGCCGGGAGGAGTTGTGTTCCGGACATCATTTTCCCCAGTCAGTCATTTAAGGCGTAAATAGGGTCGCGGGAATCGATTGCAAGATACCCATCATCAATTCCCGGGCGCTCCTGATGTGACCCAAAGCGCACCCACGACCCACTCTGAAACAGCATACCCGCGTTTGCTCCCGTTCGTTTGTGGAATTGAAGAAAAAAAGCCGCTCGCTTTCCAGCGAACGGCAGCTTGAAAGTGTCGCCAGTCTGGGAAGGACCCCGCGGGTCCCGCGCGTTCGGCGTCAGTTGGACCTCGCTCAGTTCGACCCTGCCACCTTGGGCTGCTGCTCTTCGTACATCAGCAGCGGCGGTGCGTCGCCGGTGATCGTGTTCTCGTCGATCACCACCTTCTGCACGCCCTTGTAGTTGGGCAGGTCGTACATGACGTCCATCAGCGATTGTTCGAGGATCGAACGTAGGCCGCGGGCGCCCGTCTTGCGACGGATCGCCTTGCGCGCGATGGCGGACAGCGCACCCGGACGAATCTCGAGTTCCACGCCTTCCATCGCCAGCAGCTTCTGGTATTGCTTGACCAGCGCGTTCTTGGGCTCGACCAGGATCTGCATCAGCGCGGCCTCGTCGAGCTTGGCCAGCGTGGCCACCACGGGCAGACGCCCGATCAGTTCCGGAATCAGACCGAACTTGATCAGGTCTTCCGGCTCGGTCTGGGGCAGGACTTCGCTGACTTCGCGCTCTTCCTTGCTCTGGACCTGGGCGTCGAAGCCGATACCGGTCTTGTCCGAACGCTGCATGATGACCTTTTCCAGGCCATCGAACGCACCGCCGCAGATGAACAGGATGTTCGTCGTGTCCACCTGCAGGAAGTCCTGGTTCGGATGCTTGCGGCCACCCTGCGGCGGCACCGACGCCATCGTGCCTTCGATCAGCTTCAGCAGCGCCTGCTGCACGCCCTCGCCCGACACGTCGCGCGTGATCGACGGGTTGTCCGACTTGCGCGAGATCTTGTCGATTTCGTCGATGTAGACGATGCCGCGCTGTGCCTTCTCGACCTCGTAGTTGCAGTTCTGCAGCAGCTTCTGGATGATGTTCTCGACGTCCTCGCCCACGTAGCCGGCTTCGGTCAGCGTGGTGGCGTCGGCAATCACGAACGGCACGTTCAGCAGGCGCGCCAGCGTCTGGGCGAGCAGCGTCTTGCCCGAGCCCGTGGGCCCGATCAGCAGGATGTTGCTCTTCGACAGCTCGACGTCGTCCTTCTTGCCGAGGTGTTTCAGACGCTTGTAATGGTTGTACACCGCGACGGCCAGAATCTTCTTGGCCTGTTCCTGACCAATGACGTACTGGTCGAGGCTTTCGCGGATTTCGTGGGGCGTGGGCAGATCAGAACGGGTGACCGCGGCGGCGTCCTTGTCGGTCGCGGCGGCCTCGTCACGGATGATCTCGTTGCACAGGTCGATGCATTCGTCGCAAATGAACACCGACGGGCCCGCGATCAGCTTCTTCACCTCGTGCTGGCTCTTGCCGCAGAACGAGCAGTAAAGAAGTTTCTCGCTGGATGAACCTTTTTTGTCCGCCATAGGAATCAGTCACATTAGCCGTGTCGTCCCGCCAGGTCCGAGACCGGGCGGGAAACGCATTAAACGCATCATACGCCAAAACAATTGGCGCAGTCGGCGGCATCCCCTGCATGTGGGGCAAAACGCAAAAACGAGGCGTACAGCCTCGTTCCGGTGTAGCCTTCGTCATTTGGGACGACGAGAGACTCAAGCGGCAGGTCACCGGCGGGCCGGTCACCGCCCGGACACTTCCGAGTGGAGCGTCCGGACTGATGTGCCGACACACCGGCCGGATTTCAACCGCGGCGCGTGATCACCTTGTCGATCAGGCCGTAGTCCACCGCCTGGTCGCCACTCATGAAATTGTCGCGGTCGGTGTCCCGGGCGATCTTTTCCACCGGCTGGCCGGTCACTTCGGACAGGATGCTGTTCAGGCGCTCGCGCAGGTACAGGATCTCGCGGGCCTGGATCTCGATGTCCGACGCCTGGCCACGCGCGCCGCCCAGCGGCTGGTGGATCATGATGCGGGAATTCGGCAGCGCGCTGCGCTTGCCCTTGGCGCCGGCGGCCAGCAGGAAGGCGCCCATGCTCGCGGCCATGCCCATGCAGAGCGTCTGCACGTCGGGCTTGATGAACTGCATCGTGTCGTAGATCGCCAGGCCGGCCGAAACGGAACCGCCGGGCGAGTTGATGTACAGCGACACGTCCTTGTCCGGGTTCTCGCTTTCCAGGAACAGCAGCTGGGCCACGACGAGGTTGGCGGTCTGGTCGTTGACCTCGCCCACCATGAAGATCACACGTTCCTTGAGCAGGCGCGAGTAGATGTCATACGCGCGCTCGCCCCGGCCGGACTGCTCGACAACCATCGGCACCAGTCCGAGACCCTGGGTCTCCAGGGCGGAAGCCTGCGTGGTGGCGAGACGATCAAGCAAATCATTGCGGGTCATGCAGGTTCTCCAGATATTCAGGAATGGCGCCAACCGGCCAGCGCGCGAGGCCGGCTGGCGTCGACCGGTGCCGCGCGCCTGGCGCGGCCGCCGGTCAGGCCCGACCTCAGGCTTGCTCGGGCGCGGCGGTGAGTTCCTCGAACGACACCGACTTGTCCGAAACCTTGGCCTTGTCGCACACGAAATTTACCACGTTGTTTTCGAGCACGTAGGCTTCCATCTCGGCCAGGCGCTGCTGGTCGCCGTAGTACCAGCGCATGACTTCCTTCGGGTCCTCGTAGCTCTTGGCAAAGTCCTCGATCTCGGCCTTGACCTGGTCCGGCTTGGCTTCCAGGCCGTTGGCCTTGACGATCTCGGCCAGGATCAGACCCAGCTTCACGCGGCGCTCGGCTTGCTGGGCAAACATCTCGGCCGGAATGGGCATGTCCTTGGCGTTCGGCATGCCGCGTTGCTCCAGGTCGCGGCGGGCCATTTCCACCAGGCGCTCCTGGTCCTGCTCGATCAGGGCCTTCGGCACGTCCAGCTCGCTCACCTTCAGCAGCGCTTCCATGACCTGGTCCTTCAGCATGGCGTGCGTGCGGCGCTTGACTTCGCGCTCCAGGTTCTCGCGGATGTCGGCGCGCATCTTTTCCACGCTGCCGTCGGCGATGCCGAGCGACTTGGCGAACGCATCGTCCACTTCCGGCAGGTGCGCCCACTCCACCTTCTTCAGCGTGATGGTGAACTCGGCGGTCTTGCCGGCCACTTCCTTGCCGTGGTAGTCCTCGGGGAACGTCAGCGGGAACGTCTTGGCCTCGCCTTCCTTCAGGCCCAGCGTGGCTTGCTCGAACTCGGGCAGCATGCGGCCTTCGCCCAGCACGTACACGAAGTCCTCGGCCTTGCCGCCGGCGAACTCGACGCCGTCGATCTTGCCGACGAAGTCGATGGTCACGCGGTCGCCGTTCTGGGCGGCCACTTCGCTGCCGCCGTCGCCGTGGGCGCCGGCTTCGCCGCGGTGGTGGTAGTGCACGCGCTGCTTGCGCAGGATGTCGACGGTCTTGTCGATCTCGGCGTCGCCGATTTCGGTCTTGGTGCGGGTCACCTCGGCGGCCGACAGGTCACCGATCTTGACTTCCGGATACACCTCGAACGTGGCCTCGAAGGCCACCTCGTCGTCGGCCACGCCTTCGGTCTTGATGTCGAACTTCGGCTGACCGGCCACCTTCACGTCCTGGGCCTGGGTGATGTCGAAGAACTTGCGGGCGGCCTTGTCGAAGCGCACTTCGAATTCCACCTGCTGGCCGTATTGCTTCTCGACCATCTTCATCGGCACCTTGCCCGGGCGGAAGCCGGACATTTTCACGGTCTTCGACAGACGAGCCAGGCGCTCCTGGGTTTCCTTCTGCACTTCGGCCTTGGGGATAGCCAGGGTTACCTTGCGGTCCAGCTTGCCGAGGTTTTCAATGACGTTCGACATGGTCGTTAATCCAATCCAGAAATAGTTGTTGTCAGCGCCACCGCCTGCGCGCCTGCCGCCCGGCCGCGGCCGGTGCTCGCGAGCGGAGGTCTCCGCGCAAACGGAAAACGCGGATTATCGCACGGTTTTGGTTCGGTTCCGGCAGTTTTTACCCTAGTCAGTCATCATCCGGCCCCGCATCCGGCCCCACCGCGCCAGCCACCTGCCCATGGCGCAGCGCGCGCAGCAGCAGCCGTGCGGGGTCGATGGCGTCGGCCAGGTCCGCCTCCAGCGGCAGCGGTTCGCCTTCGATCTGGCACGCCACCAGTTCCGCACCCAGCGCAGCCCATGTGAGGCCGCGCGACGCATAGGCAAGGGCCGCGTAGAGGCCCGGCAGGCGCGGCACGTCGCGCAGGTGGGCGCCGCGCAGCGATGCGGCATGGTCACGCGCCTGACTGACGTCGGGCAGGCGTCCGATCAGCGGCAGGCGGTTGTGCGTCACCGTGCGCACGCCCACATAGCCGTGCAGCGCGGCGGGATCGATGGCGGACAGCCCGGCGGCCTGCCCGGGCAGCAGCCCAGCCAGCCGGGCGAGGTTGGCGGCATGGACGGCGGCGCTTTCTACCAGCGGACCGTCGTCGGGCTCGTAGCTCGACCCGACGCGCGCCCCGCCCGCCTCGCCACGCGGCAGCAGGTAGCCGGCACCGGTGACGACACAGTCGGGCCAGCCGCCCAGTGCCTGCACCTGCCCCGCGTCGAGGTCGGTCAGTTGTCCGCGCACCCGGCGCAGCGCCAGCAGGTGATCCGGCAGCAGCGACTCGGCCTCGTGGGCATTGGCCAGCACCAGTACGGGCGCGCTGGCCAGCAGCGCGCCGGCCGCGTCCATCACCTGCCACTGGCCGTCACGATGTTCGATGCCCGCCACGCGGCAGCCGAAGCGCGCGTCGAGCCGGTCGCCGGCCGCCGCGAGCTGGGCGCGGCAGATGTCCGGCGGCGCCACCCAGCCACCCTGCGGAAACCAGAGCCCCCCGCGCGGCACCGGCGCGCCATGCTCGCGGGCGGCCTCTTCCGCCGACATCCAGCGCACGAACGATTCGGGAAACCCCAGCGCGTCCAGCGCGGCCCGCTGCGCCGCATGGTCGGCATCATCCTCGCCGATCTGGAGCACGCCGCAG
This sequence comes from Cupriavidus pauculus, assembly GCF_003854935.1. Lineage (NCBI taxonomy): Bacteria > Pseudomonadati > Pseudomonadota > Betaproteobacteria > Burkholderiales > Burkholderiaceae > Cupriavidus > Cupriavidus pauculus. The sequence continues at coordinate 2,942,098 of NZ_CP033969.1, forward strand.
CCGTGCCAGTCCACCGGATGGCCGGCCTCCGCCAGCGCCTGCCACGCGCGCAGCGCATGCAGGTTGCCGGCGCGCGACAGTCGCGACAGCAGGCTGTCATCGGCGGATACGTGCGCGTGCATCGCCGCTGCCCGGTGACCGGACGTCTGCCGCGCCGGCCCCGCGTGGGCGTCGAACAGCGTCACGCGCCAGCCGCGCGCGGCCAGCCGCTCGGTGACGGCGCAGCCCGCCAGCCCGGCGCCGATGACGATCGCATGGCGCGTCGGCCATTGGGCGGGCTCGGGCGGCGCGTGCCGGCGATTCTTCCAGGCCGGCGCGAAGCGGGCCACGGTCATGTCCCGCTTGCCGCCAAAGCCCGGCGCCTTGCTGACATCGAAACCGGCCGCCTGCAGGCCCCGGCGCACGAAACCCGCGGCCGTATAGGTCGCCAGCGTGGCGCCGATGCGCGCCAGCCGGCCCAGGCCGCGGAATACAGTGTCCGACCACATGTCGGCATTGCGGGCCGGCGAGAAGCCGTCCAGATAGAACGCGTCGGCGCCGGCCACGAGCTTCGGCAGCAGCGCCTGTACATCGCCAAACGCGAGCGTCAGCGTGACCGCGCCGTCGTCGAACGTCAGGCGATGGAGCCCCGGCAGCGCGTCGGGCCACTGTGCTTGCAGAATCTGCGCCCGCGGCACGAGATCGCCCAGGCCGGCATGCAACTGGGCCAGCCCGTCGCGCGTAAACGGGTGCTTTTCAATGGAAACGAAGTGCAGGCGGCGGCAGCGGTGGGGATCGTCGCGCCACGCCTGCCACGTGGCCAGGAAGTTCAGCCCCTGCCCGAAGCCGGTTTCGACGATGACAAACTGCTCGCGCCCGGCCCAGTTGCCGGGCAGGCCGTTGCCGCCCAGGAACACGTGCCGCGCCTGCGCCAGGCCGCCGGCGGTGCTGTGGTAGACATCGTCGTACGTCGGGGAATACGGGACGCCCTGGTCGGAAAGCACGGGCGCGGCGGACTCGATGGCACGCGGCATGATGATCGGGAATACGGCCGGAAATGGCGGCGGATGGTAGCATAGCGCCCTTCGCGCCAACCGCCCGCCGGGCCTTGTTCCACCTAAGTTTGCGCGCCGTCATCCCGCCTTGCCATGCTCAGTTATCGTCACGCCTTTCACGCCGGCAATCACGCCGATGTCCTCAAGCACGCCGTGGTCGTCCAGTTGCTGGACTACCTGACGCAGAAGGACAAGCCGTTCTGGTATGTCGATACCCACGCCGGCGCCGGCCTCTACGCGCTGGACCACGCCTACGCCCAGAAGAAATCGGAATTCGAGACCGGTATCGGCCCGCTCTGGCGCGCCCGTGCGGGCGGCCAGCCGCTGCCGGACATGCTGGAGGCGTACCTGGATCAGGTGCGCGAACTGAACCCCGATGGCAGCCTGAAGCACTACCCCGGCTCGCCGTGGCTGGCGTGGCAGATGCTGCGCGACGCCGACCGGCTGCGCCTGTTCGAACTGCACAGCACCGAGATCCAGGTGCTGCGCGACAACTTCCGCGGCGCCGGCCGCAAGGTCATGCTCTACGACGGCGACGGCTTCAATGGCATCCGGGCCATCCTGCCGCCGCCGCCCCGCCGCGCGCTGGTGCTGATCGATCCGTCCTACGAGGACAAGCAGGACTACGCACGCACGCTGGACACGCTGAAGGCCGGGCTGGAGCGCTTTGCCACCGGCGTCTATGCGATCTGGTATCCGGAAGTCCAGCGGCGGGAATCGGTGCAACTGCCGGCGCAGCTCAAGCGCCTGCCGCTCAAGAGCTGGCTGCACGTGACGCTGACCGTCAAGCATCCGGTGGAAGGCGGCCTGGGGCTGCACGGCAGCGGCATGTTCGTGGCCAACCCGCCGTGGACGCTCAAGGCCGCGGTGGAAGCGGCGATGCCGGTGCTGGTCGACCTGCTCGGCCAGGACGCCGGCGCGCAGTTCACGCTCGAATCGCTCGATAACTGAGCATCAGCCCGATGGCGATGCCGAGGCTGTCGGCCAGCAGGTCCGGCCACGAGGCGTCGCGGTAGCTGGTCAGCGACTGCAGGATCTCGATCAACCCGCCATAGGCCACCAGCCACACGATCACCGGCCACACCCGCCCGGGCCAGCTACGCACGCCCAGCGCGGCCAGCACGCCGAAGGCCAGCATGTGGTTGGTCTTGTCCCAGCCCGTGGTGGGCTCGGGGATGTCCGGCGGCAGCAACGACAGCACGAGCACGGCCAGCGCGCAGAGGCCGAACAGCAGCCGGAAATGGTTGGAAGTCAGACGGGGCACCGGGCGAGCGTGAAGGAACGATGGCAGCGAGCATCGTACAGGACCGCGTCCGGGTCTGTGCCGCAGGCCACAGTCGCGTGTAGGACCGCGCCCGATACAAGGGCCGGCCGCGCCGCCCGACACTTGTGCATCGGATCCTCAATGGGAGATGCATCATGGCCGACAACATCCATGTAGTGCCCACCGAGCGCAACGGCTGGGCCGTCGAAGTCGAAGGCACGGACGGCGCCACGTCCCACTACCCGTCCCAGGAAGAAGCCATTGCGGCCGGCATGGAAAAGGCCCGGCAGGACCGCGTCGAACTGGTCATCCATGGGCCGGACGGCGAGATTCAGGAGCGCAATGATTTCAGTTGAGGGGTAGAACCAAGTTCCGCCGCGAGATAGTCCGCCGTCACGCTCGCGGTGGACGTCGCGATGGCGGCGGGCGGGCCGCTTGCCACGATCCGCCCCCCTTGGTCGCCGGCGCCGGGGCCGATGTCGATGACCCAGTCCGCCTGCGCCACCACACGCATGTCGTGTTCCACCACGACCACCGTGTTCCCGGCGTCCACCAGTCGCTGCAACTGCATCATCAGCCGATCCACATCGGCGGGATGCAAGCCGTTGGTGGGCTCGTCGAGCACGTAAAGCGTGTCGCCCCGCTGCGTACGCTGCAGCTCGGTGGCCAGCTTGATCCGCTGCGCCTCGCCGCCCGATAGTTCCGTGGCCGGCTGCCCCAGGCGCAGATAGCCAAGCCCGATATCGCGCAAAGCCGTCAGGGCGCGCATCGCCGGCGCCTCGTCGGCAAAGAATGCGCAGGCCGCGTCGACGGTCAGGTCCAGCACCTCGGCGATGTTCCGGCCCTGCCACAGGATCTCCAGCGTCTGCGGCCGGTAGCGCGTGCCGTGGCATGCCGAGCACGGCGCGTAGACACTCGGCAGGAACAGCAGCTCCACGCTGACGAACCCTTCCCCCTCGCATGTCGGGCAGCGGCCCTGCGCAACGTTGAACGAGAAACGGCCGGCCGTGAAGCGACGTTCGCGCGCGGCGGGCGTGGCGGCGAACAGCTTGCGGATATGGTCGAAGAGCCCGGTGTACGTCGCCAGGTTGGAACGGGGCGTGCGGCCGATGGGTTTCTGGTCCACACGCACCAGCCTGCGCACGGATTCCATGCCGCCCGCGATGCGGCCTTCGGTCGGCGCGTCGGTCACCGCGAACAGCGGGTCGCGGTCGTCCTCGGCATCGGTGTCGTCGGTACGGCCCAGGTGCCGGTTGACGAGTTCGGGCAGCGCCTGGCTGATCAGGCTCGACTTGCCCGACCCCGAAACGCCGGTCACGGCCGTGAAGGCGCCCAGCGGGACATCCACATCCACCCGATGCAGGTTGTTACGCGAGACGTGGGCCAGCTTGAGCCATCCCGCCGGCGCCCGGGGCGCGCGCGCCGCCTGCTCCGGCGGGCCGAACAGGTAGGCCGCGGTGCGCGAGTCCGCGATACCGGCAAGGCCGTCCGGCGGGCCGCTGTACAGCACGCGTCCGCCATGCTCGCCGGCGGCCGGCCCGACATCGACGATCCAGTCGGCCTGGCGCATGGTCCGCGTATCGTGCTCGACGACGAACAGCGAGTTGCCGGCGGCCTTCAGCCGGCGCAGCGCCACCAGCAGCGCCTCGCCGTCGGCGGGATGCAGCCCGGCCGAGGGTTCGTCGAGCACATAGACCACGCCGAACAGTTGCGACGAAATCTGCGTGGCCAGCCGCAGCCGCTGCAGTTCGCCCGAAGACAGCGTGGGGGTACTGCGATCGAGCGACAGGTAGCCCAGGCCCAGATCGATCAGCGTGGACAAGCGCTCGATCAACTCGTCCGCGATGCGTTGCGCCGCCAGCCGCTTCTCTTCGGACAGGTTCGGCGTCCGCCGCACGTCGGGGGCCGCCTTGTGGGCCGAGCCGCCGGCCGCCACGCGTCGTGCCGTATCCGCGCGGGCGGCCTTGCGGCTTAGCACGGCGCCGCCGGCATCGCCCTGCCCCGGCACCTCGCCTTGCGCGATGGGGCGCATGAGTTCGGCCACGCGGCCCAGCGGCAGGCGGGTAAATTCGCCGATGTCCAGGCCGGCGAACGTCACCGACAGCGCCGCCTTCTTGAGCCGCTTGCCGTGGCACGCCGGGCAGTCGCGCCCGATCATGTACTGCGCCACGCGCTTCTTCATCAGCGGGCTCTGCGTGGTGGCAAAGGTCTGCAGGACGTAGCGCCGGGCACCGGTGAACGTCCCCTGGTAGCTCGGCTCCAGCTTGCGCTTCAGCGCGGCACGCACCTCGCGTGGCGTGAATCCGGCGTACACCGGGACGGTCGGTTGTTCATCGGTGAAGAGGATCCAGTCGCGGTCCTTTTTCGGCAGGTCGCGCCACGGCGTATCGACGTCGTAGCCGAGCGTCACCAGGATGTCGCGCAGGTTTTGGCCGTGCCACGCGGGCGGCCACGCGGCCACCGCGCGCTCCCGAATGGTCAGCGAGTCGTCGGGCACCATCGACTGCTCGGTGACATCGTAGATGCGGCCAAGCCCGTGACATTCCGGGCAGGCGCCCTCGACGGTATTGGGCGAGAAATCCTCGGCGTAGAGCATCGGCTGCCGTGCGGGATAGGTTCCGGCGCGCGAATACAGCATGCGCACCAGGCTCGACAGCGTGGTAACGCTGCCCACCGTCGATCGCGCGTTGGGCGTGCCGCGCTGCTGCTGCAGCGCCACGGCGGGGGGCAGGCCCTCGATGCTGTCGACGTCCGGCACGCCCACCTGATCGATCAGCCGCCGCGCGTACGGCGCGACGGATTCGAAGTAGCGCCGCTGGGCCTCGGCGTAGAGCGTGCCGAAGGCCAGCGAAGACTTGCCCGAGCCGGAAACGCCCGTGAACACCACCAGCGCATTGCGCGGGATATCGACGGCCACGTCCTTGAGGTTGTGCTCGCGCGCGCCGCGTACCCGGACGAAGTTGTCCAGTGCCGGCGGCACGTCTGGCGCCTCCGGAGCGGAACGGTCCTTCAGCCGGGAGGGTCTCAAATCGTCACGCATGTGCGCCTCTGCTTGGTTAGGTTGCCGGCGGCAGGCTTGCGCACGGTTCTTGGCACCAAGCCGCAGGAAGCGTGCCAGAGGCGACTTTCACCTGTCCGTTATCGCCAACGCGGCCCCAAAATAATAAAAATCACGCTTCTGCCAGAAAAGAAGTGCACGGATTCTCATTTCTGCAACCAAATCCGCCTTGTTCTGCGTGTGTACGGCGAACAAGGGACTTGATCCATTTGGATGAGGACGCGGGACTACAAAACCACGGTTAATGAACCTTGGCGCGCGCCGTGCAAATCCACTTCATCTATCTGACCGAGGCAAAATCTGCATGTGCAGGTTAGAGGGTGGCCCGGTCTGTGCGCGAAGTAACAGATAGGTTGCGTTTCACAGCGCGTGGCCGACTCGTCCTACCGCCTCCGAAATTCATCAGATGGTTATTGTCGGCGCACTTTGCGCCCTCCGCTGTGGCGTTGGCGACCGATTAGCGTATCGCCCGGCACGCACTGGCGGGTGACAGCAGGTTGCACGCCTGCAACCTTTGTCCGGAAACGCGAACGATGCGGTGCTTGCCGCCAGTGCGCGCCCGCCCAAGTGTTCAGGGATTGCGCCCTGCTGGCACATACATCGCTCTCTCCATCCGTCCGCATCGGTGAACCGTCAACGCCGCTGCGGGCCGATGAATCGATACGAGGGGAGAGAGCCGACATGCGCAGAAAAGTCCTCGCCGTATTTGGGACCCGGCCTGAAGCCATCAAAATGGCGCCGCTGGTCCACCGCATCAAGGCTGCCAGTGATTTCGAGCTGCGAATCTGCGTGACGGGCCAGCACCGGCATATGTTGGACCAGGTGCTGCGGCTGTTTGACATCGTCCCCGATTTCGACCTGAACGTGATTACCCAGGGCCAGACACTGGCCGGCATTACCACGCGGGTCCTGAACGGGGTACACGAAGTGCTCGACAGATTCCAGCCCGAAGTCGTGCTGGTGCATGGCGATACCACGACAACCCTGGCCGCCACGTTCGCGTCGTTCTATCGAAACGTTGCGGTGGGCCATGTCGAAGCCGGCTTGCGCACGGGCGATCTGCGCGCGCCCTGGCCCGAGGAAATGAACCGCCGCGTCACGGACGTGATGGCGTCCTGGCACTTCGCGCCCACGCAGCAGGCCATGGACACGCTGGTACGCGAAGGCGTGGATCCCGCCCGCATCCGCCTGACGGGCAACACGGGGATCGATGCGCTGCTGAACGTCAAGCAACGCCTGGAGGCCGATGCCGAGATGCAGCGCAGCATGGCCGACCTGTATCCGTTTCTCGATCCCGACCGCAGCCTGATTCTGGTGACCGGTCATCGACGGGAAAACTTCGGCGCGCCTTTCGAGCGGCTCTTCACCGCGCTGCGCACACTGGTGGATCGCAATCCCGACATTCAGATCGTCTATCCCGTTCACCTGAATCCGCGCGTGCGCGAGCCGGTGCACGCCATCTTGTCCGGGCACCCCGATATCCATCTGATCGAGCCGCAGGAATACGTGCCATTTGTCTATCTGATGTCCCGCGCACGGCTGATCGTCACCGATTCCGGCGGGATTCAGGAGGAAGCCCCGGCATTGGGCAAGCCGGTGCTGGTCACCCGGGATACCACCGAGCGGCCGGAGGCCGTCGCGGCCGGCACGGCGCGGCTGGTGGGCACTGATCCGGCTCGCCTGATCGCGGCAGCGGAACTGCTGCTGCACGATCCCGAGGAATACGCCTGCATGTCTCGCGCCCATAACCCGTTCGGCGACGGGCGCGCGAGCGAACGCATCGTCCACGCGCTGCAAGGCAAGCGCGAGTTCAAGGCGGCAGGGATGGGGCAGCTGGCCGCTGTCGCGAGTTAGTAGCCGGTGGATCTGCCCGCGACGGGTATGCCCGACGCGCGCGCAGCACGCCGTCTTCGCAGGAGTACGGATATGAAACGCAGTGAAGGGAAATCCCGTTGGATGCGGCCGGCAGTCGGCGTTGCCACGCTGCTCGCTATCGGCCTGTCTGCCGTCCCGGCTTCGGCCGCGACCTTGTCGTCAGAGGCGACCGCGGTGTCGGCGAACGCGCCGCTATATCTTCCGGCGAGCCCCAAGGACCCTGGCGGCCTCCTCGGTTATGACCACGACTATCAGATCGACCTGAACTACGAGGCGCACGACCACGGCCAGAACAAGAAGGACATGGACAAGCTGAAGACCAAGAAGCCGAAGAAGGCGGTGACCGGACCGAAGGTCAAGGCAGGCACCTACACCCTGGCCCCAGCGCCCGAGGCCGAAGTGGAGCCTGAAATCAAATGAACCGGCGTCTGCGGCAGGACACGCCATGTGCGCCTGCTGTCCGTCCCGCAATCTTCCGCTGGGAGAAGGCCATGCCCTGCAAACCACAACTCATCTTTCGGCAATGCCGCGACTGGATCGTCCGGTTGCTGGCGACGCTCGCGCTTGCGCTGCCGACGATCGTTTTTGCCGCGACCAATCAGATTGGATTGCTGTTGCCCGATGGCTTTCCGTTGCCGGACCCGCGGGTGTCCGCCTGGCTCGACGCCGCCCAGGAAGAGGGCCTGAAAGTCACCGTCATCAACGACGCACAGGTCCAGCAGGGCATCACGACCGCCCAGTTCTCCGGCGTGATCCTGCCTGACCAGGTACACGTGAATGCCAGCGACGCGCTGATTGCCGCGCTGGAAACCTACGCCAGCCAGGGCGGCAACCTGATGCTGGTCTACGATTTCGGCGCGCTGACGACCACCGGGTTCTATGCGTCGCCACGCAGTCGGCTCAGCAACCTGGCCGGCGTCGACTACGTGCTTTATGACCAGTTGCTCGGCAACATGATCGGACTGGGACCGATCGTGGGCCTGAGCAGTACGTTACGTACCATCCAGGTCCCGCCGGGAAAGTCGATGGTCTGGACGGCGTCCAATTCGGACCCTGTCGAGGGGATTTCCGGATACGTCTACGGCTTTCTCACGTATCCCAGCTTCGTGACGCAAGGCGCCTACACCGGCACGGCGCTGATGACATCGCCCAACTTCGGGCTCGTAGTCGGGCTGCGCAGCTTTGGCTCGGGTCGGGTGCTGTTCGTGAACACGCCGCTGTCCTATCTGAAGGGCCAGACCGACGGCATGCTGATGCACGGCCTGCTGCGGTACTTCGGCGCCAACCTGATGAAAATGCCGCGGCTGTCGGCGCAACCCAAGGCGCTCGGCGGGCTGGTACTGAACATGCACTTCTGCGCGGGCGACCAGATCGCGCCGGCCTACACGATGAAGAACTGGGGCGTGTTCAACAAGGGCCCGTTCTCGATCTCGATCACGGCCGGGCCGGACAAGATCGCCGTCGGCGACGCCAAGGGCATCAACCTGTCGCAGAACGCGAGTGCCCAGCAGCTTGTGCAGTACCTGGTGCTGAAAGGACACAAGGTAGGCAGCCATGGCGGATGGATGCATGATTTCTGGGGCGCCAACGCCAGCGAGACCAATCAGTCGACGTTCGAGCAGTACCTGGTCATGAACCGGCAGAGCGTGGATGGCGTGACCGGCCAGGCGTCGAAGGGGTATGCCGCGCCAGAAGGCAATACGCCCAAATGGTCGGTCAACTGGCTCGAAGCCCAGGGCGCGAGCGCCTACTACTTCCTGGGACACACCGGCTTGGGGCCCACGCGCAGTTACCGCGATGGCACGCTCACGAACGAAGCCATCCGCGCCTTTCCGGTCATGCCGTTCGGCCAGAACGCCACCTTCGAAGAGTTCAGCGAGTTCAACGTCCCGGCCGCCGACATCACCGCCTGGTATCGCAAGCTGATCGACTTCGTGGCCCAGAACCGCACGGGGCGGCTGATCTACCTGCATCCGCTTGGCGCGGTGGGCTACCAGTCGGTGCTCAACTCGATGTTCAACCGCGCCGCGACGCAAGCATCGAACGGCCGCTTCCGCTGGTACACGATGGAAGCGCTGGGCGATTTCAGCCAACGGCGTCAGCAAACGAGCTGGCAGGCCACGGACCTGGGCAATGCCTGGACGATCCAGGCAAGCCACCCTACCGACCTGAGCGACATGGCCTGGGTGCTTCCGCGCAACGCATACACCCAGCCCGTCATCACCCAGGGATTTGGCATTGTCACGTGGGACGGCAACAACTGGATCGTGACGGCCGTCAGCGGCACATCGCTGACGTTTATCAGCGGCAAGCTGTAGTGCGCATGCCGGGTCCTCGCATCCGATGCGCGATGCGAGGACTCATCCAACCGGACACCCTGATGCGATTCAACAAGCCTGCAAGACTTCTCGCCGCCCGCTGGCCGCTGGCCTTGCTCGGCGTGGTCGTGGCGCTGCTGGCGCTGCCTGTGCAGGCGCTGGAACGCGTCGAGGGTGATAACGGACGCGCACTGGAGGTGGTCGAAGGGACGCCCGTCGCCGCCATCTTCCTGACCACCCTGCTGCTGCTGATCGTCGCGCTGGTGCTGCTGTATGCCGTACGGCACTACCTGTTCACGCTGAACCGCCTGTTCGGCCGGCAGCGCCACCCGTATCTGGATATCGATGTGGCCACCTGGCCCACGCTGACCGTGCTGATCGCCGCGCACAACGAAGAGGCCGTTATCGCCGGCTCGCTGGAGTGCCTGTTGCATGCGGACTATCCCGCCGACCGCATCACCCTCATGCCGGTGAACGATCGCTCCACCGATCGGACGCAAGAGATCATCGATGACTATGTGGCGCGGTATCCAGGCCGCATCACGCCATTTCACCGGGTCGGCGGCAAGCCGGGCAAGGCCGCCGCACTGAAGGATGCCAGCGCGCTGGTCACCGGCGAGATCGTCGTGGTGTTCGATGCCGACTACCTGCCCCCTGTCGGGCTGCTCAAGCAACTCGTGGCGCCGTTCTTCGATCCCGAGGTCGGCGCGACCATGGGCCGCGTCGTGCCGATGAATCTCGGCCGCAACCTGCTGACGCGCCTGCTGGACCTGGAGCGCTCGGGCGGCTATCAGGTCGACCAGCAAGCCCGGATGAACCTGAACCTCGTGCCGCAGTACGGCGGCACCGTCGGCGGCATTCGCATGCGCGCGCTGGGCAGCGCCGGCGGCTGGCATGACGACGTGCTGGCCGAAGACACGGACCTGACCTACCGGCTGCTGCTGGCGGAGTGGAAGACGGTCTACCAGAACTGGTCCGAGTGCTATGAAGAGGTGCCGGAAACCTGGCCGGTACGGGTGAGGCAGATCATGCGCTGGACCAAGGGCCATAACCAGGCGCTCTATCGCCATGGATGGCGCATGGCTTCGTGCCGGCACCACGGCATCATCGAAAGGATCGACGGCGTCGCGCTGCTGGGCATCTACATGATGGCGCCGCTGATGCTGCTCGGCTGGCTGCTCGCCATCCTGCTCTTCTACTCCGGCGGCCTGGCATTGCTGGGCACGGCCGTCATGCTGTTCGCGCTGATGTCGTACGGCTCCCTGGGGAATTTCGCGGCCTTCTTCGAGATCGCGGCGGCCGTTCACCTGGATGGCAGCCGTGAGCGCATCCGGTTGCTGCCGCTGAACTACTTCGGGTTCCTGGTCAGCATGCTGAGCGTCTCGCGCGCGATCCTCGACCAGATCGTGGTCGATCACTTCCTCGGCCGCGAACTGCGCTGGGACAAGACCGCCCGCTATCGGCAGGGAGGCTGACCATGTGGCCCCTGCTGCTCGCAGGGCTCACCCTGCTGGTATTCACGCTGCCGCTGATGCCCGCGATCATCGAATGGCAACGCCGCAGCGACATCCGCCCGCTGGCCATCGACCCCGACCACACACTCGACGTGGCCGCGGTTGCCGCCGAGTTCCGCGCCATGGTCACGCGCCTGAAGGACTTTCCGGCGCAGGCCGACATCGACGGCGCAACCACCTCGCTCGGTCCCATCTCGCACGTTAACGGCAGGTTCGCGCTCGACACCACGGACACCGGCGCCGGCCAGTGCCACCAGACGCTGGTGGCCAGCGACGTGCTCGCGCTGCCGGACAGTTATACGTTCACGAAGGCGATCTACGCCCACGATGGGCTTCTCACAGGCCAGGACAACGTCCTCGAATCACTGATGTCCGATGGCGTGATCGTGCTGGGCCATGGCAGCGCCTTGCGCCGCTGGGCCCACGCGCGCTGCCTGAAGATCGAACCAGAATGCAGCTTGCAAGGGCCTGTCTGCGCCCAGCACGCCATCCTTGTGAATGGCGATTGCTCGTTCACCTCGCTGCGAGCCCCCGTGATCCGTTTTGGCGGGCCCGCGCTTGCCACGGCCGACGACGGCGACGGTCCCGTTGATCCGGCGCCCCAGACGCATACGGATGCGGTCCAACCGCTCACCCCTGGCGACGCCCGTGACGGCCGCTGGTTCGTGACGCGCGACCTCACGCTGCCCCCCGGCGGCTCCTACGAGGGCGACCTGATCGTGCACGGCAGCCTGTGGATCGGCACGGGCACGCAGATCGTCGGAAGCGTCAAGGCCAGCGGCCGCATCACCGTGGCGCCACACGTACGCATCGACGGCGCATTGATTGCAGGCGGGGGCATCGCGATCGGCGGATGTTCGCGCATTACCGGGCCGGTCGCGGGCGAGCGCGAGATCGAGGTCGGCCCAGATTGCGTGTTCGGCAGCCCGGCACGGCCCACGACCGTCGTGGCATCGGTCCTGCGGGTGTATCCGGGCACGGTGGCCCACGGCTCGGTCTGTGCGCTTGAAGACGGTAGAGCCATCGCGCCCTGTGTACAACCGCTGATAAACGAGCCCACACCATGAGGATATTGGCCAGCCTTCTCCTGCTTGCCGCCAGCTTGAGCCAGCCTTGCGCCCATGCGGCCGGCGCGGAGTTGACGCTACAGGGCTACCAGCGTGCGGACGGGGCCATCACCACCTACTTCAATGGCGATTCGGTCGACCCCTACTTTGCGTCCAAGGCACTGCTGGCCGCGCAGGATGCGGGCATCTCCACATCGACGACGGCGCAGCGCTGGATTGCCTGGCTGCTGCCGCGACAGCACCCGGATGGGCGCTTCGACAGGTATTGCATGAAGGGCCAGCAGATGACCAGTTGCCAGTTGGCCGACGCCGACGATGCGCTGATGGCGGCATGGATGGAGTTGCTGGTGCGTTCGGCGCCAAAGAGCGGCTTGCCCCCCGCGTGGCGCGCCAGCTTCGACAAGGCCAGCCAGCATCTGGAGACGCTTCGAAACCCGAAGACGCGCGTGTATCACATCTCCGCGTCGCTACCGGTAGCGCTGCTGATGGATAACGTGGAGGTCTCCAGTGCGTTCAAGGCGGTCGGCCGCTATCGCCAGAGCCAGGGCGACAACGCCGGAGCCGAGGCATGGATGCGCAAGGCCGGGCAACTGGACCGCGACATCCTGAGCGTCTTCTGGCGCGGCGAGGAAGGCTACCTGGTGAGCACGCAGCAGCCCAATACCAATCAGTTCTACCCGGACGCCGTGGCCCAGATCTTCCCGATCCTTGCCGACATCCGGTCCGCCGGCCGCCCGCGCGCTGCCGACTACGGCCTGTGGATGCAGCAGCACCGCATGACGTGGCTGGGCATGTCCGAAGTCGACTACCCGTGGGGACTGGTGGCACTCATCGCCGACAAGATGAACGACAAGGACGCGATTGCCTGCTGGCGGATGCGCTCGGTCCAGTTCCGCCATGGCAGCCACTGGAATGTCCTGGAGGAGGCGCTGTACGTCGCGTTCGAAAAACGCCTGACCCCGGACCAGGCGCTGGCGCCGCCGCCAGCCGGCTTGAAATGCCGTTGAAGGCGGCAGGCAGACGCTGGGCCCGAGGGTCCTGAAGCGACCCCTTGCTCTTGATCGATGGAAACGACAGGAGAACGCATGGAGAAGCCCGCTTGTCACACAGCCCGGTTCGCGCGGCCGCTGATTTGCGCGGGCGGCCTGCTTGCGCTGCTGATCGCTGCCGATGCCAGCGCCCAGGCCGAAGCCACGCCTCCCCGGACCTTCGTGCCCTTGCTGACCGGCTTCGTCGAAGGCGGCATCGGTCACGCCAACCTTACCGGTGACAACGCCAACTGGAACGACCAGTACCTGCGCGGGGGCGTTCACCTGACGCCGAAGGACTACGTCACCGGCGAGATCAGCCACCAGAGCCATTTCGGGGACCAGGGCACCTTCTTTGGCCTGGGCTACACCCGCATCATCGATGACGACTGGTACGCGTTCCTGAGCGCGGGCACCAGCAGTGGCGGCTTCTTCCTGTCCGAAGTCCGCGTCGACGGCATGCTGTTCCGCAAGCTGCTGGAGAAGAAGAACCTCGTCGCCAGCGCCGGCTTTACCTACTACCGCGCGAAGGACGTCTATACCGACAAGGCGCTGCTGCTTGGCCTGACCTACTACTTCGACGCGCCGTGGATCGTCCAGGTCGGCGCCCGGCTCAACCGCAGCGATCCGGGCAACGTGCGCTCCAACCGCGGCACCGTCGCGGTGACCTATGGCCGTGACAAGGACCAGTACATCACGCTGCGATACGACGGCGGACGTGAAGCCTACCAGCTCACTGGCGAGCAAACGGTGCTCAGCGACTTTACCAGCCACGAGGTTTCGCTGAACTGGCGAAAATGGTTCACCAAACGCTACGGCATCAACCTGCGCGCGGTGTACTACGAGAATCCGTCCTACAAGCGCAAGCAGGCAGAGATAGGGTTTTTCGTCGAGTTCTAGCCATGAAAGACGATCGCGGCGAGCCGACCACTGCCTCGGACCCCGGCCGGGCGCTAGGGTTGCACACACTGTCTCTGGCCAGACACCGATCGCTCGATCGCCTGACGCTGTCTCCGTCGACAATGGTCGGCATCGTGCTGGTGCCCGCCCTGTTCAACGCGATCGAATGGCGTCTCAGGGGACAGTTGAGCGCCAACTGGGCCGGCGTGCTCGCTTTCTGGCTCGACAAGCTCGGCATCGAGGGCACCACCGGCGAGCACAACGTGTCGTTCATCTGGTTCAACCTGCCCCTGCCCTACCTGGAAGTCGCGGCCGGGCCGCCTGATGCACGGACGTGGTGGACAACGCTCATCGTCACCCTGCTGGCGTGCATACTCGCGCGGTATATCCGCGGCCGCTTTCTGCCGCTTCGGTACCTGCTGCTGTTCGCCATCTGCATCGAAGCCACGGCGCTGATGTACTTTGCCGTCGGCGAAAAGAACTTTCCGTACACGGTGAGCGGCTACGTCGACAACGGCGTCAAGACGTCCGCCGTCCTGCTGTTCGTGCTGCCCTGGGGGCACGCGCTCGTGTACTACATCTTCGATTTCTCGTGGTCGAGGAAGATTCTGCTGACCGTCCTGAGCATTGCGTTCGTCGTGGTGGCGGTCCCTCTTCAGATGGCGCTGCACGTCTATCTGCTGTCGCGCGGCTCGCTGATGATGATGCCGCTGTTATCGTTTGTATTCGGCCCGACGCTGATCATACTGGGCTGCATTGCCTTGTATGGCTGGGCGATGAGCTGGGAGCGAAACGTGCCGTGAACCCGGACGCTGCGTCCATGGAACCGCCGAAGGTTCCCGCCGCCAGGGATCGCTTCCCCGGCAGGACGCTCTTTGCGCTGCTGGAGTCGATACGCTTCGGCGAGTACGAAGCCGAAGGAAGATGGGCGCCGACCATGGCCGCCGCCAAGGCCCTGACGCAGGACATCACGTCGGTGGATTCACGCGAGTACCGGTTCTTTTGCGTCGCGCCGGAGCATTCCGGGGGCTATCGGATCGTGCGCGTCGTACCGTGCTCAAACGCTGTGGGGCGCAACCACACGGTCAATGGCGTACACGTCCGCAGCGATGGCTGACAAGGGCGGCGAGCATCCCCCCCCCAAGGTCCCACGGCCTCTCGACAAAACACTTGCGCACCACACGCGCCGGGCTGAACAATAGCGGGAACATTCATGAGATGCGTTCATGGCGCCCTTCGCGGCGCCTGACCGGATTCCCCGCAGAGAGCTGCCATGCCCCGCCACAACCTTAACGATCTGCTCGCATTGGTCACTGTCGCGCGCGAGCGGAGCTTCACGCGCGCGGCGGCTCGCCTGGACGTCACGCAATCCGCGTTGAGCCACACCATCCGCAATCTGGAGGCAAGGCTGGGCGTGCGGCTGCTGACGCGCACCACGCGCAGTGTGTCGACGACCGATGCCGGCGAACGGCTGATCCGGTCCATCGGGCCCAAGTTCGATGAAATCGAAGCCGACCTCTCCGCTGTGGCCGAGCTTGGGGAGCGTCCGGCAGGCACGATTCGCATCACGTCCGTGGACCATCCAATCGATGCCATCATCTGGCCTCGCCTGGCCAAGGTTTTGCCGCAGTATCCGGACCTCAACGTCGAGCTGACGGTGGACTATGGACTGACCAACATCGTCGGCGAGCGCTACGACATTGGCGTGCGGTTTGGCGACCAGATCGAGAAGGACATGATCGCCGTGCGCATCAGTCCCGACGTGAAGATGGCCATCGCGGCGTCTCCCGCCTATTTCAAGGGCCGCGACAAACCGATGGCACCGCGCGACCTGCTATCGCACCGCTGCATCAACCTGCGGCTCTCCACCAGCGGCGGACTCTACGCATGGGAACTGGCCAAGGGGTCCAAGAAGGTCCAGGCGCGCGTGGAAGGCCAGGTGGTCTGCAATAGCGTCAACCAGATGCTCAATGCCGCCCTCGACGGCTTCGGGCTGGTGTTCCTGCCGTTGCCGGTTATCCAGCCTTATGCGGACAAGGGAAAACTGGTCAAGGTCATGGAGGACTGGTGCCCCACGTTCCCTGGTTATCACGCGTTCTATCCCAGCCGCAGGCAGTCGTCGCGGGCGCTCAAGATTGTGATAGACGCCATCCGGCACAAGCCGGACGGCGTTGCCGCGACTAAGCCTGCGAAAGCTGGTCACGGATAGGCAGCGACCGGATCCGTGTTCCCGTCGCCGCGAAGATTGCATTGCAGAGTGCCGGCGCGATGGGCGGCACGGGCGGCTCGCCCACCCCGCCGGGTGGCACCGCAAAATCGCCGCCCACCATCCACGTATGGATGGCCCGTGGCGCCATATGCGACCGCAGGATCTCGAAGTCGTGGAAGTTGCTCTGCTGCACGCGGCCGTCCTTGAACGAGATCTCTCCCAGCATCGCCAGGCTGATGCCCATCACGCAGCCGCCTTCCACCTGTGAACGGATACGCTCCGGGTTGACCTGCGGCCCGCAATCGATCGCCATGTCCACGCGCGGAATGGTGATCTGGCCCTTGGCATCCACCGCCACTTCCACCACGGTCGCCACATACGTCACAAAGCTGTAGGCCATGGCAATGCCAAGACCATGACCCTTGGGCAGCTTGCGGCCCCAGTTCGCCCGGCGCGCGGCTTCCTCGATGACGCGGCGCATGCGGCCGGTATCGAGCGGATACACGTCCGGCGATTCGTTGTAGTTCCAGCTATCCGACAGCGTCGCGGGATTGATCTTGCGCGGCGGGCCGATCAGCTCCAGCAGGTAATCCTTCGGATCGCGACGGGCCTGATGCGCCAGTTCGGCAACAAAGCTCTGTACCGCAAAGGCATGCGGGATGTTGGATACCGAGCGGAACCAGCCGATGCGCGTGTGCGCCGGCACATCGGCCGACTCCAGGCGGATCGACGGAATCTGGAACGGGATGTTGATGGCCGACATCCCCGCTTCAAAGGGGGCCTTGCCCTCCGCGCCGACCTTGAACGTCGAGGTGATGGTGGGCGCCGCGGACCTGTGCAGCCACGCCGTGGGCTTGCCATTGGCATCCAGCACCGATTCCATGCGCTCGACCGAGACAGTGTGGAAATAGTCGTGGTGAATGTCGTCGTCGCGCGTCCATTGCAGCTTGACCGGCGTGCCGCCGATGGCCTTGGACACCAGCGCTGCCTCGGAAATGAAGTCGGCCATCGACTTGCGGCCGAAGCCGCCGCCCAGCAGTGTCAGATGCAGCGTCACGTCCCTGGCGTCGAGCCCGACGTGCTTCGCCACGCTTTCCAATGCCCCCTGAGGCGCCTGCGACGGCGCCCAGATCTCGCACTTTCCATCGACGAAGCGCGCCGTGGCCACGGGCGTTTCCATCGACGCATGCGCGAGGTGCGGAATGTAGTACTGGGCTGCTACCTTGCGCTGGCCAGCGGCTGCCGACAGGGCGGCCACGGCATCGCCATCGTTACGCAGCGGCTTGCCAGGCTGCTGCACGGCCGCTTCCAGGGTGCGGCGGAACACGGCGGAATCGTAGCTGGCGTTGGCGCCATGGTCCCATTCGAGCTTCAGCGCCGCCCTGCCCTGCATCGCCGCCCACGTGTTGGTCGCCACCACGGCAACCCCGCCCACCGGATTGAACAACGGCGGACCGTCATAGCCCTTCAGCTCGACGATGCGCAGGACACCCGGTACCTTCAGCGCGTCGGTGCCATCGACCTTGCGCAGCTTGCCGCCGAACACGGGCGGGCGCGCGATGACGGCGTAGACCATGCCCGGCAGCCGCACGTCGATACCGTAGGTGGCCTTGCCGCGCGCGATATCGCGGCTGTCGGCGGGCATGATCTTGCCCTTGCCGATATAGCGGAATGCATCCGGCTGCTTGAGGCGCAGTTGGTCTTGCTTCGGCACCGGCTGACGCATCGCGGCCTCGGCCAGTTCGCCATAGCCGATCCGCCGGCCGCTTGCCGCGTGAATGACTTCGTGGTTGCGCGCCTGCACTTCGGTGGCCGGCACTTTCCACTGCGCAGCGGCGGCGGCTTCGAGCATGTGCCGTGCCGATGCCCCCACACGACGCATCGGCGCCAGAAAATGCCGCATGCTGCGCGATCCGTCGACGTTCTGGCTGCCATAGCGGGCCTCGTTGGCGTCGGCCTGAACGATCCTGACGCGGCTCCAGTCGGCTTCCATTTCGTCGGCAACCACCATCGGCAGGCTGGTTCGCACGCCCGTGCCCATCTCCGCACGATGCGCCACGATGGTCACGGTGCCATCCCGCGCAATCGAGACGAATACCAGCGGGTTGTCCACGATGCCGCCTGGCATCGCTGCGCCGCCGTACTTCTTGTCAGCCTCCGCTGCGGCTGCCTTGGTAACCAGGCCGCCGAACTGGAGCGACAACGCGAACACCGCGCCCGCCTGCAGCAGACGGCGGCGCGCCGGTTGTTCGAGGGTGTCGAGGTCGGTGCGCGTCATGCCTTGGCTCCCGTCTTGTTGGCCGCAAGGCGTGTCGACGCCAGCTTCACCGCCGCATTGATGCGGTTGTAAGTGCCGCAGCGGCAGAGGTTGCCGCTCATTCCGGCGACGATCTGCTCGTCCGTGGGCTTGGGATTCGCTTTCAGCAGCGCAGTGGCGGTCATGATCTGCCCCGCCTGACAGTAGCCGCACTGGGCGACGCCCAGTTCGACCCATGCATCCTGGACGGCCCGGCCTACGCGATCCGATTCCATCGATTCGATCGTGCGCACCTGCTTGGTGCCCACGGCGGAGATGGGCGTGACGCAGGAGCGGACCGGCTGGCCATCGACATGGACGGTGCAGGCGCCGCAAAGCGCCATGCCACAGCCAAACTTGGTGCCCGTGAAGCCCAGCGCATCGCGGAGCGTCCACAGGAGCGGGGTGTCGGACGACAGGTCGACCTCATGAGCCTGGCCGTTGATGTTTATCTTTGTCATGGACGGATGGGAGGCGGGGGACCGGGGAATGGTATCGGATACGCGCCGATTTCATTACGCACCCTGGCTCATTACCGTCATGAACACAGATCATCAATCTGTTTCATGAGACTGACTCATCAAGGCAACAAGTATTGAGCAGCTAGTCGAGCCACCGCCTTTTTCGCGATGATACGGCCGATGGAAAAACCCGCACCCTCCCAGAGCTCACCCTCTCATTCCTCCCAGCCGGCTGCCTACTGGAGCGGCGTATTCGCGATGACGCTCTGCGTATTCGCGCTGATTGCCTCGGAGTTCATGCCCGTGAGCCTGCTGACGCCGATGTCGGCGGACCTGCAAGTCACCGAAGGGATGACCGGCCAGGGCATCGCCATCTCCGGCGCCTTTGCGGTCTTCACAAGCCTGTTCATCTCCATCATCGCCGGCAGTGCGAACCGCAAGGCCCTGTTGCTGGGGCTCACGGCGGTCATGGCAGTATCGGGCGCCATCATTGCCGTGGCGCCCAACTACACCGTCTATATGATCGGGCGCGCATTGATCGGCGTCGTCGTCGGCGGCTTCTGGTCGATGTCGGCGGCCACGGCCATCCGCCTGGTCCCGGCGCACCAGGTGCCGCGCGCGCTGGCGATCTTCAATAGCGGCAACGCACTGGCAACCGTCGTCGCGGCCCCGGTCGGTAGCTACCTCGGCGCACTCATCGGCTGGCGCGGTGCGTTCTATTGCCTGGTCCCGATTGCGCTGGTCGCGCTTGCCTGGCAATGGTTCAGCCTTCCCTCGATGCCGGTGCCGACGCCGCCCCACGGGAACGGAAACGTGTTCGCGCACCTGAGGCGCCCGGTCGTCGCGCTGGGCATGCTGGCGGCCGGCGTGTTCTTCTCCGGGCAATTCACGCTGTTCACCTACGTCCGGCCGTTCCTCGAAACGGTCACGCGGGTCGATGCGTCCAGCCTATCGCTAATCCTGCTGGCGATTGGCGTGGCGGGATTCATCGGGACCATGCTGATCGGCGCGGTACTGACGCGGGCGTTCTACGCCACGCTTGTCATCATCCCGACGCTCATGGCTTGCATTGCGCTCGCACTGATCGGCCTGGGCCATCACACGGCCGCTGTCGTCGTGCTGCTGGCGCTGTGGGGACTGGTGGCAACGGCGGCGCCGGTCGGATGGTGGAGCTGGATCACCCGCACGTTCCCGCACCATGCCGAGGCAGGCGGCGGCCTGATGGTCGCCGTGGTCCAGCTGTCGATCGCACTGGGCTCCACCGTGGGCGGCATCCTGTTCGATCGATACGGCTATCGCAGCACACTCGAAGCCAGCGCATCGCTACTGATCATCGGCGCCATCCTGGCATGGATGACCGCCCGCGCTGCGAAGACGGAGGGGGTCTGGGGTTTCGATGATCGATCCGCTCACGTGCAAGCCGGGGAGGCACGGTGAAGTTTTCCGCTGGCGCCTGGCCCGAACCTGGATAAAGGAAAAAAAACATTCCGGGAATTTTTGAGCAGATTCAAGAATGTGCCTAAAGGATACTTGGTGCGAAGAAAGGGAAATCAGTTCTTCCCCAGAATCAATTGTTTAGGGGCTTTTTGGGGGGATTCTGGGTAATCCCTCCGGGGAGGACTGCCAGGCCCTCGCAAGCGCAGACGGCCGCGCCCTTCCAGCTGCCGGCCGTCACTATTCCGACGGCGCCTGGGCTTCGCGCTTCAGTGCCCACACATCCTGCCGCCGGCTGGAAACTGCCATCGGCATGAGCGACCTGGACGACCTCACCGCCTGGGCCGGCGCCCTCCTCCACAACCTGGCCCCCAGCCAGCGCCGCACCCTCATGCGCGCTGCCGCGGCCGAGCTGCGCCGGCGCCAGACCCTGCGCATCGCCGCCCAGCGCAACCCCGACGGCACCCCCTACCAGCCACGCAAGCCGCGCCTGCGCGCGAAGGCAGGCAGCGTCCGCCGCAAGATGTTCGGAAAGCTGCGGACAGCGCGGTTCATGAAGACGCAGGCGGACGCCAACAGCGCAGCCGTGGAATTCGCCGCCAGCGTCAGACGAATCGCCGCGGTCCACCAGTTCGGCCTAAGGGACCGGGTGAACCGCGGCGGGATGGTGGTGGAGTATGCGCAGCGGGAGCTGCTGGGACTGGCTGACGGGGATGTGGAGCGGCTGGGGGATTTGGTGGTGGGGTGGTGGGGGTGGTGGGGGGATAGGGCGGAGGGCCGTTTTCGACCCTTAGCGGTCCTTCACGTGCGGGCAATTTTGGGTACAGGCTCGCAGAGAATCGTGATGCAAAAGTGCAGACGATCCGTCGAATCTGGATGATCCCTCGACCATTCGCGCGCCGCAATCGGGATGGTTTGGCGGCAGAGTTCCGCAGCGTCCAGTGGCGAAAGGTCTTCGAGATTCGTCGTGCCTTGCGGTGCGCTGCCATGACCGACCCGTCCATCCTCCGCCAGAATCCACCCTTCCCACCCCAGAATGTGAATCTGTTTGCTGGCGAAATAGTCAACCGCTTCAATGGCTGCATTGAGAGGTAAGACAATTTCGCGATGGGAGATTGATTGCAGCGCGAGTTCAGGGGGTAGAAATGTCAACGACCTCATTGCGAGCGTTTTCGCTATTCAAGCTAGCAGATTAGCCTGATCTCGTCCTGGCCGTCGAGTGTCTGCTCATGGCCGAATGCAGCCCCCTCTCGTTGTCCCCCCCACCCCCACAACACCCACTCCACCACCCTCCCGCGCGCCTGAGGCACGCTGGAGGGTATGCATTCCGCTGAGCTTTCCCGCCTTCTCGCCAACCTGATTCGCCTCGGCTCTGTCGTCGAGGTACGCCACGCACGGCCTCCGCGCGTGCGCGTCCGGTCTGGCACGCCAGCCAGCATCGCTAACTCTCTCCGTACGCCCGCGGCTGCAGTTACTACTACAACGCCCCCACCGGCTCGACCGTCACAAAAAACAACTTCATGACCGGCACCGCTGAGTAGCGGATCCGCAGTCCGTCTCGATCCAGTATCACCGGCTCGGGGTCGTCCTTGTTGCGCTTGATGTTTGAGCCAAGCTGTTTGGTCGCTCTGTTAAACCAATCTGCGCTCCCTCCTTGTCTACCTTTTTCCATCCAGTCGGGGAAAGTGTTGGCAAGGACGGACGCAACCAGAACGGCCGTCTCTATTGCGCCCGCTTTGTCATCACTGGCGATCCCGAACATCATCGTGTAACTGCGGAGATCGGCTTTCTCTCCGATCGTTTCGAGATGCAGGTGGGGGTTCAGGCGGATGGACTCACGTGGGCTTCCGTCGCGCAGCGGAACACTCGCAGAGCGCTCCAGGACAGGAAGATCCCCCAGGATCTGACGGGTACTGCGTCCGATGGTCGCCGTGCCGGTGGAGGCCGACGGCTCTTTGTCGGGGCCTGTCGCCTTTTCCGTCGATTGGGTGGACTCTTGCGCCTCAGGTTTTGAACTCCCCTCGTCCGCGCATTGGGCCAGTATGCCGATGACGATGACCGCCACCACGACGCCTTTGAGCACGGCCGTGCGGTTCGACTTCCTTCTGACGCCACAGTGCGGGCATGCCCGTGCCTTGTCAGAGATCTCTCTGTTGCATTCGCCGCAGTTAACCAAAGCCATTTCGATACGTCCTCCTATGTCCAACGTGCCTGCACAGTGCTGAGCGTGCAGCGTGAGTTGGGTAGTTGACCGTAGGGAAACAATGAGGCCACGGCCTGCTAGGGGGCGCTTGAAAACGGTTTACAGCTGGATCGAGCGAAGCATGAACTCCGCCAAATGTCATGGGGCTTCTTTGGGGGAACTTTGGGGGCGAGGCGAAAATTATATGTGATTCTTGAAGGGAAATCCGGGGGGCGCTGTGAACTCATAACACCGGCTAACCCTTCTGGGACAAGGCATTCCGGGAATTTCAGAGCAGATGCACGAATGTGCTCTAAAGGATACTTGGTGCGAGGGAGGGGACTCGAACCCCTACACCATTGCTGGCGTCAGGACCTAAACCTGGTGCGTCTACCAATTTCGCCACCCTCGCAGTCCTGGGACCGGATCGCAAAGCAGGTTCGCAAAGCAAAAAAGGCGGCTTGAGCTGCCCGCCTTTCTTGATCTGGCTTGCTTTTGGCGCCTGGCGCGCCGGGATCCGGTTCGTGCCGCTGGCTTGACTTCCGGCCGCGGCGCGATAAGGAAGCGGATTGTAGCGCAAGGCGGACAGGGAATCCAGCCCCCTGCCCCGCCCTGGCGGCCGCCTCCGCCGGGTTACTGGCGGGCGCGGATGAAGGCGATCACCAGCACGGTGGCGCAGGCCTCCAGCGCGGCCACGAAGTACAGGCCGGACGAGAGCTGGCCGGTGGTGGTCTTGAACCAGCCGATCATGTACGGCGCCACGAACCCGGCCAGGTTGCCGATGGAGTTGATCAGCGCGATGCCGCCGGCGGCGGCGGTGCCGGCCAGGAAGGCGGACGGCAGCGACCAGAACACCGGGAAGGCGGCCAGGATGCCGATCGACGCGACGGTCAGGGCGATCAGGGCCAGCACGGCGCTATGGAGCCAGAAGCCGGTCAGCGTCAGGCCCACGGCGGCCAGCAGCGTGGCCAGCGCGCAGTGCATGCGCCGCTCGCCGGTGCGGTCCGAGTGGATGCCGTTGAGCACCATGGCGATCGTCCCCGCCACGAACGGGATAGCCGACACCAGCCCGATCTGCAGGTTGCCGTGGACGCCCAGTTCCTTGATGATCGACGGCGACCAGAACGCGATGGTCGCGTTGCCGCTCACCACGCAGAAGTAGATCGCGGCGCAGATCCAGACCCGGGCGTTGGCAAACGCGTCCTTCAGGTGCGAATGCTTGGCGGGGTCGCGCGCCTCGGCCTCCACGTCGCTCGTGACGATGGCCTGCTCCCGGGCGTTGAGCCAGCCCGCGTTGGCCGGCTTCTCGGGCAGCCACGCCAGCACGGCAAAGCCTGCCAGCACCGACGGAATGCCTTCGATCACGAACAGCCACTGCCAGTTGGCCAGGCCGTCCACGCCATCCATCGCGCTCATGATGAAGCCCGCCAGCGGCCCACCGATCACGCCCGCGATGGCGAACGACGTCATGAACAGCCCGTTGATGCGCGCCCCCGCGCGGCCGGGAACCAGTACGTCAGGTACAGCACCACGCCCGGAAAGAAGCCGGCCTCGAAAATGCCGAGCAGGAAGCGCAGCGCGTAGAACTGGCCGGGCGTCTTGACGAAGATCATCGCCATCGACGCCAGCCCCCAGAGGATGGTGATCCGCGCCAGCGTCTTGCGGGCGCCGATCTTCTCCAGCAGCAGGTTGCTCGGCACCTCGAACAGGAAGTAGCCGATGAAGAAAATGCCCGCGCCCAGGCCGTAGACGGCCTCGCTGAACTGCAGGTCCTGCAGCATCTGGAGCTTGGCAAAGCCCACGTTGACGCGGTCGATCCACGCCAGGATGAACAGGAAGACGAGGAACGGGATCAGGCGCACGGTGATCTTGCGGTACGCCTCGTTGCGTTGCTGCGCCAGTTCCGCTGGCGGCAGGTTCTCCAGGGCGCCCGGGGCGCCGGTCATCACGGAAGACATCGGTGACTACTCCTTGGGTGTGGTGGGTGGGACACCGCTACATTGGCGGCGTCCTCGCGCAGTGCGCTGTGCTGGCGCGTGCGTGCCGGGCAGTGGGAAGCTGCCCGTCGGTGCAGAGATCGGGACCGCGCGGCCGGGCCGGGCCGGCCGCGTGGCGCCTCAGCCCAGCGCCTGTTCGATGGCGGCCGATACCTGCAGCACGCGGGCATCGCTGCCCGTCACGCCGCAGACGCCGAGCCCCATGCCCTCGCCCATCGGCAGTGACGTGGCGCAGCCGTCCAGGAAGTTGATGACGCTCGGGTTGCGCAGCACCAGGCCGTTGATCGCGAAGAAATCCTCGTCGCGCGTCAGCGCGTCCAGGCTCGGCGGGCGCACCGCCACGCTCGGCATCAGCCAGGCGTCGGCATCGCGCAGCAGCCAGGCCGCGCGCTGCTGCATCGCGCGGCGCTCTTCCAGCAGCACGATGTAGTCCGCGGCGCTCAGCTTCTCGCCACGGCGGATGCGCTGCGCCACGCGCGGGTCGTACTGGTCGCCACGCTCGGCCAGCAGCGTCCGGTGCCACGTCCACGCCTCGGCGGCGGTCAAGCCCCCGGCGGCATTGATCTCGGGCAGGCGCCGCAGCTCAGGGAAATCGAATGGCACGATCTGGGCGCCCTGGGCCGACAACCGCTGCACGGCCGCCTCGAACGCCTGGCCGACCTCGGCGTCGATGCCGTCGAACACGAAGTCGCGCGTCACGTACAGGCGCAGGCCGCGCAGCGGCGCCGGCCGGGTGTCCAGCGTCTCGCCGCTCAGCACCGCATCCATCGCCGCGCAGCAGGCCACCGAGCGGGCCAGCGGGCCGGCAGAATCGAGCGAGGTCGACAGCGGCACGCCGCCGTCCAGCGGCACGCGCCGCGCGGTGGGCTTGAAGCCGGTCAGGCCGCAGAACGCCGACGGAATGCGGATCGACCCGCCCGTATCGGTACCCAGCGCCGCCACGGCCATCTGCCCGGCCACGCTGACCGCGCCGCCCGACGTCGAGCCGCCGCTGATCCGATCCGGATCGAACGGCGTGCGCGGCGTGCCGTAGTGCGGGTTCAGGCCCAGCCCGGAGAACGCAAACTCGCTCATGTTCGTCCGGCCGATCAGCACCGCGCCGGCCGCCCGCAGGCGCGCCACGGCCACCGCGTCGGCCTGCGCCGGGGCATTGCCGTCCAGCGCCTTGGCGCCCGCCCGCGTCACTTGGCCGCGTACGTCGAACAGGTCCTTGATCGACACCGGCAGGCCGGCCAGCGGCGACGCCACCATGCCGGCCGCGCGGGCCTGGTCGGCGGCGCGGGCCTGCGCCAGCGCGCCGTCGGCATCCACGGTCAGGAAGGCGGTGCCGCCGGCCTGGCGGTGGCTGTCGATCCGGGCCAGCGCCTGCTCGGTCAGCGCGACGCTCGTGGTGCGGCCGGCCGCCAGCGCGGCGGCAAGGTCGGCAATGGTCGGGGCAGTCATCGTCATCGTGGTTCGCTCTCTCGGTTACGAAATGGGCAGGAAAGTGGGCAGGAAGGCGGGCAGGAAGGTGGGCTGGCTTACTCGGCCACGGCCAGCGCTTCCACGCGGTAGGCGTGGCGCAGGCTGCGGTTGCGCACGGGGTCATGCAGTTCGACTTCGAACAATTCGCCATGACCCATCTCGCCGATCACGGCCTGCGTGCCGCAGAACATCGCCGTGCCCGGCGGCAGCTGGTCCTCGCCGGTCAGGCGGCCAATCAGGTCGCGCGGGTCCAGCAGGCGCGTGACCTTGCCCTCCTGGTACAGCGCGCGCTGGCCGTCGCGCACGCGCCAGCAGCGCATTTCCAGCGCGTCCCAATGGTCGGCCACCTCGTCGAACCGCCACACTTCGCGACCCATCGGCTTGGCGCACATCTGCTTGGACACGGTCACGTCGTACGCCTCGACCTTGCGGTCGGTGTGGTCCGAGCCGATGCCGATGTACAGCGCGTCCGGGCCCTGCAGCAGCACGAATTCGGTCTCGCCCGACGAATCGTCGCGCGGCACTTCCAGCACGTCGGCGGTGGTCAGCAGTTGCGCGGCCAGCGGGTAGAACGTGGGCACCGTGGCGGGCGGCTTTACGCCGATGGCCTTCAGCTCGTCGATATGGTGCTGCACGGCGTCGCGGTCGCGGCCGGTCCAGCCGGCGATGATCAGTCGTTCGATGTCGAGGGCGAGTGCGCCCCCGCCGGCTACCTGGAGTTGCAGAGTCGGCATGGCTTGCTACCTTGTTGCGAGGAAAAGAAGTCGGTCAGAGGGTCCGGATGATGTTCTTCCGGAATTCGTCGATATGCGCGCGGATCGCGTCCCGCACGGCAGGCACGTCGCGCCGCTCCAGCGCATCCACGATCTCCAGGTGCTCCTGGTAGACGTTCTCAAGATGCTGCGGGTCGGAAAGCGACAGGAACCAGAAACGGGCCTGCTTCTCGTGCAGGCCACGTAGCAGTTCGGCCAGAACGCGGTTGCGCGACGCGGCGGACATCGCGGTATGGAATTTCAGGTCCAGCGACGCCAGCGCGGGAATGTCGCGGCGGGCGATCAGGTCGGGCGAACGGTCGACGATGTCGCGCATCGCCTTGAAATCGCTGTCGTGGCCGCGCTCGCAGGCCAGCGTGGCGCACAGCACCTCGTTGGTGGCGCGGACCTCGATCATGTCCAGCACCTCGTTCAGCGACAGCGGCGTCACCAGCACGCCCTTGCGCGGCAGGATCGACACCAGCCCTTCCACTTCCAGCCGATGCAGCGCCTGGTGAACCGGCGTGCGGCCCAGGCCCAGCAGCGCGGCCACCTGCGCCTCGTTCAGCGGTTCGCCGGGCCGGAACTCGCACGCGATGATGCGGCGCTTGATCTCGGTGTACGCCTGCTCGCGCAGCGCGGCGCCGCTCTGGGCGGCAGTCGGCGGCGCGGACGTTGCCGCTTCGGCGCTGGGGTCGGCGTTGCCGACGAGTCGGATGGGATTGGCCACGGGCACTGCCTGGGTCGTTTGAAGTTGTTGTGATACTAGTGTGATATTTCACCGACGACAAGGCATGGAGATGTAGGGGTAAACGCGCAGGACCTTGTCAGCACTAGGCGCGCGGGGTGGCGCCACGTATCATGGGCCACCCGTTACGAATCGATAATCGATTCATCCATATCTTGGTGCAATATGCTTCCATCGTGGTGCAGCGGGTCACGACGATGGTGCCCGCCGCCGACATGCAAGCCACTGAAGACCGTCGCGATCCCCTGTTCAACCAGTCGCTGGAAAAAGGCCTGGACGCGCTGCGGGCGTTCAGCGCCGTCCACCGCACCCTGACCCTGGCCGAACTGGCCGCGCTGACCGGCATGAGCAAGAGTTCGGCACAGCGCACGGTCCATACGCTGGAGCGCCTTGGCTACGTCGACAAGCACCCGCAGACGCGCCGCTTCCGGCTGACGCCGAAGGTCATGGAGATCGGCTACAACTACCTGGCCGCCGACGCGCTGATTCCCATCGCCAGCCCGTACCTGTCGCAGTTGGCCAATGCCAGCGGCGAGACGGCCAACCTGACCGAGCCGGTGGGGCTGGACATGGTCTACGTGGCGCAGTTGATGACCGCCAAGCACATGCCCGTGCTGACGCCCGTGGGCATGCGGATTCCGATGTACTGCACGAGTTCGGGCCGCGCCTATCTCAGCAAGCTGCCCGACGCGCAGGTGCGCGCCATGCTGGAAGCATCCACACGGGCGCCACGCACGCCGGCAACGCTGACCGACGTCGACGCGATCTTCGAGACGGTAGTGGCCTGCCGGACGGTTGGCTACGCGTGCAACGAGGAGGAACTGTTCCTGGGCGACATGGGCATCGGCGCGCCGATTGTGAACAGCCGCGGCGAGGCTGTCGGCGCGGTCCACGTCTCCCCGCCCGCCAGCCGCTGGACAATGGCCGACGCCCAACGCCGCCTCGGCCCGCTGGTGATCGAGTGCGCGTGGGCGATTTCAAGGTCGATCGGGCATTAGGCGGGGTACGTCATTCGGCATGAGGTTTTTCTCCCCTCTCCCGCCTGCGGGAGAGGGGTTGGGGGAGAGGGCCAGCGGCTCAAACTGCGACAGGTCGGCAAGCAGAGCCTCGGCACCCTCTCCCCCGGCCCCTCTCCCGCACGGCGGGAGAGGGGAGCAAAAAAAAATCACAGCGGGAGAGGGGAAAAAATACTCGCTAGCCTGGACTTGTACCTCCTGTTTACTCCCCTCTCCCGCCTGCGGGAGAGGGGTTGGGGGAGAGGGCCAGCGCATCGAACTGCGACAGGTCGGCAAGCAGAGCCTCGACACCCTCTCCCCCGGCCCCTCTCCCGCACGGCGGGAGAGGGGAGAAACACCGGGCATGACGCCATCCCTCGCCATCCCTCGCCTACCCCGCATGCTCCAGCATCGCCTGCAGCAGCACGTTGGCGCCGGCCGCGATGTGTTCGGGTAGTACGTCTTCCAGTTCGTTGTGGCTGATGCCGTCCTTGCACGGCACGAAGATCATGCCGGTGGGGGCGCGGCGGGCCACGTAGACGGCGTCGTGGCCGGCGCCGCTGACCACGTCCATGTGTGGCAGGCCCAGCCGGGCGGCGGCGCGGCGTACGCTGTCCACGCAGGCGGGTGCGAACAGGCACGGCTCGAACTTGACCACCTGGCGGATCTCCACGGCCACGCGCGCCGCGTCGGCGATGCCGGCAAACGCCGCGCGCATGGCCGCGTCCATCCGGTCCAGGCCGTCCTGGCCCAGGTTGCGGAAGTCCACCGAAAAGTCCACCCGCCCCGGAATCACGTTGCGCGAATTTGGCGTGACCTCGACAAAGCCCACCGTGCCGCGCCCGTGCGGCGCCTCGTCGCGCGCGATGCGGTTCACGGCCTCGATCATCCGCGCCGACGCCAGCAGTGCATCGTGGCGCAGGGCCAGTGGCGTGGGCCCGGCGTGGGCGTCCTGGCCGGTCACGGTCACGTCGTACCACTGCTGGCCCAGCGCGCCCGATACCACGCCGATCGGCAGCCCGGCCGCCTCGAGCACCGGCCCCTGCTCGATATGCGCCTCGAAATAGGCGGCGTACATGCCGCCGGGCACCTCGCCGGCCGGCTGGGGGCCGTGGTAGCCGATGGCGGCCAGCGCGTCGCCCACGCTCACGCCGTCGCGGTCCCGCTGCGCGCGGGCGTGGGCCGCGTCGAACACGCCCGCGAAGACGCCCGAGCCCATCATCACCGGCGTGAAGCGCGTGCCTTCCTCGTTGGTCCAGAACGCCACCTCGAGCGGCGCGCGCGTGCGGATGCCCAGGTCGTCGAGCGTGCGCATGACCTCCAGCCCGGCCAGCACGCCAAAGTTGCCGTCGAACTTGCCACCCGACGGCTGCGTGTCGATGTGGCTGCCCGTGGCCACGGCCGGCGCGTGCGGGTCCGTGCCGGCGCGCCGCGCGAAGACGTTGCCGATCTCGTCCACGCGCACGTCCAGCCCCGCCTCGCGGCACCACTGCACGACCAGGTCGCGCCCGCGCCGGTCCTCGTCGGTCAGCGCGATGCGGCACACGCCGCCCCTGGGCGTGGCGCCGATCTCGCCAAGCGCCATCAGCGATTGCCACAGGCGGGCGCCATTGATGCGGGGAGTGAATTGCGAATCCATGTCTCGGTGGTCTGCGGTGAGTGAAGATGGATTGCCCCTGTGCAAGAAGCAGACCACGCGCGGCGGACGTCGCGATGGTGCATGGCCACTGGCACATCACTTGCTAGACCGGAGGCAGTCCCATCTCGCACCTTCACCCATCACCCAGGAGCCCTGCCTGTGACCCAGAACACGTCTTCCCCAGCGACCGGCCTTGCCGCCGCGCTCCGTTGCGTCTCCGCCGCCGTCGCGCTCTCGCTGCTCGCCCTGCCCGGCGCGGCCATGGCGCAGAAGGTGCTGCGCATCGGCATGACCGCCGCCGACATCCCGCGCACGCTCGGCCAGCCCGACCAGGGCTTCGAGGGCAACCGCTTCACCGGCATCCCGATGTACGACGCGCTGACCCAGTGGGACCTGTCCAAGTCCAACGGCCCGAGCCTGCTGATCCCGGACCTGGCCACCGAGTGGAAGGTCGACGACAAGGACAAGACCAAATGGACCTTCAAGCTGCGCCCCGGCGTGAAGTTCCATGACGGCTCGGCCTTCAACGCCGACGCCGTGGTCTGGAACGTCAACAAGGTGCTCGACAAGACCGCCAGGCAGTTCGATCCGAGCCAGGTGGGCGTGACGGCGTCGCGCATGCCCACGCTGCGCAGCGCGCGCAAGATCGACGACCTGACCGTGGAGCTGGTGACGTCCGAGCCGGATTCGTTCCTGCCGTACAACGTCTCGAACCTGTTCATGGCGTCGCCCACGCACTGGGAGAAGAAGCTCGCGGCCGTGCCGGCGTCGGTGACCGACCCGGCCGAACGCAGCAAGCAGGCGTGGGTGGCCTTTGCCGCCGATGCCTCGGGCACCGGCCCGTTCAAGATGACGCGCTTCGTGCCGCGCGAGCGGCTGGAGCTGGCAAAGAACCCGGCGTACTGGGACAGCAAGCGCGTGCCGAAGATCGACAAGGTCGTGATGCTGCCGATGCCCGAGGCCAACGCGCGCACCGCGGCGCTGCTGTCGGGCCAGGTCGACTGGATCGAGGCGCCCGCGCCCGACGCCGTCGCGCAGATCAAGAGCCGCGGCTTCGAGGTCTACGCCAACGCCCAGCCGCACATGTGGCCGTGGCAGCTCTCGTTCGCGCCGAACTCGCCGTGGCTGGACAAGCGCGTGCGCCAGGCCGCCAACCTCTGCGTGAACCGCTCTGGCCTGAAGACGCTGCTGGGCGGCTACATGGCCGAGGCCAAGGGCATCGTCGAGGCCGGCAACCCGTGGTGGGGCAATCCCGCCTTCGACATCAAGTACGACCCCGAGGCGGCGCGCAAGCTGATGGCCGAGGCCGGCTACTCGGCCGCCAAGCCGGTCAAGGTCAAGGTGCAGGTATCGGCGTCCGGATCGGGCCAGATGCAGCCGCTGCCGATGAACGAATACGTGCAGCAGAACCTCAAGGCGTGCTACTTCGACGTGGACTTCGACGTCGTGGAATGGAACACGCTGTTCACGAACTGGCGCATCGGCGCCAAGGACCCAAGCGCCCACGGCGCCAACGCCATCAACGTCAGCTTTGCGGCGATGGACCCGTTCTTTGCGATGGTCCGCTTCGTCAGCACCAAGACGCAGCCGCCGGTATCGAACAACTGGGGCTTCTTCGGCAACGCCGAGTTCGACAAGCTGATCGAGACGGCCCGCACGTCGTTCGGCGAGAAGGACCGCGACGCCGCGCTGGCCCGGCTGCACGCCCGCATCGTCGAGGAATCGCCGTTCGTGCTGATCGCCCACGACGTGGGCCCGCGCGCGATCTCGAAGAAGGTCAAGGGCGTGGTCCAGCCGCAAAGCTGGTTCATCGACATCGCGACGATGTCGATGGATTAAGGCTGGCGGCGGTGTCGGCGCCCCTCTCCCGCCAGGCGAGAGAGGGGTGCCATCTTGAAACGATTTCGCTCCCCCCACAGCCGGCCACAGACCATGACTTACCTGCTTCGCCGCATCCTGTATGCGCTGCCGATCCTGCTTGGGGTCGCCCTGCTCTGCTTCTCGCTGGTCCATATCGCGCCCGGTGACCCGCTCGTGTCGGTGCTGCCGCCGGACGCGTCCGAGGAACTGCGGCTGCAGCTGACCGCGCTGTACGGCTTCGACAAGCCGTTCCTGGAGCAATTTCTCCACTGGCTGGTCCGCGCGCTGCACGGCGACCTGGGCACGTCCATCGCCACCAACCGGCCGGTGATGGCCGAGGTGTCCAACGCCGTGGTCAATTCGATCCGGCTCGCCACCGTGGCCACGCTGATCGGCTTCACGGCCGGCTGCCTGTTCGGCTTCGTGGCCGGCTACCTGCGCGATTCGGTGTGGGACCGGCTCGCCTCCGTCGTCTCGGTGCTCGGCGTCAGCATCCCGCATTACTGGCTGGGGATGGTGCTGGTCATCGCGTTCTCGGTGCTGCTGGGCTGGCTGCCGGCCACCGGCGCCGGGCCGGGCGGCTCGGGCGACTGGGCGTGGGACTGGGAGCACGTGAAGTACCTGCTGCTGCCGGCCGTGACGATGTCGGTCATCCCGATGGGCATCGTCGCGCGCACGATCCGGGCGCTGGTGGCCGAGATCCTGTCCAACGAGTTCATCGTCGGGCTGCGCGCCCGGGGCCTGTCGGACGTTGCCGTGTTCCGCCACGTGGTCAAGAACGTGGCGCCCACGGCGCTGTCGGTGATGGGCCTGCAGCTTGGCTACCTGCTGGGCGGGTCGATCCTGATCGAGACCGTGTTCTCGTGGCCGGGCACCGGCTTCCTGCTGAACGCGGCAATCTTCCAGCGCGATTTTCCGCTGCTGCAGGGCACGATCCTGGTGCTGGCCGTGTTCTTCGTGCTGCTCAACCTGGTTGTCGACGCGCTGCAGACGCTGTTCGACCCCCGCATCCAACGCCACTAGGAGCCGCCATGGAACTGACGCTGAACAAGGGCGCCGCGCCGCTGTTGGTGGAGCGCTCGCCGGGCTACTGGCGCACCGTGGGACGCCGCCTGCTGCGCAACCGGCTGGCCATGGGAGCCGCGCTGGTGCTGCTGGCGCTGATCGCCACGGCCGTGTTCGCGCCGGCGCTGATGCCGGCCGACCCCTATGCCTCGTCGATCCTCAAGCGGCTCAAGCCCATCGGCTTCGAGGGCTATCCGCTGGGCACCGACGAACTGGGCCGCGACATGCTGTCGCGGCTGATGCTGGGCGCGCGGCTGTCGCTGTTCATGGGCATCACGCCGGTGCTGCTGGCGTTCGTGATCGGCAGCGCCATCGGCATCGTGGCCGGCTACGCGGGCGGCTGGACCAACACGGCCATCATGCGCGTGACCGACATCCTCTACGCGTTCCCGTCGGTGCTGCTGGCCATCGCGCTGTCCGGCACGCTGGGTGCCGGCGTGGGCAACGCGCTGCTGTCGCTGACCATCGTGTTCGTGCCGCAGATCGTGCGCGTGGCCGAGAGCGTGACCACGCAGGTGCGCAACCGCGAGTTCGTCGATGCCGCGCGGGCCTCGGGCGCCTCGTCGCTGACCATCGTGCGCGCCCACGTGCTCAACAACGTGCTCGGGCCGATCTTCGTCTACGCCACCAGCCTGATCTCGGTGTCGATGATCCTGGCCTCGGGGCTGTCGTTCCTGGGGCTGGGCGTCAAGCCGCCCGAGCCCGAGTGGGGCCTGATGCTGAACACGCTGCGCACGGCCATCTACACGCAGCCGTGGGTGGCGGCCCTGCCCGGCGCGATGATCTTCCTCACGTCGATCTCGTTCAACCTGCTGGCCGACGGCATCCGCTCGGCCATGGAAATCAAGGAGTGACCATGGCCGACGCGTACGTTGCCCCCGCCGCCCAACCGGTCCGCGATGTGGGCGGGCCGGCCCAGCCGCTGGTCATCGCCCGCGACCTCGTCAAGCACTTTCCGCTCAAGTCGGCCGTGCCGCTGCGCAGCGGCGGCGTGGTGCGCGCCGTCGACGGCGTCAGCTTCGACGTGCTCAAGGGCGAGACGCTGGGCGTGGTGGGCGAATCGGGCTGCGGCAAGTCCACCACGGCGCGGCTGCTGATGCAGCTGACGCCGCACGACCGCGGCGAGCTGATCTTCGACGCCCAGGGCGTGGGCTCGGCCCAGTTGCCCATGAAGGCGTTCCGCAGCCAGGTGCAGATGGTGTTCCAGGACAGCTACGCGTCGCTGAACCCGCGCCTGACGATCGAGGAATCGGTCGCGTTCACGCCGCGTGTGCATGGCGTGCCGGCCCGCGAAGCCACCGAACGGGCGCGCTACCTGCTGGAGCGCGTGGGGCTGGACCCCCGGCGCTTTGCCGGCCGCTATCCGCACGAGCTGTCGGGCGGGCAGCGCCAGCGCGTGAACATCGCGCGGGCGCTGGCGCTGCGGCCCCGGCTGGTGATCCTGGACGAGGCGGTCTCCGCGCTGGACAAGTCGGTCGAGGCCCAGGTGCTGAACCTGCTGCTCGACCTCAAGGCCGAGTTCGACCTGACCTACGTGTTCATCAGCCACGACCTCAACGTCATCCGCTACCTGTGCGACCGCGTGATGGTGATGTACCTGGGCAAGGTGGTCGAGATCGGCGACACCGAGGCGGTCTACGCCAACCCCGCGCACCCGTACACGCGGGCGCTGCTGGCGTCGATGCCGTCGATGGACCCCGACCACCGCACGCTGGCCGCCCCGCTGGCCGGCGACCCGCCGAACCCGATCGACCCGCCGCCCGGCTGCAGCTTCCACCCGCGCTGCGCCCGCGCCGAGCCGGTCTGCGAACGCCGCGCGCCGGTGCTGTCCGACGCGCTGGCCGGCCATCCGGTCTCGTGCCTGATGGCGATGCCCGACGGCGGCCACTCGCTGCCGCTACGCCGGCTCTCGCCGGGCCTGCACGCGGCCACGCCCTGATTCCACCGGAGGATTCCGATGTCCCAACTTCCCGACCCGGGCGCCCCGCAACCCCAGCCCACCCCGGCGCCGGCCGTCTCGGTCCGCGACCTGCACGTCACGTTCGCGGGCGGCGGCAAGCTGATCCGCGCCGTCAACGGCGTCTCGCTCGACGTGGCGCCCGGCGAGGCCGTCGCGCTGATCGGCGAATCGGGCTCCGGCAAGAGCGTCACGCTGCGCGCGCTGATGCGGCTGCACCCGCCCCGGCGCACGACCATGACCGGCCAGATCCGCGTGGACGGCCACGACGTGCCGGCACTGGACAAGCGCGCGCTGGCACGGCTGCGCGGCGGCACCATCGCGATGGTGTTCCAGGAGCCGCTGCTGGCGCTGGACCCGGTCTACACGATCGGCCAGCAGATCGTCGAATGCATCCGCACGCACCGCAAGGTGTCGAAGGCCCGGGCCCACGCGCTGGCGTTGCAGGCGCTGGAGGCGGTGCGCATTCCCAGCCCCGAGCGGCGGCTGGCCGCCTATCCGCACGAGATGTCGGGCGGCATGCGCCAGCGGGCGATGATCGCGCTGGCGCTGTCGGCCCAGCCCCGCATCCTGCTGGCCGACGAGCCGACCACGGCGCTCGACGCC
Organism: Cupriavidus pauculus; assembly: GCF_003854935.1. NCBI lineage: Bacteria > Pseudomonadati > Pseudomonadota > Betaproteobacteria > Burkholderiales > Burkholderiaceae > Cupriavidus > Cupriavidus pauculus. Next base: position 2,977,821 of record NZ_CP033969.1, read on the forward strand.
ACGGTGCAGATCCAGGTGCTGATCCTGCTGCGCGAGCTGCAGCGCGCGCTGGGCCTGTCGATCGTCTTCGTCACGCACGACATTGGCGCGGCGGTGGAAATTGCCGACCGCGTGGCCGTGATGTACGGCGGGCGCATCGTCGAGGAAGGCCCGATCCGCACGCTGCTGCGCGACGCGCGCCATCCGTACACCATCGCGCTGCTGCAGAGCCGCCAGCACGGCATGGACCGTGGCCAGCGGCTGCAGGCCATCGGCGGCGCGCCGCCGGACCTGGCCGCGCTGCCGCCGGGCTGCACGTTCGCGCCGCGTTGCCCGCAGGCCCGGCCCGACTGCCTGGCCGCCGTGCCGCCGGCCGTGTCGCTGGGCGGCGGGCATCGCGTCAGTTGCCTGCGCGTCGAAGCCCCCGCCGCCGAATGCGCGGCCTGAACCCGATTCCATCCCGCCACAAGGACCCTGCCTCCATGAGCCTGGCCACCCATCCCGCCCGCGCCTTCCTGCCCTACCCCGACGCCCCCGTGCCGCACGCGCCGGGCGGCCCGCTGCACGGGCTGAAGTTCGCGGTCAAGGACCTGTTCGACGTTGCCGGCTACCCCACCGGCGGCGGCAATCCGCACGTGCTGGCCCGCTCCGGCATCAAGACCGCCACCGCGCCCACGGTGCAGAAGCTGCTGGATGCCGGCGCCGCCTTTGTCGGCAAGGTGCACACCGACGAGCTGGCCTTCTCGATGAACGGCCAGAACTACCACTACGGCGGCCCGTTCAACGGCGCCGCGCCGGACCGCATCACGGGTGGCTCGTCGTCGGGCTCGGCGTCCGCCGTCTCGCACGGGCTGGCCGATATAGCGCTGGGTACCGACACGGGCGGATCGGTGCGCGCGCCGGCCAGCCACTGCGGGCTGTTCGGCATCCGGCCCACCCATGGCCGCATCTCGCTGGCCCAATGCATGCCGCTCTGCGCGTCGCTGGACACCTGCGGCTTCCTTGCCCGCGACATCGCCACGTTCGCGCGCGTGGCCGACGTGCTGTGCGGCGCCGATGGCGACCCGCTGCCCGCCCGGCCCCGGCTGCTGCTGGCCACCGACCTGTTCGGCCTGCCCACGCCCGAGGCCCGCGCCGCGCTGGCGCCGACCGTGGCGCGGATCGAATCGGTACTGGGCAAGGCGGTGCCTGTGGAGGTAGCCGACCGGCCGCTGACGGACCTGTACTGGGCGTTCCGCTACGTGCAGGGATGGGAGGCGTGGCAGGCCGATGGCGCGCTGATCGAGCAGTACGGGCTGCAGCTTGGCCCCGACGTGGCCGGCCGGTTCGCGTTCAGCAAGGGCGTGACCGAGGCCCAGTTTGCCCACGCGTCGGCCGTGCGGCGCGAATTCACGGCGCACCTGGGCCGGCTGCTCGGCCACGACGGCGTGCTGGTGCTGCCGACGATGCCGGACATCGCGCCGCTGCGCACCACGCCCATGGAATCGCTGGAGGACTACCGCACGGCCGCCGCCCAGACGCTGTGCCTGACGCCGCTGTCGGGCTTTCCGCAACTGAGCCTGCCGCTGTCAGGGCGCGCCGGCGCGCCGCTGGGCATTTCGCTGCTGGGGCCGCGCGGCGCCGACCGCAGCCTGATTGCCGTGGCCGAGACGCTGATGGGTGGACTATCCTGAACCACGGCAACGCCGCCACCCTGCAACCCGAACCCGCCAGGACCCCCATGACCCGTCTTCGCATCACCGCCGCCGGCCACACCTTCGTCGCCGAAACCCACCCCGACGCGCCCGACACGGTAGCCGCGTTCCTGAAGCTGCTGCCGTACCGTCAGAAGCTGATCCACGTGCGCTGGAGCGGCGAAGGCTGCTGGATTCCGCTCGGCGAGTTCCGGCTGGGCGTCGGCTTCGAGAACCACACCAGCCACCCGTCGGTTGGCGACATCCTGTTCTACCCGGGCGGCTACAGCGAGACCGAGATCATCCTGGCCTACGGTAGCTGCTGCTTCGCCAGCAAGATGGGGCAGCTCGCCGGCAACCACTTCCTGACCATCGTCGAGGGCAAGGAAAACCTGCGCGCGCTGGGCACCAAGGTGCTCTGGGAAGGCGCGCAGGACGTGGTCTTCGAACTGGCGGAATAGGCCCCGGCGGGCCCCGGCGGTGGCCTAGCCCGCCATCACGCCGCGCTCGTCCTCGGGCGGCTTGACGCGGAACCACGTGGCGTAGAGCGCCGGCAGGAACAGCAGCGTCAGCACCGTGGCCACCACCAGGCCGCCCATGATCGCCACGGCCATCGGGCCCCAGAACGTCGAGCGCGACAGCGGGATCATCGCCAGCACGGCCGCCGCCGCGGTCAGGATGATCGGCCGGAAGCGGCGCACGGCCGACTCCACGATGGCCTGCCACGGCGGCAGCCCGGCGCGGATGTCCTGCTCGATCTGGTCCACCAGGATCACCGAGTTGCGGATGATCATGCCCAGCAGCGCCGTGATGCCAAGCTGGGCGACAAAGCCCATCGGCGAATGCAGCAGCAACAGCGTGGCGGCGGCGCCGATCAGGCCCAGCGGGCCGGTCAGGAACACCATCACCGCGCGCGAGAAGCTGTGCAACTGCAGCATCAGCAGCGTGAAGATCAGGAAGATGCACAGCGGCAACTGGGCGGCGATCGACGCGCCCGCCTTGCCGCTTTCCTCCTCGGCCCCGGCAATCGTGATCCGGTAGCCGGCCGGCAGCGCCGCGCGGATCGGGTCGAGCTTCGGATTGATCTGCGCGGTGACGGTGGGCCCCTGGATGCCGTCGACGACGTCGGACTGCACCGTGATGCCGAAGTCGCGGTTCTCGCGCCAGATCACGCCCGGCTCCGACTGCAGCGTGACCCGGGCCACCTGCGTCAGCGGCACGGCGCGGCCGGTGCTGGTGGGCACCAGCACGTTGTTCAGGTCGGACATCGTGTCGCGCTCGTTGCGCGGCGTGCGCATGATGATGTCGATCAGCTTGTCGGCGTCGCGGTACTGGCCCACCGGCACGCCGGTCAGCACGGCCTGCGTGGCCCGGGCGATGGCGTTGGTGGTCACGCCCAGCGCGCGCGCCTTGTCCTGGTCCAGCTCCAGGCGCAGCATCTTGACGTTCTCGTTCCAGTTGTCGTTGACGCCCACCGTGTTCGGGTTGTCGTCCATGATCGCGCGCACTTGGTCCGCCACCTTGCGCACGCCGGCGGCGTCGGGCCCGATCACGCGGAACTGCACCGGGTACTGCACCGGCGGGCCGTTCGGCAGCAGCTTCACGCGGCCGCGAAGCTGCGGGAATTCGTCGGCCAGCACGCGCTCGATGCGCTTGCGCAGCGCGTCGCGCGCCTCCACGGTCACCGGCATCACGATGGCCTGGGCCACGTTCGGCTGCGGGAAGATCTGGTCCAGCGGCAGGTAGAAGCGCGGCGCCCCGTTGCCGACGAACGACGTCACGCTCTGCACGGCGTCGTCGCGCCGCATGGCGGCCTCGAACCTCCGGGTCACGGCCTCGGTCTCGGCGAAGGCGGTGCCCTCGGGCATCCACAGCTCCACCATCAGCTCGGGCCGGCTGGAATCGGGGAAGAACTGCTTTTCCACGTACTTGAACGCCAGCAGGCCCAGCGCAAACCCGGCCAGCGTGATGACGATCACGGTCTTGCGCCACGTGACGCACCAGTTCACCAGGCGGCGAAAGCGGGCGTAGAACGGCGTGTCGAAGACCTCGTGGTGGCCGCCGTCGCTGGCCCGCGTCTTCAGGATCAGATAGCCCAGGTACGGCGTGAAATAGACCGCCGCCAGCCACGACAGCACCAGCGCCAGCGCCGTGACCGCGAAGATCGCGAACGTGTACTCGCCCACCGTGGACCGGGCCAGCCCCACCGGCAGGAAGCCGGCCGCCGTGATCAGCGTGCCGGTCAGCATCGGCATGGCCGTGGAGGTGTAGGCAAAGGTGGCGGCCTCCATCTTCGAGAAGCCTTCCTCCAGCTTGCGCACCATCATCTCCACCGCGATGATGGCGTCGTCCACCAGCAGCCCCAGCGCGATGATCAGCGCCCCGAGCGATATCTTGTGCAGGCCGATGCCGAAGATGTTCATGAACAGGAACGTCACGGCCAGCACCAGCGGGATGGTCAGCGCCACCACCAGCCCCGGACGCACGTCCAGCCGCAGCGGCCGGGTATGCAGCCCCAGCGCCACGAAGCTCACGCCCAGCACGATCACCACGGCCTCGATCAGCACGTGCACGAACTCGCCCACGCTGCGCTTGACCGCCTGGGGCTGGTCCTGCACCTGGTCCATCTCGATGCCCACCGGCAACTGGCCGCGCAGGCCATCGGTCACGCGGCGCAGTTCCTTGCCCAGCGCGATAATGTCGCCGCCCTTTTCCATCGAGATGCCCAGCCCGATCACGTCCTTGCCGTTGAACCGCATCTTGCTGACCGGCGGATCGACATAGGCGCGGTAGACGTGGGCAATGTCGCCCAGCCGGATGTTGGCGATGCCGTTCGGCCCGCGCAGCACCAGGTTCTGCAGGTCTTCCACGTCGCCTAGCTGGCCGGTCACGCGGACCTGCAGGTTGTCGCTGGGAGTGACTAGTACGCCACTGCCAGTGGGATTGTTCTGCTCGGCGATCTGGTTGGCGATGGCGTTGATGTCGAGCCCAAGCTGCGCAAAGCGCGTCTGGTTGAACTCGATGAAGATCTTCTCGTCCTGCAGCCCCAGCAGCGTGACCTTGGCCACGGCCGGGATGCGCAGCAGTTCCTGGCGGACCAGGTCGGCGTACTCGCGCAGTTCCTTGTAGTTGAAGCCGTCGGCGGACAGCGCGTAGATGGAGCCGTAGACGTCGCCGAACTCGTCGTTGAAGAACGGCCCGCGCACGCCCTGCGGCAGCGTCTGCTGGATATCGCCGATCTTCTTGCGCACCGTGTACCAGATCTGTGCCGTGTCCTTGGCCGGCGAGTTGTCGGCCAGCTGGAAGATCACGGTCGTCTCGCCCGGCTTGGAGAAACTGCGAATCTTGTCGGCGTACGGCACTTCCTGCAGTTGCCGCTCGATCTTGTCGGTGACCTGCACGGCAATCTGCTCGGCCGTGGCGCCGGGCCAGAACGCCTGCACCACCATCACGCGGAACGTGAACGGCGGGTCTTCGTCCTGGCCAAGCTGGAAGAACGCCAGCAGGCCGCCCAGCAGCAGCACGACCAGCAGGTAGCGCGTCAGCGGCTGGTGTTCCAGCGCCCAGCGCGACAGGTTGAAGCGGGAATGTTCCATGCGCCGCCCTCAGCCCAGGCGGCGGTCGAGGGCGCTCAGCGGCGCGCCCGGGCTGGACGCGGGCTGGGCCGGCGCCACGCTCTGCATCGGCTTGACCTTCTGGCCTGCCTTCAGCAGATGCACGCCGGCCGTGACGATGGTCTGGCCCGGCGCCAGCCCCTGGCGGATCTCGATCAGGTTGCCCTGCGCCTCGCCGAGCGTCACGGGCACCGGCCTGACCGTGCCGCTGCCGGCCTTGTCGGCCTTGTCGGCCTTGTCTGGCTGATAGATCCACACCTGGTTGGTGCCCTTGTCCTGCAGCAGCGCGGTCAGCGGGATGCGGATCGTGCCGGCATCGCCCGCGCGGGTGAACTGCACGGCGGCCGTCATGCCGATGCGCAGGTCAGCCGGCGGGTTCGGAATGCTGACCCGGGTGGGATAGGTGCGCGTCACTGGGTCCGCCGCGCCGGAAATCTCGCGCACGCGGCCCGGCAGCAGGCGGTCCGGATCGGCCCAGGTATGGACGGTGACGTCGGTGATGCCGCGCAGCATGTCGACCTGGTCCTCGGGCAGGCCGATGGCCACTTCCTTCTCGGCGGTCTGCGCCACGCGGATGACCGGCTGGCCCGGCGTGACCACCTGGCCCACCTCGGTATCGACGGCCGTGACCACGCCGTCCGCGTCGGCCGTCAGCACCGCGTAGCCGGTCTGGTTCGACTGGTTGCGCAGGTTGGCCTGGGCCTGCTCCAGCCGCGAGGCGGCCGAATCGTAGGTGGCCTGCCGGCGGTTCAGTTCGGCGGCGCTGATGAAGTTCTTGGCCGCCAGTTCCTTGTAGCGCTTCAGGTCGGCGGCGGCCAGGTCGCGGTCGGTCCGCGCGGCGTCGAACTGGGCGCGCGCGCCCGATTCGGCCAGCGCCAGGTCGGTGGGATCGAGCCGCGCCAGCGGCTGGCCCTTGCGCACCGTGGCGCCCACATCGACCAGCCGGGCCGCGATCTTGCCGCCAACGCGGAAGCCCAGCCGCGATTCGATACGCGGACGGACCTCGCCCGAGAACTCGAACGCGGTCTTGCCGGCCGACGGGCTGAGCTGCATCACCCGCACCGGCCGCACGGTCTCCACGGGCTCCGCCTGCTTGCCGCAGCCGGCCAGCGTCACCAGCCCGGCCATGGCGACCAGCGCGGCCAGCCGCCCCGCCCGCCCGCGCACGACGCCACGGCGCCGCGTGGCGCCAGCCGGGGGGAGCATGGGGAAGACCTGAACTTCAGCGGCCGCGACTTCCGGCCCGGCGTATGGCACTGGCATGGACAAGCGTGTTGAGTCGGTGGAAAGGATGACGCTACTGCACTTCTGGAATGCTGCGGCCGGACGGCCGGGGAGGATCGGCTCCGGGGCACCTCTGGGGGTGCTTCATGGTGCCCGGAGCCGGCCGGCCGATGGGCCAGCGTCGCACGGGAAATAAATAACTTTGCGGTCAGCAATATAGCGACCGGCCTGAGGTGCGTCAAACGCCGGATGACGAACAGTCGTATGGCGCGACAAAATGTCGTCCCGCCGGCGCGGCTGGCAGCGGGATGGCGTCGCTGGCGGCGGCCGCGCGCCGTGGCGCCGATGTTACAATTCGCGGCTTTGGCGCCGCCCCGCCATCCCACAGAAAGAGATTGGCGTGACGCCCGATCAGTATTGCCAGGACAAGGCCGCAACCAGCGGCTCCAGCTTTTATTACAGCAGCCTGCTCCTGCCCCCGGAGCGCCGCCGCGCGCTGACCGCGCTGCAAGCCTGGCGGCTGGAACTCGATGCCATCGTTCACGAGGACCATGACGCCGGCGTGGCGCTGCAACGGCTGGACTGGTGGCGCGCCGAACTGCGCCGGCTCTACGACGGCACCCCGAACCACCCGGTCAGCCTGGCGCTGCAACCGCACCTGGCCAGCCTGCCGCAGGCCGAGATGACCCAGGTGCTGGACGGCACGGAGATGGACCTCGCCCAGTCGCGCTATTTCGATGACGCCGCGCTGGGCCGCTATGCGCGGCTGGTGGGCGGCACGGTGGGCCGGCTGACGGCCCGGCTGCTCGGATTCACCGACGCGCTGACGCTGGACGCCGGCGAGAAACTGGGCCTGTCGCAGATGCGCGTGCGGATCATCCGCGAGGTCGGCCGCGACGCCCGCCAGGGCCGTATCTATATTCCCGTGGAAACGCTCCAGCGCTTCGAGGTGCCGGCGGCCGACATCATGCAGTCGCGCCATTCGGCGCCGTTCGTCACGCTGATGCGCGACCAGGCGGCGCAGGCGCGCGCCCTGTACCAGGAGGCGCTGGCCCTGCTGCCCCGCGCCGACCGCCGCGCCCAGCGCGCCGCGCTGGCGCTGGCCGCCATCCACCACGCGCTGCTCGACGAGATCGAGGCCAGCGACTTCCAGGTGCTGACCCAGCGCATCTCGCTCACGCCCATGCGCAAGCTCTGGGTGGCATGGAAGACCTGGCTGCGCAACCGCTGACCCCCTCCGAAGTACCGACACCCCCCGACGCCATGACCACCGCCACCCCTTCCCTCGGCCAGTCGATCCTGGACCACGCCGACGCCCTGGCCCGCCATTCCGACATGGAAGGCGGCCTGACCTGCGCGTACCTGACGCCGGCGCACCGCCAGGCCCAGGCGCTGCTGGCGCGCTGGATGGAAGACGCCGGCATGGCGGTGCGCGTGGACGCCATCGGCAACGTGATTGGCCGCTATGCCGCCGATCCGGCCGAGGCGAACCCCAAGGTGCTGATGACCGGCTCGCACTTCGACACGGTGCGCAACGGCGGCCGCTACGACGGCCGGCTGGGCATCCTGCTGCCGATCGCCGTGGTCGGGGCGCTGCGCGACGCGGGCATCCGGCTGCCGTACCACCTGGACGTGGTGGCCTTTGCCGAGGAAGAAGGGCTGCGCTTTAAGACCAGCTTCCTGGCCAGCAGCGTGCTGGCGGGCCGCTTCGACCCGGCGCTGCTGGACCGCACGGACGCCGACGGCGTGACGATGCGCGAGGCGCTGGCGGCGGCCGGCTTGCCCGGCGGCGGCAGCCTGGACGCGCTGCGTGCGGCGGCGGTCGATCCCGCCACGCTGGCCGGCTTTGTCGAGGTCCATATCGAACAGGGGCCGGTGCTGCTCAACCGCGGCCTGCCGCTGGGCATCGTCACGCAGATCGCCGGCAGCAGCCGGTTCCAGGTGCGGGTGGAGGGGCTGGCCAGCCATGCCGGCACCACGCCGATGGACATGCGCCGCGACGCCGCCACGGGCGCGGCCGAGATGATCCTGCTGGTGGAGCAGCGCTGCGCGCAGGTGCCTACGCTGGTGGGGACGGTCGGCCAGTTGCAGGTGCCCAATGGATCGAGCAACGTGATTCCGGCCGCCTGCGTGTTCTCGATGGATATTCGGGCCGGCGAAGACGGCATCCGCGAGGCCGCCATCGCCGATATCGTGGCCGGCATCGAGCGGATTGCCGCGCGGCGCGGGCTGACGGCCGCCGTGGAACGCGTGACACCGGTCAATAACGCGCCATGCGCGCGCTGGCTGATGGATCAGTTCGCGGCGGTGCTGAAGAAACGGGGGGCGCAGGCGTTCGAGCTGCCGTCGGGCGCCGGGCACGACGCCATGATGATGCAGCGGATCACCGACGTCGCCATGCTGTTCGTCCGGTGCGGCAACGGCGGCATCAGCCACAATCCGCTGGAGACGATCACGGTGGAAGACGCCCAGCAGGCGGCCGAGGTATTCGTGGATTTCCTGCGGCACTTCCGGGCGGCGGCCTGATCAGCTGCCCCGGTACATTTCCTTGCCGATGTCGTAGAGGTTCTTGCGCAGCGTCTTGCGCTCGTCGGGCGACAGGCGCTGGCTGCCGCCGCGCTGGCCCTGGCGCGACGCGCGCTCGGCCATGTCGCGCTCGGTCTCGGCGCGGTCGCCGCGCCGGGGCGGCTGGCGGTTGCGGTCCGGCGGGGGCGGGTTGCCGCCCTGCCCGCCGGGCGGCTGGCCCTTGGGGTGAAGCAGGTGCGCCATGCCCGCCGACTGGGCGTGCGCCGAGGCGGGCGCCACGGCCATCAGCAGGGTCATGCCGGCAAGCCAGGCCACGCGCGCGCAGAATGTGCGACGCAGGGTTTGCCCGTGCCGGTTTTGCTTCACTTTCATTGGATAATGGCGGTTTCGACTGTGGCCTCCGGACGGTCCTCATGACCGCGCCGGCAGCGCACCGGCATGTCCCCCAAGGGCGACCGCAAGGGCGGTGCCAGCGTCGCGGGAAGGCATGCGCGATGCCCGTGGCGACCGTCCGCAAGGCCCCGTGTCATCGGGCCCTGGCAAACGGTTTGCGGAGTGTAAATGCACAAAAGGTGCACGCCGCCATACCACGGGGTAAAGTATGTAACCTTTTGTTAAGCCATTTTGAGCGAAAGCGATAGTCGCTAAGATACCGCCATGGAAAATACCAGCCACAAGATTCTCGTCGTGGATGACGACCCGCGCCTGCGCGACCTGCTGCGCCGCTATCTCGGCGAGCAGGGCTTCACGGTACTCGTGGCGGAAAACGCCACGGCCATGAACAAGCTCTGGCTGCGCGAGCGTTTCGACCTGCTGGTGCTGGACCTGATGATGCCCGGCGAAGACGGGCTGTCCATCTGCCGCCGCCTGCGCGGGGCCAACGACCAGACCCCGATCATCATGCTCACCGCCAAGGGCGAGGACGTGGACCGCATCGTCGGCCTGGAAATGGGCGCCGACGATTACCTGCCCAAGCCTTTCAACCCGCGCGAGCTGATCGCGCGCATCCACGCGGTGCTGCGCCGCAAGGGGCCGGCCGAAGTGCCGGGCGCCCCGTCCGAGACGCCCGAGACGTTCGCGTTCGGCGATTTCGTGCTGAACCTGGCCACCCGCACGCTGACCAAGAACGACGAGGAAATCACGCTCACCACGGGCGAATTCTCGGTGCTCAAGGTCTTCGCCCGCCATCCGCGCCAGCCGCTGTCGCGCGAAAAGCTGATGGAAATGGCGCGCGGCCGCGAGTACGAGGTGTTCGACCGCAGCCTGGACGTGCAGATCTCGCGCCTGCGCAAGCTGATCGAACCCGATCCGAGCAACCCGCGTTTCATCCAGACGGTCTGGGGCCTCGGCTACGTCTTCATCCCCGATGGCGTGAAGTAATTCCGGTCGCACAGGCAGCATCGTGGCGACCGCCCTCGGCCGTACCGCAACGCGGTTCTTTGGTTCGCTGTTCTGGCGAACCTTCATGCTGATCGCCCTTCTGCTGGCGATCTCGCTGGGTATCTGGTTCCAGAGCTACCGGCTCTTCGAACGCGCGCCGCGCGCCCAGCAGATCGCCATGCAGGTGGTCAGCGTGGTCAAGCTCACCCGCGCCGCCCTGCTTTACTCGGACCCTGCCCGGCGCCGGTTCCTGCTGCTCGACCTCGTGCAGAACGAGGGCATCAAGGTCTATCCGCGCGAAAAGGACGACGACTTCGCCGCGCCCAAGGCCAACCCGTTCCTGACCCAGCTTGTGCAGCAGGAAATTCGCGGCCGGCTGGGCGAGGACACGGTGCTGGCCACCACGGTCAACGACATTCCCGGCGTCTGGGTCAGCTTCGAGATCGAGGGCGACGACTACTGGGTGGCCATCAGCCCCGAGCGCTTCGAGCGCGTGCCGGGCATCCAGTGGCTCTGGTGGAGTATCGCCGCGCTGCTGCTGTCGATCATCGGGGCCGCCTTCATCACGGCCCGCGTCAACTACCCGCTCAAGCGGCTGGCCAACGCCGCACGGCTGATCGGCTCGGGCGGCGAGGCCCCGCCGCTGCGCGAACAGGGCGCCAGCGAGGTGGCCCAGGCCAACCGCAGCTTCAACCAGATGGTGCGCGACCTGCGCCAGCTCGACGACGACCGCGTGGTCATGCTGGCCGGCATCTCGCACGACCTGCGCACGCCGCTGACCCGGCTGCGGCTGGAAACCGAGATGTCCCCGGTGGACAACACCACGCGCGACGCGATGATCGCCGACATCGAGCAGATGGACGCCATCATCGGCCAGTTCCTGAACTACGCCCGGCCCGGCCAGGAGGTGGTGGAGCCGGTGGACCTGTCCACGCTGGTCCAGGAATCGGTCGGCGTCTATGCCGCGCATGACGACGTGCGCGTACACGTGCGCTCCGACGGCCCGGTCATGGCCGTGGCCAACCGCATGGAAATCCAGCGCATCCTCGACAACCTCGTGGAAAACGCGCGCCGCTATGCCAAGGACGAGGAAACCGGCATGGCCGACGTGGAGATTTCCACGCGCGTGGAGGACAAGGAGGCCGTGCTGATCGTGGCCGACAACGGCCCCGGCGTGCCCAACGAGCAGCTGTCGCTGCTGACCCGGCCGTTCTACCGGCTAGACACCGCGCGCAGCGAGGCCAAGGGCGCCGGGCTGGGCATGTCGATCGTCAACCGCATCCTGCAACGCAACGGCGGCCGGCTGGTGCTGGCCAACCGCCCCGCGCCCCGCACGGGCCTGGTCGTCAGCGCGCGCTTCCGGCGCGCCTGAGCGCCAGGTTGCGCCGCCGCACCACCGGTTGCGCGTTGACAGGTTTTCTTCAGCATTTGATAGGCAACTGAAAGGTCGCTGACAGGCGAATGACAGCGTCATTGCGCACACTTCACGCCATCGACAGGCCGATGCATACCACGGCATCCAATGTCATGGCGCGCCTGCCGCAACCCTGATCCGCCATGGCTCACAACGATCGACAACATGCCGCCGGGTCCACCGGCGGCTGACCGAGAGACAGCCATGTCCAGCACCCCCACCTCCCAGCACGGTTTCCGGACCGTGTTCCGCGTTGTCAGCGGCAATTTCCTCGAAATGTACGACTTCATGGTCTACGGCTTCTATGCCGCGGCCATCGCCCGTACGTTCTTCCCGTCCGGCAACGAGTTCGCGTCGCTGATGCTGTCGCTGGCCACGTTCGGCGCCGGCTTTCTGATGCGGCCGCTGGGCGCGATCGTGCTGGGCGCCTATATCGACCACCACGGCCGCCGCAAGGGGCTGATCGTCACGCTGGTGCTGATGGCGCTGGGCACGCTGCTGATCGCGCTGGTGCCCGGCTACGCCACCATCGGCGTGGCCGCGCCGCTGCTGGTGCTGCTGGGACGCCTGCTGCAGGGCTTCTCGGCCGGCGTGGAGCTGGGCGGCGTGTCGGTCTATCTGGCCGAGATCGCCAGGCCGGGCCAGAAAGGCTTCTACGTGGCGTGGCAGTCGGCCAGCCAGCAGGTGGCCGTGATCTTCGCGGGCCTGCTGGGCGTGGTGCTGCATGCCACGCTGGCGCCGGCGCAGATGGACGACTGGGGCTGGCGCGTGCCGTTCCTGATCGGCTGCCTGATCGTGCCGTTCCTGTTCATCATCCGGCGCTCGCTGGAGGAAACCGAGGCGTTCCGCGCGCGCAAGCACCGGCCGTCGGTGCAGGCGATCTACCGGTCGATGCTCGATAACTGGCGCATCATCGTCGCCGGCTGCCTGCTCGTGGTCATGACCACGGTGTCGTTCTACATGATCACGGCCTATACGCCGACGTTCGGCAAGACCGTGCTCAAGCTGGACGACGTGGACAACCTGATCGTCACGATCTGCGTGGGCCTGTCGAACTTCATCTGGCTGCCGCTGATGGGCGCGCTGTCCGACCGCGTGGGCCGCAAGCCGCTGCTGGTGGTCTTCACCGTCGCCACGCTGGTGACAGCGTATCCGGCCGTGTCGTGGCTGGTGGCCGCGCCGTCGTTCCAGCGCCTGCTGATGGTGGAACTGTGGCTGTCGTTCCTGTACGCCAGCTACAACGGCGCGATGGTCGTGACGCTGGCCGAGGTCATGCCGCCGGCCGTGCGCACCGCCGGCTTCTCGCTGGCGTACAGCCTGGCCACGGCGCTCTTCGGCGGCTTCACGCCGGCCATCTCGACCTACCTGATCCACAGCACCGGCAACAAGGCCGCGCCGGGCCTCTGGCTGATGTTTGCCGCCGCCTGCGGGCTGGTGGCCACGCTGGTGATCTTCCGCGCCCGGCGCGAACAGGCGGCGCTGCATCCGGCCTGAAGATGCGCGCCGCCTTCATGCGGCTGACACGTTCGCGTGGCACACGTAGCGGTTGGTGCCGCAGGCTTGCCCGGCGGGTGCATGGCATACTTGCGGCTGTCCATTTGTGCAGCGTTCCGGACGCCGCCTATCGGGCCGGTTAAGAAAACCAATTGGCCTTGGCGCGCGGCGGCACGCATACTCACAGCTTTCGTGCAAATGCGATGGACTTCCCGGCGGCAATGGGAACCACATCGCGCAGTGCAACGCCTCAATCTGTTCAACCGTATCAGGAGAAGTCAATGAAGACCGTTGGTGACAAGCTCGAAGCCTTCAGCATCGTTGGTGTCAAGCCGGGTTTCAACAACCACGAAGAGAATGGCCAGTCGGCTTTCGAAGACATCACCGAAAAGTCGTTCGAGGGCAAGTGGAAGATCATCTACTTCTACCCGAAGGACTTCACGTTCGTGTGCCCGACCGAAATCGTGGCATTCGCCAAGCTGAACAACGACTTCGCCGACCGCGACGCCATCGTGCTGGGCGGCTCGACCGACAACGAATTCGTGAAGCTGGCATGGCGCCGTGAACACAAGGACCTGAACAAGCTGAACCAGTGGCAGTTCGCCGACGTGACCGGCTCGCTGGTGGACCAGCTTGGCGTGCGTGACAAGGCCGCCGGCGTGGCCCTGCGCGCCACCTTCGTCGTCGACCCGGACAACGTGATCCAGCACGTGTCGGTGAACAACCTGAACGTCGGCCGCAGCCCGGACGAAGTGCTGCGTATCCTGGACGGTCTGCAAACGGACGAACTGTGCCCGTGCAACCGCGCCGTCGGCGGCGCCACGCTGTAATTGGCACTGCCTGCCGGCCCCATCAGGTGCCCGGTACGTCGCATGGAGGGGCCCGCGGCCCTTCCATGCCGAAACCCGCTATGTGCGGGTTTTTTGAGCCCTCGTCGATAGGAGAAATAAATGGAATTCCTCAGCACGATTAAGAATCTGGTTCCCGACTACGCCAAGGACATCCGCCTGAACGTGGATGGCACGATTGCCCGCTCGACGCTGGAAGGCAACGACGCGGTCGGTGTGGCGCTGGCGGCGGCGTTCGCGGCCAAGAGCAAGGTGATCGTCGACGTGATCCGCAATGCCAACGTGCTGTCGCCCGAGGAAGTGACGGCCGCGCAGACGGCCGCCGCGCTGATGGGCATGAACAACCTCTGGTACCCGTACGTCGAGATGGCCGAGGACCCGGACCTGGCCAGCCAGCCGGCCGGCCTGCGCATGAACGCCTACGCCACCCACGGCGGCGTGGACAAGCGCCGCTTCGAGATGTACGCGCTGGCCGCGTCGATCATCGGCAAGTGCCATTTCTGCGTGAAGTCGCACTACCAGCTGCTCAAGAACGAGCAGGGCATGAGCGCCCAGCAACTGCGCGACGTGGGCCGCATTGCCGCCGTGATCGGCGCGGCAGCCAACGTCATCGCCGCCGAATAAGCGGCTTCGCGGCCCAACGGGCCGCAAGTACCGCGCGGCACGCCGCAAGGCGGGCAAGGCCGGTGGACGCCTGGGAGCGTCCGCCGGCCTTTTTCCTGTCTCGGTCAATTGGTGTTGTCCGACACGCGAACCAGCGGAACGACCCGGTGCATTTGTGGATGGCGCGGCCTACAATCGACGCAAGGTCACGAACTTCGCTGTCGCCATGAGCACCTTGCCTTCCCCGAACTCGCCGCGTTTCAGGTTCCGGCTGGCCGCGGTACACGACTGGGGCGATATCGCCGCGGTCACCCAGCAGGCCTACGGGCAGTATGAACTGGAGATCATGGAGGATTGCCGGGCGTCGTTCCAGCGCGGCATGCAGTCCGTGCTGGCCGCCAAGGACAATCCCGACATGGAATGGTGGGTCGCCGAGACCGACCACGGTATCAGCGGCGCCGTGCTGTTCTGCCATCCAGGCGCCACGCTGCCCGCCCTCGACGATTCCACGATCACGCTGACGCAGCCCGAGGCCCGGCTGCTGTCGGTCAGCCCGCAGGCGCGCGGCCTGGGGCTGGGCAAGCGGCTGATGCAGATCTGCATCCAGCGTGCCCGCGATATCGGCGCCCAGACGCTGGTCTGCCGCGCGATGCCCGAGATGGACTCCGCCATCAAGCTCTGCGAGCAGATGGGCTTCCAGAAACGCACCGAAGCGGGCTCGCGCCACGGCGCCATGGCGCGGCTGATCGACTACGTCTACCCGATCACGGCCGAGGCGCCCGCCGCGCCGTCGCCGGCCGCCCCCTGATCTGCCGGGCGGCCGCCGGCCGTCAGTCCTGCGCGTCTTCCGGCCGGCGGTAGATCAGCACCGCCGCCTGGGCGACGATCCCCTCTTCCTTGCCTTCGAACCCCAGCTTCTCGTTGGTCTTGGCCTTGACGTTGCAGCGCGTGACGGGCAACCCCAGGTCCTCGGCCAGGTTTGCCACCATGCCGCCGATGTGCGGCGCGAGCTTGGGCTTCTGCGCGATGACGGTGGCATCGACATTGCCGATCTCGAACCCGGCCTCGCGCACGCGCCGCGCGGCCTCGCGCAGCAGCACGCGGCTGTCGGCGCCCTTGAACTCGGCGGCGGTGTCCGGAAAGTGGCGGCCGATGTCGCCCAGCGCGGCGGCGCCGAACAGCGCGTCGGTCACGGCGTGCAGCAGCGCGTCGGCGTCCGAGTGGCCCAGCAGGCCGCGGTCATGGGGAATGTCCACGCCCCCGAGGATCAGCTTGCGCCCCGGCACCAGGGCGTGCACGTCATAGCCCTGCCCTACGCGAATATCGAACGGATTCAAAACGACTCCTTGCAAAAATGGTTCGGGACCGGCTCAGGCGGCCGGATGCCCGGTGCGCAGCAGCACGTCGGCCAGCGCGAAGTCTTCCGGATACGTCACCTTGAAGTTGCGCAGCGAGCCGTTGACCAGGCGCGGATGCAGGCCCAGCCGCTCGATGGCGCTGGCCTCGTCGGTGACCACGGCGCCAGCGGCCATGGCGTCTTCCAGCGCATGGCGCAGCACGCCGATGCGGAACATCTGGGGCGTCTGCGCCTGCCACAGGCCGTCGCGCGGCACGGTGCCGCCAATGCGCGCGGTGGCGTCGGCGCGCTTGAGCGTGTCGGGCACCGGCACCGCCAGGATGCCGCCGATCGGCTCGCTGGCCGTGTCGTCTGACTCCACGGCCCGCACCAGCGTGTCGATCATCGCCGTGGTCAGGCCGGGGCGCGCGGCATCGTGGACCAGCACCCAGTCGGTGTCCCGGGCGCCCAGCGTGCCCAGGTGATGCAGGCCGGCCAGCACCGAGGCGTGGCGCGAATCGCCGCCGACGAACGCGGTATCGAACCGCAGGCCGGCAAACGCCTCGGCGCCAAAGCGCGACGCCAGCGGCATGTCGTCGGGCGCCAGCACCAGCGCCGTGGCGCTGATGGCCTCGCTGGCCGAGAATGCGGCCAGCGCATACCAGAGCATCGGCCGGCCCGCCACGGTCTGGTACTGCTTCTGCACGGCGCCACCGGCACGGCTGCCGGTTCCGGCACAGGGAATCAGGGCGAATCGACGATCGGACACGTTTATGGGGCCTGGGGAAAAAGTGAGCCGGCCAGCGGGCCGGCCGGTGCGCATTCTATAATACGGCCCTCGCCCGCCGCCATGGCTGGCATGATCGACCGCCCTGCCCGCTGAGCGCCCCGCGCCCCTGCCGGCGGGGTGTCGTCGTTTTTGCGTTTACTGCTGCCAATGCCTGACACCGTTACCGCATTTCCCTTCGCCGCCCTGCCCCTGGTCAAGCCCGGCCTGCGCCATGCCGTGAGCGGCCTGACCGGGTCCGCCGACGCGCTCGTGGTGGCCGCCTACGCCCGCCAGCATCGCGGCACCGTGCCGATGGTGGCCGTGGTCTGCGCCAATGCCATGGACGCGCAGCGGCTGGCCGAGGAAATCCCGTGGTTCGCGCCGGAATTGCGCGTGCGGCTGTTGCCCGACTGGGAAACGCTGCCCTACGACAGCTTCTCGCCGCACCAGGACCTCGTCTCCGAGCGCCTGGCCACGCTGCACGACATCCAGACCGGCCAGTGCGACGTGATGATCGTGCCGGCGTCCACGGCGCTCTACCGGCTGGCCCCGCCGTCGTTCCTGGCGGCCTACACGTTCTTCTTCAAGCAGGGCGAGCGGCTGGACGAGGCCGCGCTCAAGGCGCAGTTCACGCTGGCCGGCTACGAGCACGTGAGCGCCGTGATGCGTCCCGGCGAATACAGCGTGCGCGGCGGGCTGATCGACCTGTATCCGATGGGGTCGGCGTTGCCGTACCGGATCGACCTGTTCGGCGACGAGATCGAGACCATCCGCGCGTTCGATCCCGATTCCCAGCGCAGCCTTTACCCGGTCAAGGAAGTCCGGCTGCTGCCGGGCCGCGAGTTTCCGCTGGACGAGCCCGCGCGCACCGCCTTCCGGGGCCGCTGGCGCGAGGTGTTCGAGGGCGATCCGACCAAGTCGCCGATCTACAAGGACATCGGCAACGGCGTGCCGTCGGCCGGCATCGAGTACTACCTGCCGCTGTTCTTTGAAGAAAGCGCCACGCTGTTCGACTACCTGCCGGCCGGCACGCAGCTGGCGTTCGCGGGCCAGGTGAACGACGCCATCCGCCGCTTCTGGGCCGATACCACCCAGCGCTACACCTTCATGCGGCACGACCGCGAGCGGCCGCTGCTGCCGCCGGCCGAGCTGTTCCTGTCCGAGGAGCAGTTCTTCGTCGGCGCCAAGCCGCTGGCCCGGCTGGTGCTGCAGCGCGAGCCGTCGCCGGCCGACCAGCCGTCGCTCGCGGCCAGCCTGCCCGACGTCTCGGTCAACCGCCGCGCCGAGGACCCGCTGGTCAACCTGGAAGCACTGCTGCTGAACAAGGCCACGCGCGTGCTGATGTGCGCCGACTCCGCCGGCCGGCGCGAGACGCTGATGCAGCTGTTTGCCGAAAGCGGGCTGCGGCCGATGGTGGTGGACGATTTCGCGGCGTTCCTGGCCGGCGATGCACATTTCTCGATCGCCGTGGCGCCGCTGCAGACCGGCTTCGCGCTGCCCGGCGCCCAGTTGGCCTTCGTCACCGAGAACGAGCTGTACGCCGGCACCGCGCGCCGCGCCGGCCGCCGCAAGCAGGAGCAGGCCAGCACCGTCGACGCGATGGTGCGCGACCTGGCCGAGCTGAAGATTGGCGACCCCGTGGTGCACAGCGAGCACGGCATCGGCCGCTACCAGGGCCTGGTCACGCTGGACATGGGCCAGGGCGACGAGGAATTCCTGCACCTGGACTACGACAAGGGCAGCAAGCTCTACGTGCCGGTGCACCAGTTGCACGTGATCTCACGCTATTCGGGCGCCGATCCGGACACCGCGCCGCTGCACTCGCTGGGCACCGGCCAGTGGGACAAGGCCAAGCGCCGCGCCGCGCAGCAGATCCGCGACACGGCGGCCGAACTGCTGAACCTGTACGCCCGCCGCGCGCTGCGCCAGGGCTTTGCGTTCCCGCTGCAGCCCAAGGACTACGAGACCTTTGCCGAAAGCTTCGGCTTCGAGGAAACCCCCGACCAGGCGGCCGCCATCTCGGCCGTCATCGCCGACATGACGTCGGGCAAGCCGATGGACCGGCTGGTCTGCGGCGACGTGGGCTTCGGCAAGACCGAGGTGGCGCTGCGCGCCGCGTTCGTGGCCGTGCTGGGCGGCAAGCAGGTGGCCATGCTGGCGCCCACCACGCTGCTGGCCGAGCAGCATTTCCAGACCCTGTCCGACCGCTTTGCCGAATGGCCGGTGCGCATCGTCGAACTGTCGCGGTTCAAGACCAGGAAGGAAGTAGACGCGGCGATCAAGCAGATCAACGAGGGCACGGTGGACATCGTCATCGGCACGCACAAGCTGCTGTCCGACGAGGTGAAGTTCCAGCGGCTGGGCCTGGTCATCATCGACGAGGAACACCGCTTTGGCGTGCGCCAGAAGGAAGCGCTCAAGACGCTGCGCGCCGAGGTGGACGTGCTGACGCTGACCGCCACGCCGATCCCGCGCACGCTGGGCATGGCGCTGGAAGGGCTGCGCGACTTCTCGGTCATCGCCACGGCGCCGCAGAAGCGGCTGGCGATCAAGACGTTCGTGCGCCGCGAGGAAGACGGCGTGATCCGCGAGGCCATCCTGCGCGAGCTCAAGCGCGGCGGGCAGGTCTACTTCCTGCACAACGAGGTGGAGACGATCGAGAACAAGCGGGCCCGGCTGGCCGAACTGGTGCCCGAGGCGCGCATCGCCGTGGCGCACGGCCAGATGCACGAGCGCGAGTTGGAGCGCGTGATGCGCGACTTCGTGGCCCGCCGCGACAACATCCTGCTGTGCACGACCATCATCGAAACCGGCATCGACGTGCCCACCGCCAACACGATCCTGATCCACCGCGCCGACCGCTTCGGCCTGGCGCAGCTTCACCAGTTGCGCGGCCGCGTGGGCCGCAGCCACCACCAGGCCTACGCCTACCTGCTGGTGCATGACGTGGACGGGCTGACCAAGCAGGCGCAGCGCCGGCTGGAGGCCATCCAGCAGATGGAGGAACTGGGCTCGGGCTTCTACCTGGCGATGCACGACCTGGAGATCCGCGGCGCTGGCGAGGTGCTGGGCGACAAGCAGTCGGGCGAGATTCAGGAGATCGGCTTCCAGCTCTACACCGACATGCTCAACGCTGCCGTGAAATCGCTCAAGGCCGGCAAGGAGCCGGACCTGATGGCGCCGCTGGCGGCCACCACCGAGATCAACCTGGGCACGCCGGCGCTGCTGCCGAACGACTACTGCGCCGACGTGCACGAGCGGCTGTCGCTCTACAAGCGGCTGGCCAACTGCGAGACGGCCGACCGCGTGGACGACATCCAGGAAGAGCTGATCGACCGCTTCGGCAAGCTGCCGCCGCAGGCCCAGGCGCTGATCGAGACGCACCGGCTGCGCATTGCCGCCGCGCCGCTGGGCGTGCGCAAGATCGACGCCGGCGAGGCCACGGTCAGCGTGCAGTTCGTGCCGAACCCGCCGATCGATGCCATCCGGATCATCGACCTCGTGCAGAAGAACAAGCACATCAAGCTGGCCGGACAGGACAAGCTGCGCATCGAGGCCAAGATGCCCGACGTGGGCGCCCGCGCGCAGACCATCAAGCACACGCTGCGCCAACTGGCCTGACCGGGCCAGCCGGTGTAGCATCACACCCTTGACACATCAACGTTTTCGACCGCCCATGCAAGCCGCCGCCCCCCGCACCGCCGACCACGAAGCCCCGCAGCGCGGCAGCGCGCTGGACTGGACCCAGCGCCTGGTGTCGTTCGACACCACGTCGCGCCACTCGAACCTGGGCCTGATCGAAGCGGTGCGCGACCACTTCCTGGCCAAGGGCCTGCGCCCGCACTTGAGCTACAACCCGGCCGGCGACAAGGCCAACCTGTTCGTCACGGTGCCGGCCGCCAACGGCGCCACCGACGGCGGCATCGTGCTGTCCGGCCACACCGACGTGGTGCCCGTGGACGGCCAGAACTGGACCACCGACCCGTTCAAGCCCGTGATCCGCGACGGCCGGCTGTACGGCCGCGGCACCTGCGACATGAAGGGCTTCATCGGCACCAGCCTGGCGCTGCTGCCGACCATCCTGGACGCAAGGCTGCGCGAGCCGGTGCACTACGCGCTGTCGTTCGACGAGGAAATCGGCTGCATGGGCGCGCCGTACCTGCTGACCGAACTGCGCGACCGCGGCGTGACGCCGGCCGGCTGCATCGTCGGCGAGCCGACCAGCATGCGCGTGATCGTGGCGCACAAGGGCATCAACGCCTACCGCTGCTGCGTGAAGGGCCAGGCGGCCCACTCGTCGCTGACGCCCAAGGGCGTCAACGCCATCGAGTACGCGGCGCGGCTGATCTGCTACATCCGCGACATCGCCGACGAGTTCAAGGCCAACGGCCCGTACGACCAGGCGTTCGACGTGCCGTTCACGACCGCGTCCACCGGCACGATCCACGGCGGCATCGCGCTGAACACGATCCCGGCCGAGTGCGAGTTCGTGTTCGAGTTCCGCAACCTGCCCGGCGTGGACCCCGAGGCCATCCTGGCGCGGATCCAGCAGTACGTGAACGACGTGCTGGTGCCGAAGATGCGCGCCGAGCACGTGGATGCCGGCATGGCGATCAGCAAGATCGCGGCGGCGCCGTCGCTGGACGCGGCCGAGTCCGACGCCATCACGCAACTGGTGCGCGCGCTGACCGCCGACCGCGAGACCAACAAGGTGGCCTACGGCACCGAGGCCGGGCTGTTCCAGCGCGCCGGCATCCCGGCCGTGGTCTGCGGCCCGGGCGACATCCAGCAGGCCCACAAGCCCGACGAATTCGTCGCGCTGGACCAGCTGGCCGCGTGCGAAGCGTTCCTGCACAAGGTCGTGGACAGCCTGCGCGTGGCCTGATCGGCCAGCCGGCCCCCGCCCGCGCGGGAGCCGGCCGCCGCGCAGTACAATACCGCCCTCCCGGCCGCCCCGCGCGACCGCCCGTATCCGTTTCCTGCCGTCATGCCCCTGATTCTCCAGAGCCTGTCCCCGCTGTCCGCCGCTGACCTCGATGCCGTGCGCAAGGTGGCCAACGCTTCCGCCTTCGCCCCGCGCAGCGACACCGTGGCCGCCGCCGAGGACTGCGATCCGCTGACCCCGGCCCTGCGCGACGCGCTGGACGCCGTGTGCGGCGCACGCGGCATCGACTGGGCCGTGGTGCCGGCCGGCCGCAAGCTGTCGGACTTCCGGCTTGTGGCGATGGACATGGATTCGACGCTGATCACGATCGAATGCATCGACGAGATTGCCGATTTCTGCGGGCTCAAGGCCGAGGTGTCGGCCATCACCGAGGCCGCCATGCGCGGCGAGATCACCGATTTCAACGAAAGCCTGCGCCGCCGCGTGGCGCTGCTCAAGGACCTGGACGCCAGCGTGCTGGACCGCGTCTACGCCGAGCGCCTGCGCCTGTCGCCGGGCGCCGAGCAGATGCTGGAGGCCGTGCAGGCGCTGGGGCTGAAGACGCTGCTGGTGTCGGGCGGCTTTGTCCACTTCACCGACCAGCTCAAGCCCCGGCTCAAGCTCGATTTCACGCGCGCCAACACGCTGGAAATCGTCGACGGCAAGCTGACCGGCAACGTGGTGGGCGAAATCGTCAATGCCGATGTCAAGGCCCGCACCGTGCGCGAGGTGTGCGCGCAGATCGGTGCCGATCCGTCGCAGGCCATCGTCATGGGCGACGGCTCGAACGACCTCAAGATGATGGCCGTGGCGGGGCTGTCGGTGGCCTTCCGCGCCAAACCCGTGGTGCGGGCGCAGGCCAGCGTCGCGTTCAACCACGTGGGGCTGGACGGCCTGCTGAACCTGTTCCCCCGCTGAGCGGCGTACCGGCCACGCGGCCGGCTCCCCTGTTCCGCCGCTGACGTCCGTCGGCGGCACCTTCACTACCCCAGCCGTCCGGCACCTGCTGCGCGCACAGTTCGATGCGCCTGTCACATTACATTTCCGTCATTGGCATTTCGGTCACATCCGCACGGCACTGCAACATAAGGCCTTGATTTCCTTGTGAAATCAAATGCGAATCATTATTATTAGTCCTTTCCCGCCTGACCGATCCCCACCGGGTTGCCCGACGCATGCAAGCGTTTGCCGTACTTCTATCCCTGGCCGCCGCGGCGTGCCTCTATCTTTCCGCCCCTAACCAGGTGCTTTGCGTGGACGCCAGCAACGACGGCCGCGCCCCGCTGCCACCGCGCCTGCTGTTCTGGCTCGGCGTCGCGCTGGCCGTGGCCGGCACATGGGTCATGAGCGTGCCCGAGGGCTGGCCCGTGGCCATCGCCGCCACGCTGGTGACGCTGACCTGCAGCCTGTCCGCCTGGCCGTTCATCGGCACCTGGATCCACCACAAGCGCTACGACGACATGCCGGGCGAAGGGAGCGCATCATGATCGGCACCAAATGGCTCGCCGGCGCGCTGCTGGGCCTGCCGCTGGCCATCGCGCTCTGCACGCTCGGCATTCTCTGGCTGCCGAGCGGCTGGGAAGGCGGCGTCGTGCTCGCCATCATGCTCAGTTTCGTCCTGTGGGTGGCCATCATCAGCCTGAGCCTGCTGTGCCAGACCAGCCGCGCCGCGTGGCTCTGGCTGATCGGCGGCAACCTGGTCTGCTACGGCATCCTCTGGGCGGTCCGCCTCATGCATGCAATGCCCCCCGCGTCGACGGGCCTGGGCCATTGAGGAAATGCTCATGAAACCCAATACCCTGCGCGTCTTCAATACGCTCCATACCTGGGTCGGCCTGATGGCCGGCTGGGCGCTGTTCATCGCGTTCTTCGCGGGCGCCATCACCGTGTTCCACCACGAGCTGCACGTGTGGCAGAACCCGGACCGGCTGGAAGGCCGGCACGCCACCGAGGTCCACGTCGAGGGGCCCGCCATCGACGCCTTCGTGCAGAAGCTGATCGCCGTCCACCCGGACGCCGCCAACAGCGTCTACGTTGGCCTGCCGAGCAAGGAAGAGCCGGACTTCAACGCCTACTGGCAGGACAAGACCGGCGAGTGGCACACGATGAGCGGCGAGCGGCTGGGCGGCGACAAGGCGGCCCAGAACGACACGTCGCTGGACCACGTGACCGGCGAGCTGTCGGCCTTCCTGAACGCCCTGCACTACTCGCTGGGCCTGGGGCTGAACGGCATGTACTTCATGGGCGTGATCTCGGTGCTGTACGGGCTGGCGCTGGTGTCGGGCGTGATCCTGCACCTGCCGCGCCTGAAAAAGGACCTGTTCTCGGTCCGCCCGGGCCGCAACCTCAAGCGGTTCTGGATGGACACCCACAACGTGCTGGGCCTGTTCAGCCTGCCGTTCCACCTGATCTTCGCGGTGACGGGCGCGTTCTTCTGCCTGTCGCTGGTCATGGTGATGGTGTTCAACATGCTGACGTTCGACGGCAAGCTGTTCGAGGTGGTGCCGCGCGTGACCAGCGCCACGCCCGAGGTGTCGGCGTCGGGCCGGCCCTCGCCGACGATGTCGTCGGCCCAGTTGCTGGCCATCGCACGCGAGCACGGCGGCGAACGCTTTACCCCGAGCGCGATCCGCTTCCAGCGCTATGGCGACGCCAACGCCGTGGCGGAAGTGCGAGGCGACAGCGTGCGGGCGCTGGGCAACGGTGGCTCGGTCGGCATCCATGCCGCCGCCAACGAGCCGAACGCCGGCCAGTTGATCGCCAACCAGACGGCCGGCGCGCGCGACACGAACCACATGGTGTACAGCGCCATGTTCGCGCTGCACTACGGCACCTATGGCGACTTGGCCGTGCGGCTGGTGTACCTGATCGCCGGGCTGGCGGGGGCGTTCCTGTTCTACTCGGGCAACCTGCTGTGGATCGAGACGCGGCGCAAGTCGCGCCAGGCCGAGCAGCCGCGCGTGCACAAGCTGCTGGCGCAGGCCACGGTCGGCGTCTGCATCGGCACCTGTATCGGCGTGGCGCTGTGCTTCCCGGCCGCGCTGCTGTGGCCGGAGCGTGCCGTCAGCTACGTGTTCTGGCCGGCATTCGGGCTGTCCCTGGCCTGGGCGCTGATCCGTCCGCCGATCCGGGCGGCCGTGGAGCTGCTCTACGTGGCGGCGCTGGCGACGCTGGCCGTGCCGGTGTCCAACTGGGTGCTGACCGGCGACCACCTGTTCGCCGCGGCGCTCAACGGCCGTTGGGTGATTGCCGGGTTCGACATTGGCGGCCTGGCGCTGGCGGTGGGCTACGTCGCGCTGGCCCGTGCCACGCAGCGCCGCGCGCAGAACGGTCCGGCCGAGTCGGTCTGGGCCATCCGCAGCGCGACGCCCGAGGCGGCGCCGCAGGCCACGATGCGCAAGGCCGACGCCTCCTGATTTCGGACAGTCCATGCAAAAGCCCCGCATTCGCGGGGCTTTTTTGTTGGCCGGATGGCGTGGGGCGGAGGTTCAGCGGAGCTGGGTCTCCATCGCCTGCTTCAGGTCGCCGATCAGGTCGCGGGTGTCCTCCAGGCCGATATACAGCCGCACCAGTTCGCCGGCGTTCTCCCAGCCGGCGGGCGGCCACGTGCCGGCCGGGCGCATCGTATCGACGTGGTACGGCACCGCCAGGCTGTGCGCCCCGCCCCATGACCAGCCGATGGCAAACAGCTTCAGCGCCTCGACAAAGGCGTCCACCTGCTCGCGCGAGTACCGGTCGTGCAGGATGATCGAAAACAGGCCGCCACCGCCCGTGAAGTCGCGCGTCCACTCGGCATGGCCGGGGCAGTCGGGCAGCGCCGGGTGCAGCACCCGCGTGACTTCGGGCCGCTGCTTCAGCCATTCCGCCACTTCGCGCGCCGCGCGGTCATGGGCAGCCAGCCGCACGGGCATGCTCGCCAGCCCGCGCAGCACCAGGAAGCAATCGTCGGCCGAGACGCCCCAGCCCATGATCATGCGCGTGCGCTTGAGCCGGTCGTGGACCTTGTCGTCGCGCGTGATCACGGCGCCCATCAGCACGTCGCTGCCGCCCGACTGGTACTTGGTCAGCGCCTGCACCGAGATGTCGATGCCCTTGTCGAACGGCTTGAAGTAGACGCCGGCCGACCAGGTGTTGTCGATGGCGGTCAGCACGCCGCGCGCGCGGGCGGCGGCCACGATGGCGTCGCAGTCCGGCACCTCCATCGTCACGGAGCCGGGCGCCTCCATCCAGATCAGCCGCGTATTGGGCTGGATCAGCGCCTCGATGCCCGCGCCGATGGACGGGTGGTAGTAGCGCACCGTCACGCCATACTCACGCGCCAGCCATTCGCCGTGATCGCGGTTGGGGCCGTAGACGTTGTCCGGCACCAGCACGTCGTCGCCCGACCGCAGCAGCGCGAAGTAGACCAGCGAGATCGCCCCCATGCCCGACGGCAGCAGCAGCGTGTGGCGGCCGCCTTCGATCTGGGCCAGTTGCTGGCACAGCGCCTCGCTGGTGGGGGTGGCGTGCAGGCCGTAGCGCCAATAGGTCTTGCTGGCATCGCCATAGGCGCGCAGCTCGGCCAGGTTGCGGAACACGATGGTGGAACCGCGATACGTGGGCGTGGAGAACGAGGCAAAGCCCGGCGCGATGTCGAGATCGGGCTGGACGGCGGTGGTCTGGATAAAGCGCGGCGGGTGGTTGGACGAGTCGGAAGCGGACACGGCGTGGTTCCCTGGAGAAGACGGATCGAACGTCCGAGCTTACCAGCAAATGCCGCGCCCGCCACGCGGCCGGGCGCCGCTGCCGGGCGGAGAACCTAGCGGGGCTTGGTCGTCGTGATCGACGACTTGGGCGGCGGTGGCGCGTAGGTGACGCCGCTGCTGGGCGTCATGTCGAATGGCGGGATCACCAGGTAGCCGCCGAACGGCCGGATCAGGAACGGCAGGACGATGGCCGGGTTGTAGGCGTCGGTCCAGGTGCCGCGCACCGCGCCGTTCCGGTCGATCTGGCCTTCCCAGTTGCCGGAGACCCGCGTGCCGTCGTCGGACTCCTCCATCAGGAAGGTGCCGTTGTCCCATTCGCCGGACAGCAGCCGCACGCCCTTGCCGTCGCCAATCGAGTACTCGCCCTGCAGGCTGTCCCGGGTGTCGGTCTTGGGCGCGATGCGCATCTTGACCGGTTTGTCGCCAACCGTGCCGACGTAGACCGGGTACTGCGAATATTCCTGCCGGGGTGCCAGCATCCGCGCCGGCCCCGTCGACAGGCTTGTCCCGCGCCTGGCCTCGCCGGACTTGATGGCATCGTTGATGCCGAAGCCGCCCTGCCCGCCCGTCGACAACGACTCCGGCCCGGCGGCCAGCGCTGCGGCGGGCAGCGCCAGCATTCCGGCCAGGATCGACAGGCAAAACGTGCGGGGCAGGACAGGACGGGACAAGGGCGCTTCCTTGGGCGATGGGCGTCGGGTGACTTTAAACGCGCTCGAAGATTGCGGCAATCCCCTGGCCGCCGCCGATGCACATCGTCACCAGCGCGTAGCGGCCCTGGACGCGCTGCAGCTCGTGCACGGCCTTGACCGTGATCAGCGCGCCGGTGGCACCGATCGGATGGCCCAGCGAGATGCCCGAGCCATTCGGGTTGACCTTGGCCGGATCCAGGCCCAGCGCCTTGGTGACGGCGCACGCCTGGGCGGCGAATGCCTCGTTGGCTTCGATGACGTCGAGGTCCTTGACCGACAGGCCGGCGCGCTCCAGCGCGATCTTGGTGGCGGGCACCGGGCCGATGCCCATCGTCTTCGGATCGACGCCGGCATGGCCGTACGACACCAGGCGCGCCAGCGGCTTCAGCCCGCGGCGCTCGGCTTCGGCGCGCTCCATCAGCACCACGGCCGCGGCCGCGTCGTTCAGGCCGGACGCATTGCCGGCCGTGACCGTGCCGTTTTCCTTGACGAACACCGGCTTGAGCTTGGCCATGTCGTCCATCGTCGCCTCATGCCGCACGTGCTCGTCGGTGTCGAACACCACGTCGCCCTTGCGGGACTTCAGCGTGACCGGGACGATCTGGTCCTTGAAGTAGCCGGCCTTGATCGCGGCCGACGCGCGGCGGTGCGATTCTAGCGCCGTCTCGTCCTGCTGCTGGCGCGAAATGTCGTATTCCCGGGCCACGTTCTCGGCCGTCACGCCCATGTGGATCGTGTGGAACGGGTCATGCAGCGCGCCCAGCATCATGTCGATCAGCTTGGCATCGCCCATGCGGGCGCCCCAGCGCGCCATCGGCGCCAGGTACGGCGCGCGGCTCATGCTCTCGGCGCCGCCGCCGATGGCGACCTCGGCATCGCCCAGCAGGATGGTTTGCGCCGCGCTGACGATGGCCTGCAGGCCCGAGCCGCACAGGCGGTTCACGGTCATGGCCGGCGCGTGGATCGACACCCCGCCGTTCACGGCCGCCACGCGGCCCAGGTACATGTCCTTGGGCTCGGTCTGGATGACGTTGCCGAACACCACGTGGCCGACGTCGTCGCCGGACACCGACGCGCGGGCCAGCGCCTCGCGTACCACCAGGGCGCCCATTTCGGTCGGGGCCAGATCCTTCAGGCTGCCGCCGAAGGTACCAATGGCGGTGCGCACACCGCTGACAACCACCACTTCACGTGCCATGTCTCGTCTCCATGCGTTCATGTTGCGGTGCACAGTATAGTCGTCCATCGCCAAAAGCGAACGACCGTACTTTTACCTAATCGTCTGGTTGAGCACGCCGGCGGGACGGCCTCCGTCAGGCGATTTCACCCCACAGGTCGTGGCCGTCGGCGCCGGTAATCCGGACGTTCACGAAGTCGCCCGTCTTGTAGCGCTGCGACGGCTTGGCGGCCGGGTCGATGTAGACCAGCCCGTCGATCTCGGGGGCGTCGGCCGACGACCGGCCGATGCCGCCATCCTGATTGACCTCGTCCACCAGCACGCGCAGCGTCTGGCCCACCTTGCGCTGCAGCCGGCGGGCCGACACGGCCTCGGCCACTTCCATGAAGCGCGCGCGGCGCTCTTCGCGCACCGCGTCGGGCAGCGCGCCCGGCAGGTCGTTGGCCGTGGCGCCCTCCACCGGCGAGTAGGCAAAGCAGCCCACGCGGTCCAGTTCGGCTTCGGCGATGAAGTCGAGCAGCGTCTGGAATTCGGCCTCGGTCTCGCCGGGGAAGCCGGCGATGAAGGTGCTGCGGATGGTCAGCTCCGGGCAGATCTCACGCCAGGCGCGGATGCGGTCGAGCGTCTTTTCGGCATTGGCCGGACGCTTCATGCGCTTGAGCACGTCGGGGTGGGCGTGCTGCAGCGGCACGTCCAGGTACGGCAGCACGTGGCCCTGGTTCATCAGCGGGATGACCTCGTCGACGTGCGGATACGGGTAGACATAGTGCAGGCGCACCCAGGCGCCGTACTGGCTGGCCAGTTCGCCCAGCGCCGCCACCAGCTCGGTCATGCGGGTCTTGAGCGGCCGGCCGGCCCAGAAGCCCGTGCGGTACTTGACGTCGACGCCATAGGCGCTGGTGTCCTGCGAGATGACCAGCAACTCCTTGACGCCGGCCTTGAACAGATTCTCGGCTTCGAGCATGACTTCCGCCACCGGCCGCGACACGAGGTCGCCGCGCATCGACGGGATGATGCAGAACGAGCAGCGGTGGTTGCAGCCTTCCGAAATCTTCAGGTAGGCGTAGTGCTTGGGCGTGAGCTTGATGCCGGCGGCCGGCACCAGGTCGGTGAACGGGTCGTGCGGCTTGGGCAGGTGGGTGTGCACCGCCTGCATGACCTCGCCCAGCGCGTGCGGGCCGGTCACGGCCAGTACCTTCGGATGGACCGACGACACGATATCCTGCCCCGCCGCGTCCTTCTTGGCCCCGAGACAGCCGGTGACGATCACCTTGCCGTTCTCGGTCAGCGCCTCGCCGATGGCGTCCAGGCTTTCCTGCACCGCTTCGTCGATAAAGCCGCAGGTGTTCACGACCACCAGGTCGGCGCCGTCGTAGGTGCCGCTGATGGCATACCCCTCGGCGCGCAATTGCGTGATGATCTGCTCCGAATCCACAAGGGCCTTCGGGCAGCCAAGTGACACAAAGCCGACTTTCGGCGCAGGATTGGACAGATTGGTTTCAGACGACATGGGGCACCGCGAATGTGGGGGTATCTGGGCGGCCGACCGTCCCCGGTGGCGCGCCGCGCTGGACTGACGGCATGCGGCGAGCCTGCCGGGCGCCGTCCTTGCCGTGAAAGGCGGAGATTTTACCCTGATGCGGCCGACTTGGCGTGCCCGGCGCCCAATCGCGCCCCCAGGGCGCCCCCTTCCGTCTCCCGGGCGGAATTCATCCCTTCAAGCAAAAAGCCCTGCCAACCTCGCAGGGCCCTTCTTCCAGCCGCCTTCGGGCGGCCGCCAGCGGCGTTACTTCTTGTCCGTCTGGTTGAACGGGAACGTGCCGAACATGCTCTTGGCCTGGTTCTGCATCTGTTCCTGCATCTGCACGAACAGGTTCTTGCTCTGCTCGATGTAGTTGCTCATCATGCCCTGCATCATCGGGCCCTGCAGGTTCATGAACTGCGACCACATGTCGGGGCTGAACGCCTCGCCCGAGTACAGGCCCTTGGAGTTCTCGGCCAGCTTGTTCTGGATGTCGATGAACGCCTGGATGTTCTTTTCCAGGTAGGTGCCCATCATGCCCTGCATCGCGTGGCCGTAGAAACGGATGATCTGCGACAGCATGGCGCTGGAGAACATCGGCACGCCGCCCGTTTCCTCTTCCAGGATGATCTGCAGCAGGATGCTGCGCGTGAGTTCCTCGCCCGACTTGGCGTCGACGACCTTGAAGTCCTCGGTGTCCATGACAAGCTGCTTGACGTCCGCGAGCGTGATGTAGGTGCTGGTCTGCGTATCGTAGAGCCGGCGATTGGGATATTTCTTGATCAGTCGCTCTGCGCCTTTCTTGGTCGTGGCCATCGATGCTCTATCCTTTTGTCGTCGCTGATGCCGGCGGGGGCATCCGCTGCTGCGCCGCCTCGGCAACGCTGCTGCACCGCATGCGATGCAGTGCGCAATTGGGGCCGCGTCCCGGGGGTGCCGGGCGCCTGCGCCGCGCAAGATACAACCGGACCAGACCCTAAGCCAAGCGCTCTACTTTGGTGCCGGTTGCGCCATTGCCCTGATTCTATGCTCAAGAAAGCACTATGGAAAGCGGGCCGGCTTTAAGGAAAACCCGCAGCAAAACGGCGTTTCAAACAAAAACGCCGCCCGGCGCCAGCAGGCGCGGGACGGCGTTGGGCCGGCAACCGGGGAAGGCAGCCCCCGGCTTGTGCAGTGCGCTGGATGCGGCGCATCAAGCGGCCGCGCTGCGCACCGCGCCGCCGGGCGTCAGCCCATGTGCAGGCCGCCGTTCAGCGAGAAGTCGGCGCCGGTCGAAAAACCCGACTCCTCCGACGCCAGCCAGGCGCAGATCGACGCAATCTCTTCCGGCTCGCCCAGGCGCTTGACCGGAATCGTCGCCACGATCTTGTCCAGCACGTCCTGGCGGATCGACTTGACCATGTCCGTGGCGATATAGCCCGGCGACACCGTGTTGACGGTCACGCCCTTGGTCGCCATTTCCTGCGCCAGCGCCATCGTGAAGCCGTGCAGGCCGGCCTTGGCCGTGGAGTAATTGGTCTGGCCGAACTGGCCCTTCTGGCCGTTCACCGACGAAATATTGACGATGCGGCCCCAGCCGCGGTCGGCCATGCCGTCGATGACCTGCTTGGTCACGTTGAACAGCGACGTCAGATTGGTGTCGATCACCGCGTCCCAGTCGGCGCGGGTCATCTTGCGGAACACCACGTCGCGCGTGATGCCGGCGTTGTTGATCAGCACGTCCACCTCGCCGACCTCGGACTTGACCTTGTCGAACGCGGCCTTGGTCGAATCCCAGTCGGCCACGTTGCCTTCGGACGCGATGAACTCGAAGCCAAGCGCGCGCTGCTGTTCCAGCCATTTCTCGCGGCGCGGCGAGTTCGGGCCGCAGCCCGCCACCACCGTGAAGCCGTCCTTCGCCAGGCGCTGGCAGATCGCGGTTCCGATGCCGCCCATGCCGCCGGTCACATATGCAATGCGCTGAGTCATATCCACTCCTGGTTGCTCGATCGTCGGGATCGAAGCTTGGTCGTTATTGTCGATCGCGGCGGCCGCCTTCCTCGGTACGGGCCGCCGGATCACCCCTCAATGCACTGCCCTTCAACGCTCCACTGCCAGCGCCACACCCATGCCGCCGCCGATGCACAGCGAGGCCAGGCCCTTCTTCGCGTCGCGACGCTTCATTTCGTGCAGCAGGGTCACCAGGATGCGGCAGCCCGATGCACCGATCGGATGGCCGATGGCGATGGCGCCACCGTTCACGTTGATCTTCGACTGGTCCCAGCCCATCTGCTGATGCACGGCCAGCGCCTGGGCGGCGAACGCCTCGTTGATCTCCATCAGGTCCAGGTCCTTGACCTCCCAGCCCGCGCGCGACAGGCAGCGCTTGCTGGCCGGCACCGGGCCCATGCCCATCACGGCCGGGTCCACGCCGGCGTTGGCGTACGCCTTGATCGTCGCCAGCGGCGTCAGGCCCAGTTCCTTGGCCTTGGCGGCCGACATGACCACCACGGCGGCGGCGCCGTCGTTCAGGCCCGACGCGTTGGCGGCCGTCACCGTGCCGGCCTTGTCGAAGGCCGGCTTCAGGCCGGCCAGGCTGTCCAGCGTGGCGCCGTGGCGCACGAACTCGTCGGTCTTGAACGCCACCGGGTCGCCCTTGCGCTGGGGAATCATCACCGGCACGATTTCCTCGTCGAACTTGCCCGCCTTCTGGGCAGCCTCGGCCTTGTTCTG
The DNA here is from genome assembly GCF_003854935.1 of Cupriavidus pauculus. Lineage (NCBI taxonomy): Bacteria > Pseudomonadati > Pseudomonadota > Betaproteobacteria > Burkholderiales > Burkholderiaceae > Cupriavidus > Cupriavidus pauculus. The sequence continues at coordinate 3,010,453 of NZ_CP033969.1, forward strand.
CGAACCGACGGCGAATTCGTCCTGCGCCTCGCGCGTGATGCCGTATTCCTTGGCGACGTTCTCGGCCGTGATGCCCATGTGGTACTGGTTGTACACGTCCCACAGGCCGTCGACGATCATCGTGTCGACCAGCTTGGCGTCACCCATGCGGAAGCCGTCGCGCGAGCCCGGCAGCACGTGCGGGGCGGCGCTCATGTTCTCCATGCCGCCGGCCACCACGATCTCGGCCTCGCCGGCCAGGATGGCATTGGCGGCCAGCATCACGGCCTTCAGGCCCGAGCCGCACACCTTGTTGATGGTCATGGCCGGCACCATGTCGGGCAGGCCGGCCTTGCGCGACGCCTGGCGCGCCGGGTTCTGGCCCGAGCCGGCCGTCAGCACCTGGCCCATGATCACTTCGCTCACCTGGTCCGGCTTGACGCCGGCGCGCTCCAGCGCGGCCTTGATCACGATGGCGCCCAGTTCCGGCGCGGGAATCTTCGCCAGGGAGCCGCCGAACTTGCCAACTGCGGTGCGGGCTGCGGAAACAATGACGATGTCGGTCATTTGAGGTCCTTTCAAGAAATCGGATCGCGGATCGGTTCGATGCGGGCCGGACATGCCGCCCGGCCCAGGTGAGAATCAGGCGCGCTGCTTGACGTAGCGTCCCGGCGCGGGTTCGATGACCGGGTAGTGGGCGTTGCCCAGCGACGCCGCCGCGGCGCGCTTCTGCCCCGCCTGCTTGCCCAGCCAGGCCATCCAGTCGGGCCACCAGCTACCCGGATGCTCCTGCGCGCCGGCCAGCCATTCCTGCGCGGTGGCGGGCAGCGCGTCGTTGGTCCAGTGGCTGCGCTTCTTCTTGGCCGGCGGATTGATCACGCCAGCGATGTGCCCGGACGCGCCCAGCACGAAGCGCAGCTTGTTGTTCAGCAGCGCGGTGGATGCGTATGCCGACGCCCACGGCACGATGTGGTCCTCGCGCGACCCGTAGATATAGGTCGGCACGTCGATGGCGCCCAGGTCCACCGGCGCGTTGCAGACGGTCAGCTTGCCGGGCACCTTCAGTTCGTCCTGCAGGTACGTGTGGCGCAGGTACCAGCAGTACCACGGCCCCGGCAGGTTGGTGGCGTCGCCGTTCCAGAACAGCAGGTCGAACGGCACCGGCGTGTTGCCCTTGAGATAGTTGTCGACCACGTAGTTCCAGACCAGGTCGTTGGGCCGCAGGAACGAGAACGTGTTCGCCAGCTCCACGCCGCGCAGCAGCCCGCACGGCGCGCCAGCGGCGCCGCCCAGCGTGGCTTCGCGCAGCTGCACGTGGGCCTCGTCGACAAAGACGTCGAGGATGCCGGTGTCCGAGAAATCGAGCAGCGTGGTCAGCAGCGTCAGGCTGGCGGTCGGCTGTTCGCCGCGCGCGGCCAGCACGGCCAGCGCCGTGGAGACGATGGTGCCGCCCACGCAGAAGCCCAGCACGTTGATCTTGTCCTGCCCGCTGATGTCGCGCGCCACCTCGATCGCACGGATGGCCGCGTGCTCGATGTAGTCGTCCCAGGTGCGCTCGGCCATCGACGCGTCCGGGTTGCGCCACGACACCAGGAACACGGTGTGGCCGTTCTCCACGGCATGGCGCACCAGCGAGCTTTCCGGCTGGAGATCGAGGATGTAGTACTTGTTGATGCACGGCGGCACCAGCAGCAGCGGCCGCGCGTAGACCTTGTCGGTCAGTGGCTGGTATTGCAGCAGCTGGAAGTATTCGTTTTCGTAGACCACGGCGCCTTCGGTCACGGCAACGTTGCGGCCCACCTCGAAGGCGGCCTCGTCGGTCTGCGAGATCTTGCCGCGCTGCAGGTCTTCCAGCATGTTGCGCACGCCGTTGCGCAGCGATTCGCCGCCCGATTCGATCAGGCGCTGCTGGGCATCGGGGTTCAGCGCGAGGAAGTTGGCCGGCGACATGGCGTCGACCCACTGCGACACGGCAAAGCGGATGCGCTGGCGCACCTTCGGGTCCGCCTCGACGGCGTCGGCCATCTCGGTCATCGCGCGGGCGGTCAGCAGGTAGAACGCGGCGGTGTAGCGGTAAGGGGCATTGTTGCGCCAGGCCGGGCTGGCAAAGCGGCGATCGGACAGGCGCTGGCTGGCGGCCCCGCCGTCGCCATTGCCGGCGGGCGTGCCGTTGGCGGCCATGGCGCCCTCGCCCATCTCGCGCCACAGTTCGGCAAAGTCCTGCATGTAGCGCTGCTGGATGGCGGCGAGCTGGTCCGGGGCGATCTTGACCGCGGCACCGTTGACGCCGCCGGCCGGAAAGGCTTGCTGGAACGCCTTGGCAAAGGCGTCGCCGCCGGGGAATCCGCCTGGAAACCCGCCCGGCATGGCGCCCTGGAATCCGGCCGGGAACGCGCCGGCCAGGCCCGCCGGAAAACCGGCCGGCATGGCGCCGTTGGCTTCGGGTACCCACTGACGGGACCATTCCAGCCATGCCGCTGGATCGAATGGCCCCGGCGCAAATTGAAACGGTTGGGACTTGTCTTCCGGTCCGGAAGATGCCGCACCTTTGCCGGTCGCCATGATGTGATCGTCTCTCTGCCAGTCGTGATGGTCGACGGCTCGGGGTAACTGTCTCCCGACCCGCCCCGTATCCGGGTTGCGTCCGCTGAGCGCCTGAGGCCGCCCGCTTCTTACGCTATGCTTGCCGGCGAAACCCTGGGAAAGCTTCCCGGTTCCGATACATTTCGAGGCATTGTTGCCTTGCAATGTAGACGCTGTCAATGCGGAATTCCGGATTGCGGCACGGCGCCCCGGGAAGTGAAGCCCGACCTACCGGACGGTAATCCTGGCGCGGGTTCCCGGCCTCCGCATTCCTACCCGAGAGAGATGAAGGTCTGATGTATATCGTGGCAATTGGCTGGCTCTACGTGGCCCTGATGATGGCCATCACGGAGACCAGCGTGGTCGCCGGCGTGGCCACCTTCCTGGGCTATGGTCTGGCGCCCGTGTCGCTGGTGCTGTACATCATGGGCACCCCGGGACGCCGCCGGCGCCGCAAGGCGCGCGAAGCGGCGGAAGCGGAGGCGGCGCGAGTGTCGCCGCCGCCCGCCGAGGAACGCAACGGCGGCTAGTCCGCCAGCCAGACCAGCGTGGCCATGCGACCCGTGGTGCGGTCCCGTCGATACGAATAGAAGCGGTCGGCGTCGCTGACCGTGCAGGTCCCGCCGCCGAACACCTGCTGGCAGCCGGCGCGCGCCAGCCGGGTCCGCGCCAGCGCGTACAGGTCCGCCAGGTACTTGCCCGGCGCGTCCGGCACGAAGGCGGCCGCCACGGCGTCGCGCTCGGCCGGCAGCGCCTGCTGCAGGAACGCTTCGCGGACCTCGGCCCCGACCTCGAACGATGCTGGCCCGATGGCCGGCCCCAGCCATGCCAGCCACTGCGCCTGGCCGCCCGCGCGCGCCGCCATGCGCGCCAAGGTGGCCTCGATCACGCCATCGCAGAGCCCGCGCCAGCCCGCGTGGGCGGCGCCCACCACGGTGCCGGCGGTGTCGCAGAGCAGCACGGGCAGGCAGTCGGCGGTCATGATCGCGCAGACGTGCCCCGGCGTCGTGGCGATGCTCGCGTCGGCCCGAGGCACCTCGGCATCGGCGCCATCGTCGGCCGTCACCACCCCGCAGCCATGCACCTGTTCGAGCCAGCGCGGCATGGCCGGCAGCCGGCTGGCCAGCCGGGCGCGATTGGCCGCCACGGCCGCAGGGGCATCGCCGACATGCGTGCCCAGGTTCAGCCCGCCGGCCGCGCCGCCAGCCAGCCCGTACGGGCCGACGCTGACCCCGCCGCGCCGCGTGGTCTGCAACGCCCGCACGCGCGCCGGCGCGGGCCAGTCCGGCACGATCCAGTCCGCGTCAGTCGTCGTGGTCATCGGCTTCCCCCTCGTACCACTCGGGCTCGTCATGCTCGTCATCGGCGTCGTCGTCCGCCTGACCCTCGAAGTCCAGCGCGTCGATCAGCGCCTGCAGGTCCTCGGGCGGCTCGGCTTCCCAGGATTTCTTGCGGCCGGTCACCGGGTGCACCAGCCCCAGCCGGTAGGCATGCAGCGCCTGGCGCGTGAACGGCACCGGCAGCGGCACGCGCACGGCGGGCCGCTGGCCGCGCTGCGTGGCCTTGTGGTAGACCGGGTCGCCCACCAGCGGGTGGCCGATCGATTCGAAATGCACGCGGATCTGGTGAGTGCGGCCCGTTTCAAGCTGGCACATCACCATCGACACCTTGGCGCGGCCCAGCGGCACCGTGCCCAGCGTCTCGAAGTGGGTGCGCGACGGCTTGCCGCTGTTCGTATGCACGATGGCCATGCGCGTGCGCTCGCGCGGGTCGCGGGCGATGGGGGCGTCGATGGTGCCCTCGTCGGGCGTCTCGCCCCAGACCAGCGCGATGTACGTCCGCTTGACCGTGCGCGCCTGCAACTGCCGCACGAGGTCGGTCTGCGCGGTCAGCGTGCGGGCGACGACCATCAGGCCCGACGTTTCCTTGTCCAGCCGGTGCACGATGCCGGCGCGTGGCAGGCGCGCGGCGGGCGGGTCGCGATGCAGCAGGCCGTTGAGCACCGTGCCGCTCCAGTTGCCGGCCGCCGGATGCACCACCAGCCCGGCGGGCTTGTTGATGACCAGCAGCGCGTCGTCCTCGTAGACCACGTCCAGCGGCACGTCCTCGGCCGTGAACGCCATCGACTCGGGCGCGGCCTGCGGGTGGATCTCGATCTGCTGGCCCATCTGGACCGATGCCTTGGCCCGGCTCGGCTCGCCGTCCACGCGCACGGCCCCGTCCTCGATCCATTGCTGGATGCGGCTGCGCGAGAACTCGCTGAAGTGGCGCGCGAGCAATTTGTCGAGCCGCTCGCCGTGGGCGGCGCTGTCGACTTCCAGGTAGAGCGGCACCAGGTCTGGCGCGGCGGGCGCCGTGGCGGGCACCTCGTCGTTGAACTCGCCGGCGTCGTCGAACTGGTCGTCCAGGTCGTCGGATTCCGCGGCGGTCACTTCCGGCGCGTCGGGGTGGCGTTCCAGACCGTTTTCGGTGCTGGGGCTTCGGCTATAATGCTTGGCGCTATTTTTTTTCATCCGGAACAGGTTGCCCATGCAATTGCAGAGCATGAAACGCGCGCAATGGCGCGCGAAAATTGGAGCGGTTTTGCTCGCAGGCGGATGCGTCATGCTGTCTGCATGCGGCCTGCTGGGAGACCAGCCTGACGAAACGGCCGGCTGGTCGGCCAACAAATTATATTCGGAAGCCAAGGATGCCCTGGATGGCGGCGACTACACGCGCGCCGTCAAGCTCTACGAGAAGCTGGAGGGCCGCTACCCGTTCGGCCGCTTCGCGCAGCAGGCCCAGATCGACACGGCCTACGCCAACTACAAGGACGGCGAGACCGCCGCCGCGCTGGCCGCCGTGGACCGCTTCATCCAGCTCCACCCGAGCCACCCGAACATCGATTACGCCTACTACCTCAAGGGCCTGATCAACTTCAACGACAACCTTGGCTGGCTGGGCCGCTTCTCGGGCCAGGACCTGAGCGAGCGCGACCCGAAGGCCGCGCGTGCCGCCTACGACGCGTTCCAGACGCTGATCACGCGCTATCCGGACAGCAAGTACGCGCCCGACGCCACGCTGCGCATGCAGTACATCGTCAACTCGCTGGCCCAGCACGAAGTCCACGCCGCCCGCTACTACTACCGCCGCGGCGCCTACCTGGCGGCCGTGAACCGGGCCCAGCAGGCGCTCAAGGACTATGACGGCGCGCCGGCCAACGAGGAAGCGCTCTACATCATGGTCCGGTCCTACGACGCGCTGGGCATGAAGGACCTGCGCGACGACGCCGCCCGCGTGATGGAGCGTAACTACCCGAACAGCGACTTCATCAAGTACGGCCAGCGCCGCAAGGACAAGTCCTGGTGGGAAGTGTTCTGATCGACTGAGCTGCCACCCCGGCAACGGAAAAGGCCGAGCCCCGGAAACGGGCCTCGGCCTTTTTTTGTCCCTGCGGAATGCCTGGCCAGGCATTCGAGCCCCAGGCCGCGCCACCACCCAGCGCGCCCTCCAGCCCCCTTTTCCTGCATCGTCAGCAACCCCCTTCACGTCCGGCAACCGCGGCAAGGCTGGCAAAGCGGCAACTGACCAAGAGTCGAATAAATACTAGGGTGTCGATAAATGACACTGACTATGATTCTTGCCAGTTGACGGAAAGAAGCCGACAGGCAACGCGAGCGCCTCGCGCCACGCATGGCCCGGCTGACCATTCCGCGCGCCCCCATACGACGGCAGGCGGCCACGGCGCACGCCTGCCGGCCCGCCACCCTACTGTATGGAGTTTCGCGATGCCCGCACGGAAATGCCGGGTTCAATGGCGCGTCAAGCGTACGCTCGACATCGTCATTGCCACCACACTACTTTTGGCACTTTCCCCTTTACTGGCGCTGCTTGCGCTGCTGATCAAGCGCGATGGCGGCCCCTGCTTCTTCAGCCACCCGCGCGTCGGCATGCATGGGCGAACGTTCAGGTGCCTGAAATTCCGTTCGATGGTCCGCGACGCCGACAAGGTGCTGAATGACCTGCTTGCGTCGGACCCCAAGGCGCGCGCCGAATGGGAGCAGGACTTCAAACTGCGGAACGACGTGCGTGTGACCCGGCTGGGACGCTTTCTTCGCCGTACGAGCCTGGACGAACTGCCCCAGCTCTGGAACGTGCTCCTGGGCGACATGAGCCTGGTTGGCCCACGGCCAGTCGTCGAGAAGGAGCTCGGGCAATACGGCGAAGCGGCCGGCTACTACCTGCGCGTGCTCCCCGGCATCACCGGACTATGGCAAGTCAGCGGCCGCAGCGAGACGTCCTACGAGCGCCGCGTGCTGCTGGACGTCAGCTACGTCAAGAACTGGTCGCTGGCGGGCGATCTCCGCATCCTGTTCCGGACGGTTGGCGTCGTGCTGGGCGGACGGGGCGCCTATTGACTGGGAGGCCGGCCCTGCCCTGGGCCAGCCGTCAGCAGCCGCATGGACAGCAGCGCGACGCTCGACAGATGCCGCATGTAGCTGCCGAGGTCTGGCTCGAACAGCATGGACACGGCAATGTGGGCCGCCACCAGGTACGCCGGGACGGCCTGCGTAGGCCGCACCGACAGCATGCCCCGCATCAGGCGCATCCCCGGTGGCACTACCGCCAGCAGTACCCAGCCCTGCATCGCCAATTCCTTGATGCCAGGGCTCCAGAGCAGGGCCAGGTTCAGCCGCGCCATGGCATACAAGTAGTTGCCGACGAATGCCGCCAGGCTCGTGGGAGAAAACGGATTGTAGAAACTGGTACGCGCGCCGTAGGGCGACTGGGAGACCAGATAGTCGACCGCCAGGTCCCGGGGCTGCTGGAGCGCAACGAACACTGCGGACGGCAGCCACGCCATGCCCAGCGACAGCGCGGCCACGATCACGATCCGCCAGCGCCAGCCCACCCGGCAGAGCAGATACAGCCCAAGCGCCAGCCCCGCGATCAGCGCGAAGTACGCGCGCAGCGTGACGGCGTAGACCAGGTACAACGCGAGCATGGCTACCCAGCCGCGCAACGGACGGTCGTCGCGGCCGGCCGCCGCGGCGATGACGAGCGCCATCACCACCACCAGCGTGTCCTTCGTGGCAACGAACAGGTTGAAGACAACGCACGGCGCCGCCAGTACGATGGCCCCGGCCAACAACCCCAGCCGCTCGGCGCGGATCAGCATCGACCAGAGGAACCACGCGCCGGCGCCCATCACCAGTCCGTCCAGAGCAGGCCCCATCGCCGCGAACAGCCGGCCCACCGCGTCAAAGGAGCTGCCCGCGTAGGTGTCGGCGCCGAGCATCTGGTCCTGGATCTTTTGCGCATCCCGAAAGATGGCAGCGGGCAGCAGCCGTGCCGCATTGAGGTACACCAGCCCGTACAGCAGCGCGGCGCCACCGGCAATCACACGCCGGACGCCAGGGCTCAGCCATGGTCCGGCCCTCAGCATGCCGGAACCCCGGCCGCCCGCGTTGTCGTCAAGACACCCCCCTGTCAGCCGCAGCCGGCCGCGCCAGGCCAATCCCGGCCAGCCGGCGGTACAGGGTCACACCGAGCCAGCCTGCCACGGCAAGGCTGACAATGCCATGCGCCAGTGCTGCGCCAGTCACCCCGGCGGTGTGCACCGCCATCCATGCCAGCGGCACGCCGGCCAGCGCCACCAGCGTCATGCCGAGCAGCGTGATGCCCCGCAGCTCCAGCGCGATGGCGGCCGCCCATGCGATATCGGCGACCGAACGCAGGACAAACGACACGAGCAGGATGCCGAAGATCAGCCCGTCGTCCTGGCTGGCTGCCTTGCCCGCCATCATCAGGATGGCATCGCACGCCAGCCAGAGCGCGCCCGCCATCGTCAGCGTAGCAGCCAGCGTCCATGCCAGTTGCCGCCCGAGCAGCTTCCGGACCCCCGATCCCCCCTGATGCGCGGCACGCGCCAGCGCGGGCCCGGCCGTGGTGGCAATGGCCGCGTGCGCGAGCGTCTGCACGGCGTTGGCGATGGCCCAGAGGAACACATAGCGCCCGAGTTCCTCGGCAGGCAGCAGCGCGGCCCCGAGAAAGCGCTCCGCATACTGCAAGCCAGCAAGCAGGATCGCAGCCAGATAGATGGCAGCCCCCGCGCGCCAGACGTCCAGCAGCCGCACCGCCGGCCGGGCCTCGGGCAGGCGACGCGGCTGGACCGGTGCGGATGAGCACCCGCGCAGGCCCAGGATCAGGTACCACCCGATGGCAATGACCAGCACATCGCCGCAGATCCACAGCATCAGCACGGCCAGCATGCTGCCGATGACACCGCTGGCCAGTCCGGCGATGGCAAGCAGCGCCCACAGCCCGTTACGCGCGAACATCAGCCACGACGCCGCGCGAGTTTGATGCAGCGCGAACAGGTAGCCGCTTACCTCGAAGGCCTGGTGCTCCACCATGACCAGCACCGCGATGACCACCGCTATCGGCGCCGTGAAATAGTCCGGCGGCGCTACCCCGCCATACCGCCAGAGCAGCGTGCCCCCTGCCGCCAGCAGGCCGTAGCAGGCCGCATGGACGCCGGCGAGCCGCCCGATGTCCCCGAGCGCTGCCGCAGGGATGCTGGCCAGCCGTCGGTTGCACTCGGCGGAGAAACCCAGCCCCAGCATCTTGGTGCCGATCACCGCCGCCGCCACGGCCATGCCGTACTGCGCCATCGCCGCATACCCCAGCTCCCGCGCAATCGCCAGCGTGAGGGCGAACTTGGCGCCCAGCGACAACGCCCGCAACGCCAGCCTCATCAGCATCGGACATCCATCGGACTGGCTGGGCCATATGGCCACGTGCCACGCAGCGTGGCGACGATCTCCTGCCGCTGCGCCCGTAGCGTGGCGGCGCGCGCCTGCAGGCCGGCGTGGAACGACGCCACCGCTGCCGGCGCAAGCACGGTGTCGAGCACGTCGGACGCCTGGAAATCGGCGGCGTTGCTGACCCAATCCGTCAGCCCCAGGTCCTCGTACGCGCCGAAGCCCTTGCGCTCGTAGCTCAGATGGTAGGCCGGCACACCGGCCAGGACCGATTCCAGCGCGCCATGCAGCCGCACCGACACCACTGCGTCCGGGCGATCGTTACGGAGCACGTCCCGCAGCAACCCGTGCGGCGTCAAGCCAAGCGCGCGATAGAACGCCGTATCGTCATTGCCGCGCACCGCGCTCTGCACGGCGAACGATACCCGGCATTCGCCCCGCAGCCGCTCGATCAGCCGGTGCAGCATCAGCCTGTAATGCTCGCGCCGATCGGGATGCCAGGCCGGCGCTTCACGCAGCACCATGCAGACGTTGCGGACGGGATGCTGGCGGCTTTGGGCTGCCTCGGCGGACGCCACTGCCCCGCCCAGCCGATGGCCCAGCTCCAGCACGGCCAGATCGGGGGCCCGCCGCACGTTGGCGCGGCCATCGAGCCACGCCAGCGACCGGTGATCGCGGACATAGACACGCGCCAACGTCCCCAGTTGCCTTGCCAAGCCATCGCCCAGGCTGGACGACGCGCCGCCCGGCCCGGCCACGACAGGCCCGATGCTCTGCGGCAGGTAGATGGCCGGGCGCCCGGACGCTACCGCCGCGCGCAGCTGCACCAGATGGCCGGCCTGCAGTTTGAGCGCTTGCCAGGTATTGCGTGCACGCAGATAGCCACCGCCCACGCCCACGATCACGTCGGCCGAATCCAGCACCCGGGCAAGGCGCCGCGTCTCGGCGGTTGGTATGGCGACCAGCGCCAGTCCGCACGCCCAGACGCGATGCCAGCCTTGCCGGGCAATCACCGGGGCGGGCAGGACATGATCCATGTCCCCGAATGAAGCGGGGTCCGATGCGACGAGCGTGATCTGGCAGTGCTGTCCCAGCGCCTCACGGATCATGCGGACAGACAGGTCCACCAGCAGGCCGTCTCCGGCATTGCGCCGGCTGTAGGCGTGGAGCAGCGCCACGCGGCAGATGCGCGCCATCGTCATGTACGCTCCTCGACAAGCTGGCGATAAACCGCGGCAGTGCGCGCGACCATGGCCTGCGCGGTGTAGCGGCCCAGCGCGGCCGCGCAACGGCTCGCCAAGCGCCCGCGCAGCGCCGCGTTGGCGTACAGCGTGCGCACCGCCCCGGCCATGGCCTGGGGGTCGTCCTGATTCACCACGACAAGGCCGATCTGCTCGGCATCCACCAGTTCGCTGGCCCCGGCCACGCGCGCCGTCACAATTGGCAGCCCGGCCGCCATCGCTTCCAGATAGACATAAGGAAATCCCTCGTAGCGGCTGGGCACCAGCAGCACGTCGAATGCAGACAGGTACGTCCGCGCATGGTCGACCCTGCCGATCACCCGCACATTGGCCGGCAGGCGCTCAACCGGCCGCCCGGCCGCCGCCTGGAGATCGCCGGTCCCGATCAGGGCGAACTCCAGCGCGCCGCCGACGTCGGCCTGAAGCAGTTCGGCCACCCGCACCAGCCGATCCAATCCCTTTTGATGCGCAAACCGGCCGACAAAGCCGACCATGAACCGCGTAGGGTGCAGGCCCAGTGCGGCCCGTGCCGCATCGCGCCCCAGCAGGCAGACCGGCTGCACGCCGTTGGGAATCGTCACGATGCGGGACGACGGAATACCCAGCGACTCTTGCGCATGCCGTGCCTCCGTCTGCGATACGGCAATCAGGCGATCGGTACGGTGGCGGCCGAGCAATGCTTCCACGCCGCCGAACACCCGGCGCTGAAGCCTGGATAACGACGGATTGAGCGTGTACAACGCATGCGGCGTGTACACCTGGCGCCATGGCCCCCGGCAGGCCCGGGCCAGCACGCCCGCCTTGGAACTATGACTGTGCACGATGTCGGGCCGCACGCGGGCCAGCAGGTGGGACAGATTCCACCAGGCCGGCACGTCGCGCCAGCCGATACGTCGCGGCATCGGCAGGCAGGTCACACTGGCACAGCAATGCCGCACCGACGCGTCGATGACGGCCGGATCCAGCCTGTCACCGGCCGGCACCGCCAGGTGCACGTGTTCGCCCAGTGCCGCGAGCCCGCGCACAAGGTCCGCAAGATGCGTTGCAACGCCGCCCGCCGCCGCCTCGGCCACGATCATCACGTTCAAGGGCGATCCGGGGCTCATGCCACGCCCCCGTCGCGCCGTCGCCGGAGACTGAAGCCGCGTGGCCGCGTGCGCCCCGGCATATCCGCGCCATACCCGCCGTAGCCAGCATAGGGATAGCCGTAGCACCCCAGGCGAGGCACCAGATCGTTCAGGACCACGCCACCCACGGCCGCGCCGGACTGGCGCAACTGCTTGCACGCCGCGGTCAGATCGGCCAGCCGCGAATGGCCCGCCCGGGCCACCAGCAGCACCAGGTCGGCATGCCGCGCCAGCCGGGCCGCGTCGGCGGCGGCCAGTGCGGGGGGTGTGTCGATCAGCACGACGTCGTAGCGCTGGCGCGCTTCGCCGAGCAGGGTGTCGAGGTCCGCGCGGGCGAGCATGTCGCCAACATGGGGCTGCGGATCGCCGCAACTGATCAGGTCCAGGCCACTGGCCTCCCGCTGCACCACCTGCTGCCAGTCGGCTGCATGGGCGAGCACTTCGGACAGGCCCGGGGCGGCGCCGCGCCCGAACATCCAGTGCAGGGTGCCGCGGCGCATATCGCCATCGATCAGCAACACCTTCTGCCCGGCCGCAGCCAGCACGGCTGCCAGATTGGCGCTGACGAACGTCTTGCCGGCAGCGGGCTCGCTGCCCGTCACCAGCAGCACGTTGCGCTCACGGCTCAAGCTGGAAAGCTGCAGCGCCGTCAGCAGGCTGCGCAGGCTTTCGATGGCCGGATCGGATTTCGCCACACCGCACAACAGACGCTCGTCGGGGCGCTGCCGCGCCGCATCCAGATCCGCCTGCCGGGCCGAGCGCGGCACCACCCCCAGCACCGGTACACCCAGAACATGCTCGATCTCGTCAGGCTCGCTGACGGCGCTGGCCATCCAGTCGGCGGCGAATGCTGCGCCGGCCCCTGCAACGATGCCCGCAAGCAAGGCCGCGACCAGCACCATCAGGCGATTCGGCGCCACGGGGTCCTCGGCCACCTCGGCCGGATCCACCACCCGCGCACTGGCCACGCGCCCCGCCTTCATCAGCGCCAGTTGCTGCGCGCTGCCCAGCAGCGACGTGTAGCGCTCGGTGGCGATCCGAACATCGAGTGCCAGTTGCGCGGTCTGCCGCTGCAGCGCCGGCAGGCCGCGCATTACCTTTTCCATGTCCTGCTGCTTCTGCCTGACCACGTCGAGCTGGCGATCGATGGCCATCACGCCCGGATGGGCTTCGGTAAAGCGTGTCACCAGTTCCTGCCGCTTCTGGGTGAGCCAGAGTCGCTGCGTGCCGGCGTCGGACGCGGCCTTGAGGGCGAGCCTCGCCTCCTCGTTCAGGTCCACCACGCCGTGCCGCGCCGTCATCGACGTGTAACGGTCCTGGGCCGCCTCCAACTCTTGCTTGAGGCTTGGCAACTGCCGTTCGAGGAACACCAGTGACTGCGCCGCTTCCGCTGACTTGCGTTCGACGTTCTGCCGCACATACTGGTCCCCGATCTCTCGCACCAGCGCCCGCAGCCGCTCGGGATCATGCCCGGCCAGCGTGACGATCAGCACGCCAGACTGGCGAGCCTTCTCCTGAACGACAAGCCGCCCGCGCACGTCGGCCACGGTCTTCCGCCAGGAATGGCGTACCAGTTCGAACCGGGCATCCGGCTGGCACGCGCAAGCCGCCACCTGTACCCGGAAGTCACCCACGGCGGTGGACAGCACCTGCTCGATGCCCGCGCGGACCCGCATCGGCACGTCGAGCCCCGGCCCCTCAAGCCGCCAGCCTTCGCTTTCCATGGTCAGCACAAACGGCTCGCCCTCCAGGCCGGCCGGGACATCGAAACGCAGCACCTCCGGCACGGGTCCCGGCGCGGCGCGCCAGCGCGCCAGCCAACTGCTGGCGGCCGGCTCGATGCCAATATGCAGGCGCAGCTTGTCCACCGCCCGCTCCACGACGAGCCGGGAGCCGATGATCTGCGTTTCGGCCGCCGGCGACGACTTCATGTCGAACAGGGACGCCGCATCGCCCAGCAGGCTCCATGTCGACGACGACGTGGCCGCGTCGTCCAGCTGGATCATCATGTCGGCCTGGTAGACGGGCCGCGCCAACAGGACGTAGGCCATGCCAGCCAGCGCGCAGGCCATGGCGATGCCGAGCGCCAACCGCCGATAGTGCGACAGCGCCGCAACCAGGCGCCCAATCGTCACGTCGGTCCGGGCAGTGGAGGACTTGAGCGGTGGCAGCGTCATCGCGCGTCCTGCCGCTGTAGCGCCCGGATGCGCGGCGCCCAGTCCCGCACGCCCTCGCCCAGGCACGCAAATGCATGCTCGAAAGCCGTCCGCGACCGCCCGCGCGGGTCCGCCACGTCGCCCACCGTGCGATCGCCCAGGCGGAACACCCGCCCCGAGTGCATGGGGTAGCGCAGTTGCAGCGCGGACTTTTGCGCCTCGTCCATCACCAGGACCAGGTTCGCCGCGCTGATCCGCACCCCGGTCAGTTGCTCGGCGCGATGGCCGGTCAGGTCGAGGCCGGCATCGGCCGCCACCGCACAGGCGCGGGGATCGGCCGGCGCACCCACCGGCGCCGCCAGTCCGGCCGACCACACGGTGAGATCGGGCAATGCCTGACGCAGCAGCGCCTGTGCCATCGGACTCCGGCAGAGATTGCCCACGCACACGACAAGGACGATCATTTCAGGACGTTGGCGGTGGAGTTGACGTACTGGGCGCTCGGAATCAACTGGTTCACGACCCGCGCCCAGCGCGTGATGTCTCCGGCGTCGACGTAGACCACGTCGCGCGGCTGCAGCGGGAACCCTTCGGCCAGCGCCATCGCCACCGGGGAGGCGGCGTCCAGGTGGAACACTTCGGGGCGCCCCGAGTCGTGCCTGCGCACCACGTAGATCTGCCGCGGGTCGCTGGTCTGCGGATTCACGCCGCCCGCTTCGCCGAGCGCTTCGTTAAGCGTCAGGCGGCCGTTGCGCGGCAGCACCGCGACGGGCTTGTTGACCTCGCCCAGCACGAATACCTTGCCGTCCTCGCGCTGTTCCACGCGCACGATGTCGCCGCTGCGCAACTGGATGTCTGCGGGGTTGCGCCCGGCGCGCAGCAGTGCCGGCAGGTCAACGACCCAGCTCCGCGCCTTGCGGGAAATCCGGATCCGGCTGCTGTCGCCGGTATTGACGTTGACACCGCCGGCCCGGCCTAGCGCCTCGATCAGGGTCATCGGCACGTCGTCCACGTATTGCGGCCCCGGCAGCCTGACCTCGCCGTCCAGGTAAATCCGCTGGCTGCGGTACGCCAGCACCCGCACCGTGACCTGAGGCTGGCGCACCACGCCGGCCAGCGCACGGGTCAGGCGCGTGCGCACCTGGTCGACCGTAAGGCCGGCCACTTTGACCACACCCGCGTAGGGAAACTGGATGTCGCCGTGATGGCTGACGACGTAGCCGGGCACGCTGGCCGCTCCGCTATAGCCGGGAATCTCGTAGCCGATGCCAACGGTGTAGGTCTGGCTCGGAAAGACCAGCTCGGGATGGTCCCACACGACGATGGACAGGATATCGGCAGGTCCGATACGGTAGGGCTGCCCCGCGCCCAGCAGGTCGTCGATGTCCTGGGTGCTGCGCGTCGATCTCAGCGCGTTGACCAGGTCCCACGAAATCGGCGTCACGCCGTCCGGGGCGCTCGCCGCCGGCGCATCGCGGTCGACCCGCATCCCGGGCGCCCATGCGCAGCCAGCAAGCAGGGTGCCGGCCAGCAAAAGCGCCATCGTGATTTGACTTCGCATGGAATCCCGCCTCGTTCAGAAGGCGCGATACTAGCGAGAACCCCGCTGCAAGTTTCTAGGATTAATCCGAAAACGCAGGCCAGCCTGACGGCGGGCCACGGTTCCACGCCCGGCTTGCGATGGCGCCGACCGTTATGGCAGCGTCTGCGCAGCGGGCGCGGGCAAGGCGCCTTAGCCTTGCGCGTCCGCCGGCGGCGCCGCGCGCAGCCCTTCGAGGAAGCGGATCACCGTGTCGGCCTCGCGGGTGCGCGTGAACGGCGGCAGGCTCTGCCAGATCTGGCGCCCGTAGGGCTTCTCCACCAGCCGGGTGTCGCAGATCGTCAGCACGCCGCGATCCGATTCCGACCGGATCAGCCGCCCGGCGCCCTGCTTCAGCGTGATCACCGCATGCGGCAACTGGTGCACCGCGAACGGGCTCAGCCCCTTTTTCTGCAGCACCTCCATGCGCGCGGCCAGCACCGGGTCATCGGGCGGCGCGAACGGCAGCTTGTCGATGATGACCAGCGACAGCGCCTCGCCGCGTACGTCCACCCCTTCCCAGAAGCTCTGGCTGCCCACCAGCACCGCGTTGCCGAGCTGGCGGAAGCGGTCCAGCAGTTCGGTGCGGCTGGCCTGGCCCTGCACCAGCAGCGGCAGGTCGATGCCCCGCGCGGCGAACAGGTCGTACAGCATGTCAGACGCCTTCTGCACCGCGCGCAGCGTCGTGCACAGCAGGAAGGTCCGCCCGCCGGCCGCCTCGATCAGCGGCAGCGCCTTTTCCACCACGGCCTCGGTGAACTGGGGCGAATTGGGCGGCGGCATGTCGCGCGGCACGTAGAGCAGGCCCTGCTTGGCGTAGTCGAACGGGCTCGGCAGCGTCAGCGACTGTTCCTTCGGCAGTCCGAGCTGCGCCGCGTAGTGCGCGAAATTGCCCTTGACCGACAGCGTGGCCGATGTGAAGACCCAGGCGCGCGGCTGGCCCTCGCGCTGGCGCGTGAAGATCGGCGCGATCGACAGCGGCGTGCGGTGCAGCTGCACCGTGTGCGAGAAGACTTCCACCCAGCGCACGGTATCGGGCCCTAGCTGGGCCGGTTCAGGCGCCGGTGCGACGTCGTCGGTGGCGGCGGGCGTCTCGCCTTCCGCCGGGGCGGCCGGGGCGGGCGGCGGGCCGGTGCGGTCGTCGCGCCAGGCTTCCAGCCGCTCGGACAGCTCCACGGCGCGCCGATGGCACTGCTCCAGCGTCTCGGCCCGCTCGGCCTGCGACGCCAGCGCCTCCACAAAGCCCGCCAGCGCCTCTTCCAGCGCGTCGAGCGTCTCGTAGAACGGCTCGGCGGTACGCGGATCGGCGTCGATCTGGCCCATCGCCATGCGCACGTTGTCCCGGCCAAATGCCAGCCGCAGGTCGCGAGCCGCGCGTTCCAGCGGGGCGCCCAGCGCCACCCAGTCCACGGCGTCGCGCGCGTGGGACAACCCCTCGGCCACCGTGTCGCGCGCCAGTTCCAGCAACTGGCTGGTGGACAGCGTCTCGCCGAAGAACAGCGTGGCGGTCTCGGGCAGCTGGTGGGCCTCGTCGAAGATCACGGTGTTGGCGGCGGGCAGCAGCTCGGCCATGCCGGTATCGCGCAGCACCACGTCGGCAAAGAACAGGTGATGGTTGACCACCACCACGTCGGCCTGCTGCGCCTCCTTGCGCGCCCGCATCACAAAGCATTCCTTGTAGTGCGGGCATTCGCTGCCCAGGCAGTTGTCGCGCGTGGACGTCACCATCTGCCAGACCGGCGCGTTCTCGGGCACGGCGGCCAGTTCGGCCTTGTCGCCGGTGGTCGTGGTCTGGGCAAAGCGCCCGATGTCGCGCAGCCACGCCGCGTCCTGCTTCGACGCCAGCCGGCCGCTGGCCTGCGCGCGCTCCAGGTGGTAGTGGCACAGGTAGTTGGCGCGGCCCTTGAGCAGCGAGACCGACACCGGCACGTTCAGCGCGTGCCGCACGGTGGGGATATCGCGCTGGAACAGCTGGTCCTGCAGGTTCTTGGTACCGGTGGACAGGATGACCTTGCCGCCCCAGAGCATGGCCGGCACCAGGTAGGCAAAGGTCTTGCCGGTGCCGGTGCCGGCCTCGACGATGACCGTGTCGTTGCGCGCGATGGCATCGGCCACGGCCTCGGCCATCTTCTGCTGCGACGCCCGCGGCCGGTAGCCGGGGATGGCCGTGGCCAGCGTCCCGGTCTCGGCAAACATCTGCGAAAGCTGCGCGGACTGCGCGGCCGCCTGGCTGGCCGATGCGGCGACCAGGGCGTCGGCCAGCGTGTCGGCCTGCTGGTCGGCAGGCTGGTCGGCCG